>NZ_JARBEA010000023.1 GCF_028863945.1 Jeotgalibaca caeni | reverse complement strand
TACCACAAGCGTGGCACCATGGAGAATTATATCAAGGAAGCGAAGAACGGTTTCCATTTCGACAAGACGGATAGCTCCTGTTTTCTGGAAAACCATGGCCGGATGATGGTAAGCCTCTTGGCTTACAACCTGGTCAACTTCATGAAAACAATCTGTTTACCGGCGAAAGAAGCGGCCTTCCAAGTAGACACCTTGCGCCTGCGCCTCTTCAAAGTGGCTGGCAAGCTGGTCCGCAGCGGCCGAAAGTTTTTTTTGAAGACGAGCTCTTCCCATGTCTACCAAAACCTGTTCTACCACTTATTGGACAAAATCCAGCAACTCTGTTGGTAGGGCCGAGAGCCAACTGAAATTTTAAAAAAATTAATGAATTCCAAGGGGATCGTGCGCCCAAAAACCGGAAGTTTTTCGTACTGATTCTTGAACGCAAACAAAATTTGAAACAATGGTGCGATTCACATTCGGAATACAATGATAAAAAAGTATAAACCAACGGTTTTCCTAAATTAATAAGGAAAATTTAGAAGTATGAATAATTCAGGTTTTAGTATGTTCATTGGTTTACCGCTCTTCTATTTCCTTTTATTGATTCTTTCGATGAGGCAGAAATGATAGCGGCCATTTACACATTGATCGCAATTCTACTTTATATGCTGCTTTCTTTTGGGCTATATTTGAAATATCGGAAGGAAATTCTTGACTGGAAACAAACCTTACCAAAGGAAGAACAAGAAAAAGCGAAAAAAGTTATTATTGATGTAAACTTTCACCGTCAATTAAAAACACGGAGTAATTTTTTTTTTTTCATCTGGCAAGTAATCATCATTTTGATTCCAATCGTCTTTATTTTTGCTTTTTATGACGCTATTCCCAATGGAATTCCAATTAATTGGGATCTCAACTTTGAAGTCAATCGCACGATGGAGAAGAGTTTATGGACTGTTCTCGCTTTGCCCTTCCTTCAAGTAATGCTCATTCCTGTTTTCCACTACAGCCGCTATTCAATTCTGGTTTCTAAGCAAAAATTATCTCCGCTCGAACCAGTAGAGGCAAGTGCCAAAAGTCGTCATTTCCGTCAAGCATGGTCGAATTTCTTGTTTTGGATGACCCTGGCAACCCAGCTGTTGCTTTCTGGACTCGTCCTATTCTCGATGTTCAGCCAAGGAAAAATGGGTTGGATCATGTTTGTCTTTATCGTGATCTATATGGTGTTTACGATTGGCGGAACGGTTTATTTATCTTATAAATATGGCCAAGCAGGTGAAAAATTACTAAAAGAAGACGAACGATATTATAAAGATACAGAAGAAAATGGAAGTTGGCTCTGGGGAGTATTTTATTTTAACAAAGAAGACCCGTCTATTTTTGTAGAAAAAAGATTCGGGATTGGACCTACATTGAACTTGGCACGTTATCAAGCTTGGTTATTTGTAGGAGGAACCATTCTTTTGATGATCGTAATGATTCTTTGGAGTTTCACGCTTTAGTGGAGGATATAAAGGAAAATGAAGAAATTGAAAAAAAGCCAGCGAGCACCGTTCATGATGCTCCTTGGCTTAGTCGTTTTAGGAATTGCCAGTCTCTATCCCATGCAAGTTGCTTCTATTCGCAGCCTGGTTATGCAAGGGCTCGTAGAGGTTCCCTTGCGAGCAGAAATCATGGGACTCGTAACCTTACTGCAGCCATTCGTTCTTAGTATGGTAGCGTTAGGAACGGGGCAATATTTATCAAAGAAAGTCGGGCTTCGTTCGTTGATTTCACAAGGAAAGTGGCGTACGAAAAAAGGGTTTGTCCCGGCAACTCTTTCCGGCTTGGGCCTTGGAGCTGGATTTGTCGGCTTCGATCAAGTATTAGAACCATGGCTTCCTTTTCTAGGAGAAACCGTGCGTCCGGACCTTTATGGATTGGTAGTGGGAATTTTATACGGCGGAATTGTGGAAGAGGTGCTCCTGCGTTTTGGTTTGATGACTGTCTTCGTTTACTTCCTTACTAAAAAAGGGAAAAGGCGGAAGCCGAAGAAATACGTAACAGCTATTCTTATCTCGGCGCTCCTATTTGCCTTAGGTCATTATGGAGCAACAAGCTCCTTGACAGAAATGACTCCGCTCGTGTGGACCCGAATGCTGTTACTGAACGGGAGCGGTGGGGTAGTCTTTGGCCTGCTTTACTGGAAGCACCATTTAGAAGCTGCAATGGTCGGACACATGACAACGCATGTAGGAATGTTCGTAACCAATTATCTCCTGTATATGATTGGAAGCTAGAAAATAGTTGGTGTTAGAAGTAAGATAGCAAGCCGTTTATCGAAGGTTCAAAAATAAGACCCCCAAAAACTTTATTTTCGGGGGTCTTATTTTTGATTCATTCATTTTAAGCAATCAAGTTCTTTTTTTGACGATTGGCGATTGCCAATTCTACAATACGTTCTGCTAAATGTTGATTCCGCACAAGCAAAGGTCCATGGAAGTAAGAGCAGAAGACATTTTTATAATGAGCGCCTTCCGTTTGATCCTCATTATTATTTCCTTTTCCTTCTTGAACGATACCAAGTGGTTTTACGCCTTCACCAAGGAAGGTGCGACCGTTATGATTTTCGAAGCCATGATACGTTTCGCCGGTTTCTTCGTTCTTGATAGTAATATTTCCAATAAACCGGTTATTTTCTTGATTCAATGTATAGTGATCAAGAACCCCGATTCCTTCAATACGTTTCCCAGTAGCATCGACATAATAATGTCCTAACATTTGAAATCCGCCACAAATCGCTAATAAAACGCCATCTTGTTCAATGTATTGTTTTATTTGCTCGGCTTTTTCTTTAATGTCTAATGAAACAATGTATTGTTCATAGTCCTGACCGCCACCGAAGAATACTAAATCATATTCGTTCGGGTCAAAAGGTTGTTCTAAACTGATAATTTCCGTTTCTACTGTTACACCTTTTTCGCGTGCATAGTACTGTAACATCAGTAAGTTTCCGTTGTCTCCATAAGTATTCATCAAGTTGCCATATAGATGGCCAATTTTAATTTTCATCTATTTCATCCTCTCCTCGATGAAGCCTTTCTCTGCGAGTTCTTTCCGTAGATTCAAGACAGCTGTATAGGTTGCCATCACATAAATCTTTTCGGTTGGTGCATTCTTAAAGGATTCCAACAAGCGATCCAGTGTTTCATAGACTTTCGTTTCTGCTTCCGGTAAACCGGCTACTTTCAGACGAAGGTGCATTTCTTCTCTGCGAATTCCACTCACGGCAACAGAACGAATGTCATGCTCCGGTAACTTTTCAAATTCTCCATCCCAGATCCAACTTACATCCGTACCGTCTGCTGGACGGTCATTCAAAATGACTGCTAGAGAAATCGGATCATTTTCATAATCCAACAAATTAATAATTTGATTGAGACCGACTGGGTTCTTAATTAGATTTAGGATAATCTTCTTATCTCCTACTTGAATCGTTTCTTGACGGCCAAATTTTTGCTGAGCAGATGCGAATCCAGCTTGAATTTCCGCTGGAGTTAGTCCAAATTCACGGCCAACCGAATAGGCTGCAAGTGCATTATAAACGTTATACAACCCAGCGATATTAATTTTGAAAGGATGTCCGTCAATCGTAAAGGAAGAAGACTGATAGTCCAAATGATCAACAGAAGTGACAGCATATTTTAGTTCTGGACGGTGGAAGTCACAGTTTTGACAGTAATACTTGCCTAAGTTGGCATAGGTATTAAATTTATAATGCAATACTTTTTGGCATTGCGGACATAAAACACCATCTGTATTGTAATGAGCCATTGTTTCGCCATCATCTTCATGGTTGAACCCGAAGTATACTTGTGGATTAACCAAGTCCTTCGAATTAAAAATCGGGCTGTCCCCATTAGCCATTACAATCGCCTCTGGAGCAAGAGCTGCTCCGTCAACCATTTTTTGGTAAATGGTATAGATTTCCCCAAAACGGTCCATTTGATCTCGGAACACGTTTGTATTAACAATGATTTTTGGCTTAATATATTTTGTTACATAAACGAGACTTGCTTCATCAACTTCCAGCACGGCTAGTTTTTTCTCTGCTTTCCTTTTCCCTTTTTGTTCGATAAAAGAAGAAATAATTCCTTGTTCCATATTTGCTCCCGTTGGGTTTGTCAAAATATGGGGATATTTTTGTTGCAAAACATGGTAAGTAAGGGAAGTGGTTAAGGTCTTTCCATTCGTTCCAGTGATAATGACAACTTCATACTCTTTTGCAAGGTGGGATAGGACGGCAGGATCAATTTTAGACGCTAATTTCCCAGGTAAACTGGTACCGCCTTTTGTAAATGTACGTAATGCCCATTGTGCTCCTTTTCCTACCGTGACCGCTACTGTTCCGCGAATACTCAAATGTATCTCCCCTTCGTAAAATTCTCTTTGACATCATAGCACAAAATACATCCATTCTGAAAGTGGCAAAGTATGCTTTCAAAGGAAATGGCAATTAATTTTATCAATTCTTAACAAATTTGATTCTGTTTTTTCAATAATATTTCTTTTCTCAAATTGGCAAATTCGTTCTCAATGATTGACTTTGGAACCAATTATTACTATTATATTACAAGATGATAACCAAAGAACAATGGCGAGGTGCAATGTGGCTCAATTATTTTTTAAGTATGGTGCAATGAATAGTGGGAAAACCATCGAAATCTTAAAAGTTGCCCATAATTACGAAGAACAAGACAAACCAGTGTTGATTTTTACTAGCGCCATTGATAATCGGGATGAAATTGGCTATGTATCCAGTCGTATTGGACTGAGAAGAGAAGCAGTGCCGGTGGATGAGCAAACAGATTTATACAAACAAGTACAAGCTGAACAAGTGAAACCTTATTGCATACTGATTGACGAAGCTCAATTTTTATCAAAAGAACACGTTTTGCAGCTTGCTCGTATTGTTGATGAATTAGCGATTCCGGTCATGGCATTTGGTTTGAAGAATGATTTTACCAATGAACTGTTTGAAGGTTCGAAGTATTTATTGCTATACGCAGATAAAATCGAAGAAATAAAAACGATTTGTTGGTATTGCCATAAAAAAGCAATCATGAATATGCGGATTGTCAATGGAAAACCGATGTATGCAGGCGAGCAGATTCAAATTGGAGGAAACGAGTCTTATATTCCGGTCTGCCGGAATCACTATTTCCATCCAGAGTTGAAAAAAGAAGGGTTTTGAGAAAATGTTTGATCAGTTAGATGCATTCCTGATCCGTTATGATGAGTTGTCTGAATTGCTGAGCGATCCAGAAGTCATTGGAGACACCAGACGCTTTATGGAATTGACAAAAGAGGAAGCAAATTTACGTCCAAAAGTAGCTGTTTTTAAGGAATACAAGCGTGTGACCTCTGAGTTAGCAGATACAGAAGAATTGCTAGGCGAGAGCTTAGATGATGAAATGGCTTCTTTAGCGAAAGAAGAATTATCTGAATTAAAGAGTCAAAAAGCTGACTTAGAAGAACAAATTAAAGTTCTAATGCTTCCTGAAGATCCAAATGATGGGAAAAACATCATTATGGAAATCCGTGGTGCAGCGGGTGGTGACGAAGCTGCCTTGTTTGCTGGCGATTTATTCGAAATGTACAGCCGTTACGCGGAGAGCCAAGGATGGAAAGTAGAAGTATTGGATGCGAATATAACTGGAATTGGCGGATACAAAGAAATTATCCTCATGATTACCGGACAAAGTGTCTTTTCTAAATTGAAGTACGAGAGCGGCGCACACCGTGTTCAACGTGTCCCAGAAACAGAATCGCAAGGACGCGTTCATACTTCAACGTCAACCGTTGTCGTTCTACCTGAAATGGAAGAAGTCGAACTTGATCTCGCTGATAAAGATATCCGAACAGATATTTATCATGCCAGCGGAGCAGGTGGACAGCACGTTAACAAGACCGCTTCTGCCGTTCGTTTAACCCACATTCCTACCGGTATTGCGGTAGCGATGCAAGATGAGCGTTCTCAACTGAAGAACCGTGAGAAGGCAATGAAGGTGTTGCGTGCTCGTGTATACGATCAGCTTGCAGGAGAGGCACAATCAGAATATGATGCAAACCGTAAGTCGGCAGTTGGAACTGGAGACCGTTCCGAACGAATCCGGACCTACAACTTCCCACAAAACCGCGTTACCGATCACCGAATCGGATTAACAATTCAAAAGTTGGATCAAATATTGAGTGGAAAATTAGATGAAGTTATCGATGCACTTATTATTGCCGATCAAACAACAAAGTTGGAGAGTCTAAATAATGGAACAATCTAGTGGTAAAACATATCAGCAAATCATGATGCAAGCTGTTACTTATTTAGAAAACAAACAGCTGAACCCCTCTATTGCAGAGCGCTTATTGATGGATCGATGTGATTGGACCAAAACAGATTTAATGATGCATTTGAATAAAATAATGGATGAGCAGGTTTATCTGCAGTACTTGGATGATCTGAATGAATTCGTTCAGGGAAAACCACTTCAATATATTGTAGGTAAAGAATGGTTCTATGGGTTGCCGCTAAAAGTGACTCAGGATACTTTGATTCCTCGTCCTGAAACAGAAGAATTGGTCCATCAAGCCTTGCTGCACTTAAACAGCAAAACAGATAAAGACCATTTTCGAGTGTTGGATATTGGGACAGGTTCCGGGGCAATCGCGATTGCAATGAAACACGAACGACCTGTCGATCAAGTGACTGCAATCGATCTGTCTCCGGAAGCGTTAGAAGTAGCAAAAGAAAATGCTGACCAGTACCATTTGGACATCCGCTTTCTAGAAGGCGATTTATTAGAACCTGTTGCACTAGAGACCTTTGATTGTATTATCAGCAACCCACCTTATATCGCTTTTGAAGAGAAGCATTTAATGGATGAATCGGTTTTAGAATATGAACCATCAATGGCTCTATTCGCTGAGAATAAGGGTCTGAGCATTTACGAAAAGTTGGCTTACGAATTGCCATTCCATTTGATGACAGATGGTTGTTTGTTTATGGAAATTGGTTTCCAACAAGGTGAAAAGTTGCAGAAACTGTATCGGAAAGCTTTTCCTGATAAAGAAGTAACCATTCAAAAGGACATTAACGGATTAGACCGAATGTTAATTGTGAAATAGTAGAGTGTGAAAAACAGCGGCAAGACCCAAGATAGAGCGGTCTGTGTAAGCCGTTTTTCACACTTTTTTTAATGAGGAGGCAGTATATGGAAACAAGAATATTCCACGCTGAAAATATAGGGGAAGCAGGAAAATTATTAAGCAAGGGGCAGTTAGTTGCCTTCCCAACAGAAACCGTCTACGGGTTAGGCGCCATTGCCTCGAATGAGGAAGCAGTGAAAGAAGTATATCAAGTGAAAGGACGCCCCAGTGATAACCCGTTGATCGTCCATGTAGCTTCATCAGATATTGCTGAACTAGTTGCTTCGGTTCCGCCAGTTGCCCAACCGTTGATGCAAGCATTTTGGCCAGGACCATTGACGTTGATTTTTGAAGCGAAAGACCATGTTTTTGCTCCGGCTCTTTCTTCAGGTCGAGGAACGGTTTCTTTGCGGATGCCTGACCAGCCCTTGACGATTCGCCTAATAGAAGAGACCGGATTTCCGATCGTTGGGCCAAGTGCGAATACTTCGGGTAAACCGAGTCCTACTACAGTTGAACACGTTCTCCATGACTTGTCTGGTAAAATTGCTGGCGTAGTAGACGGAGGAGCGACTCAAATTGGAGTAGAGTCCACGGTGTTGGATTTAACCGATGAGAGAGGTCTAGTCATCTTGCGTCCAGGTGCCATTTCTCGTGAAATGATTGAAGAAGTGGTCGATGAGAAAGTTTGGGTTGGCGGTGATAAGGTAACAGCAGATGAAGAAGCTCCTAAGGCACCGGGAATGAAGTATGTTCATTATTCGCCCAAACAACCCGTCATTTTAGTGTCTGGTAATGATTCTGATTGGAGCGAGTTGATTGACGAGCTACTTATCGAAGGGAAAAAGATTGCCTTGCTCGCTTCCATGGAAACACTGGAGTCCTTAGCGAACAGAGGTATAAAGGATGTGTATTCTTTAGGTAGAAAGGAAGAAGCTAGAGAAGCTTCGAAGCATTTATATGCGGGACTTCGTTATTTTGATGAAGCGGATGTAGATGTCATTTTAGCAGAAGGATATCCAAAAGTAGGAATTGGGCAAGCCTACATGAACCGTCTAGAAAAGGCTGCTTCTTCCTTGTATCCGAAACTATAAACCAGTCGTACAATGTGGTATACTAACTTAGATTTTAATTAAAATTTAATTTACAAAAATGAAATAGGTGATGGTAATGTTGGATGCAGAAGTATTTCAAATCATTGAAATGGAAAAAAACCGTCAAGAACAAGGGATTGAGTTAATCGCGTCTGAGAATTTTGTGTCAGCAGAAGTACTCCAAGCCCAAGGAAGTATTCTAACGAATAAGTATGCTGAAGGGTACCCAGGACGTCGTTATTACGGCGGATGCGAATTTGTCGATCAGATTGAAAATATCGCAATTGATCGTTTAAAACAATTATTTGGTGCTGAATATGCCAATGTTCAGCCTCATTCTGGCAGCCAGGCGAACATGGCTGCTTACCGCGTTTTGGTAGAACCAGGTAGCAAAATTTTAGGAATGGACTTAAACCACGGGGGTCATTTGACACATGGATCAAAGGTAAACTTCAGTGGTCAAACATATGAGTTTGTCTCTTATGGAGTGGATCAAGAAACCGAAACAATCGATTACGAGAAGGTTCGTGCGATTGCTGAAGCAGAAAGACCTGCATTGATTGTAGCTGGAGCAAGTGCCTACTCTCGAGCTATTGATTTTAAGAAATTTCGGGAAATCGCAGATGCAGTAGGTGCAAAGTTGATGGTTGACATGGCTCATATTGCTGGACTTTGTGCGACTGGTTTCCATCAAAACCCTGTTGAGTTTGCCGATGTGGTTACTTCTACTACCCACAAAACCTTACGAGGACCAAGGGGCGGTGTGATTCTGGCGAAGAAAGAATACGCTAAGAAATTGAACAGTGCCGTCTTCCCTGGCATTCAAGGCGGACCGTTGGAGCATGTCATTGCAGCCAAGGCCGTCGCTTTCCATGAAGCGCTGCAGCCAGATTACTATACGTACATGGAACGAGTAGTAGCAAATGCAAAAGCAATGGAGGCAGTGTTCAAGACTTCTTCCTTTCGTATGATTAGTGGAGGCACCGACAATCATTTGTTATTGCTTGATACTTCTGGATACGGAATGAACGGGCATGAATTTGAAGTTTTGCTTGACCGAGTAGGCATAACCGTAAATAAAAATGCAATTCCATTTGACACCTTGCCGCCAAGCAAAACGAGCGGCATCCGGATCGGTACTCCAGCCATCACAACAAGAGGATTCGGTGAAAAAGAAGCATCGCTTGTTGCCCAATTCATCATTGAAGTTGCTGAAAACCGAGAGAACGAAGCCAAGCTATCCGAGATAAGGGAGCATATTCTCACCCTAACAAAACAATTTCCACTTTATCCAACTAATTTCTGATTATTTTCTGGTAAATTGAAACACAATCCGATACAATAGAAAAAGTGAAAAAATGGAAGGGGAATTCGAATGGGACAAGTAACCGTAATGGATCATCCTTTGATTCAGCATAAGTTAACGATTATCCGTCAAACCACCACAGGAACAAAAGATTTTCGCGAGGTTGTAAGTGAAATCGCAATGTTAATGGCATATGAGGTAACTAGAGACATGCCATTGGAAGATGTCGTGATCGAAACACCGCTTGTAAAGTCTGTCCAAAAACAACTAAGTGGTAAGAAAGTAGCCATTATTCCAATTCTTCGCGCAGGACTCGGCATGGTAGATGGCTTTCTAGCAATGCTTCCAGCTGCGAAAGTAGGTCACGTTGGTTTATATCGTGATGAAGAAACATTTGAACCCCATGAATATTTTGTAAAGTTGCCGGCTGATATTGCGGAGCGCCAATTATTCGTAGTAGATCCGATGCTTGCAACGGGAGGTTCTGCTGTTGCTGCGATTGAAGCATTGGTTCGCCGCGGAGCTAAGTCCGACAACATCAAATTTATTTGTTTGGTTGCTGCACCTGAAGGAGTAAAAGTGTTAAAAGACACTTATCCAGAAGTAGAAATTATTACCGCAGCACTTGATGAACGCTTAAACGAGCAAGGGTACATCTTACCTGGTCTTGGCGATGCGGGTGATCGCTTGTTTGGCACAAAATAGACTTCAAAATTACTTCTGGCCGTATGGTTGGAAGTGATTTTTCTTTTTAAAGAAGAATATGAGTTATTTTGACTAGTCAATAAAAGCTCAGGGTATTTTGACTAGTCAATATACCCTGAGCCTATATTGGGTATGCAATATTATTACAGGTTTGAGTAAAGAAACTTTGTAAAAATATTCAATATTTTTTGATTATTTCCTTTATTCGTGGTAATATATGCAATGCAAATGAATTTGACTGTTTTCATAAATATTTTTATACATTTTATATGAAAACGAGAGAGATATTTGCCTGATTTTGATGGAAAAGAGGTGAAACGATTGGAACATGAATCGAAAGTAATTGAACTCCTGGGAATTGGGTTTAGTGTGGATATTCTCATTAGTGTTTTCGTTACTTGTTTGGTTGTATTTTTGTTTTGTTACTTCTGTACGAGAAAACTTTCTGTGCGACCAAGCAACAAAGGACAACTGTTGATGGAATACTTGGCAAATTTTATTAGAAATATGATTTCCAGTTCAATGGACTGGAAACAAGGAGAACAATTTTACTTGCTCGGATTTACCTTATTTCTGTTTATTTGGGTGGCAAACGTATTGGGGCTCGTTTTGATCTTACAAGTAGGTGGATTTAACTACTGGAAAAGTCCAACTGCCAGCCCGGCCGTCACATTAGCCCTAGCGCTGCTCGTTATCTTGCTGACTCACTATTTTGGGGTGAAGGAGCATGGGTTTAAGGATTATTTTATGAATAGTTATATTCGTCCAGTCCCAGCTTTAATGCCAATTAAAATTTTGGAGGAATTTACGAATACATTGACCTTGGCGCTTCGTTTGTATGGGAATATCTATGCGGGTGAAATTCTGTTAGGATTAATCGCTTCGTTAGCAAATGCAGCTGGTCCATTAACATGGGTGATTGGGATACCTTTACAAATGGTTTGGCAAGGATTCTCTATATTTATTGGCTCAATTCAGGCTTTTGTCTTTACGACGCTTACAATGGTTTATTTATCACACAAGATTGAACACTAATCAGCAATAATTGAAAAATAAAGGAGAAATTAAAATGAATTTTATCGCAGCAGCGATCGCGGTTGCAGGAGCAGCCATCGGAGCATCCCTAGGGAACGGTAAGGTTATTTCTACAGCGATTGAATCAATCGCAAGACAACCAGAACTTCAAAGCAGACTACAAAACTTGATGTTTATTGGGGTAGGTTTGATTGAGGCAGTTCCAATCATGGCAGTGGTTATTGCTTTCCTATTAATTTTCCAATAAAAAAGACAGAATAAACTTGAATAGAATAGGGGGAGTAACCTTGAATGTAACGATCATGCTTGGAGATGCATCGACAACACTTGGGAATTCTATCGTCACATTAGTATCATTCTTACTGCTCTTCTGGCTGTTAAAGCGTGTAGCGTGGAAACCACTAATGGGCATGTTAGAAGAAAGAGAAAGAACGATTCAAGAAGATTTGGATAAGGCGCAGTCCGCACGCCAAGTAGCTGAAAAACAAGAAGCAGAGTTACAAAACGAAGCCCGTGAAGCGAGAAGCAAAGCGAACGAGCTATTAACCAGAGCACAAGTAGAAGGAACTGAGATGAAGAAAACGATTTTGGACGAAGCAAGAGCGGATGCTGAACGGATCCGTCAACATGCTCACAAAGAAATCGAACTAGAACGTCAACAAACATTGGAATCCTTGCGGTCAGATATTAGTGAAATGTCCTTGGCAATAGCTGAAAAAATGATAGGTAGAGAACTACATACGAATGACCAAGATCGTTTAATCGAAGAGTTCATCGATGAGCTTGGAAAATAGAAGGAGGGAATTATCATGGATCGTTCCTCAATACACTTTTACGTCCAATCCTTCTATAACCATTTAGAGAGCTCATTTCTATCCAATCAATTGCACATGGAACTGAATCAACTAAAAGAAATGATGTCCGAAGTGGTGGCAGCAGAAGGAGCGGATGAGCAGGCAATTGCAGAAGCAACGTCAGATATTTTATTAGCAGCTGCTCAAACAATGTCCGAAGTAACACTGAAGTTTTTAGACGGAATGGAAGCTGGGAATGATCGTCGCTTGTACTTAGAAGCGATTGAAGAGTTCAACCGTTTCTATCTCGATGACAATGAACCAATTAATGTTACGTTAACTACTGCTGTTCCTTTAACAATAGAGCAAAGGGATAAAATTATTAAAGTTTTCCGCACGAAAATAGCGAACCACCATCTCTATATCCGCGAAGTAGTGGATGAATCAGTTTTGGGCGGCGTTCGCTTGGAATCGGAAAACTATTATTTTGATAATACGTTACAAACAAAATTAACAGAAATGAAGAACCACATATTACAAGATGAATGGGATTGAAGAGGTGAAGAATGTGGTGGATAACAAGAATGATTTACATTCTTTGATGAAGCAAAGAATCAGCTCATTTCAATCTGTTCCACAAATGGAAGAAATTGGAAAACTGACGTATGTCGGTGACGGAATCGCTCGGGCTACCGGGCTGAAAAACGTAATGAGCGGAGAGCTTCTTCGTTTTCGGAATGGTTCCATCGGGATGGCTCAAAGCTTGGAGAAAGACGATGTCGGGATCATTATTTTTGGTGAGTTCGAGAATATCCATGAAGGCGATATTGTAAAAAGAACAGGACATATTATGGAAGTTCCTGTTGGGGAAGCGCTCATTGGGCGCGTAGTGAATGCTCTGGGTCAACCGATTGATGGACAAGGCCCTATCTTAACTACTAAGAAACGTCCAGTTGAAAGTGAAGCGCCAAGTGTCATGGATCGTCAATCGATTAATGAACCGATGCAAACCGGATTAAAAGCAATCGATGCGCTTGTGCCAATCGGACGTGGTCAACGGGAATTAATTATTGGGGACCGTAGAACCGGGAAAACGAGCATTGCTGTTGATGCAATCTTGAATCAACGCGGCAAAGATGTCATTTGTATCTATGTAGCAATTGGCCAGAAGGAATCTTCTGTTCGTAATCTGACAGAGTTGTTGAAGCAACACAATGCAATGGATTATACCATCGTTGTGTCGGCAAGTGCCTCTCAACCAGCTCCGATGCTCTATATCGCACCTTATGCTGCGACATCAATGGCTGAAGAGTTTATGTACCAAGGAAAACATGTGCTGATTGTATATGATGACCTTTCGAAGCAAGCTGCTGCTTACCGAGAAATGTCGTTGTTATTACGTAGACCACCAGGCCGTGAAGCTTATCCTGGGGATGTTTTCTACTTGCACTCGCGCTTGCTAGAACGTTCCGCTAAATTAAATGATGAGCTAGGTGGTGGATCGATTACGTCGCTACCGATTATTGAAACACAAGCCGGTGATATTTCTGCTTATATTCCTACTAACGTGATTTCCATTACCGATGGACAGATTTTCTTAGAGAGTGACCTGTTCTTCGCTGGAATCCGTCCTGCTATTTCCGCAGGGCTTTCTGTATCACGGGTAGGGGGATCTGCTCAAATCAAGGCAATGAAGAAAGTGTCTGGTACATTACGTCTTGACCTGGCTTCTTATCGAGAGCTAGAAGCTTTCACTCAGTTCGGATCTGATCTAGATGCATCTACTCAACAACGATTAAATCGTGGTCACCGTACGGTAGAGGTATTAAAACAGCCGGTTCATTCTCCAATGGGAGTCGAAAAACAAACGATTATGATTTATGCCTTGACGCATGGATTCCTGGATACAGTTCCTGTTAATGACTTGAAGCGGTTTGAATCAGAACTCATGAATTATATGAATGTTTCATACCCTGCTTTACTGACACAAATTGTAGAGACACGTGAATTACCAGATCAAGATAAATTAAATGAGGCACTCGAACAGTTTATACACGTCTTTGTGCCTCATCAGTAATCTTGTTTTTCGTCATAAAGTGAGGTGAGAGAATGGCTTCATCGTTAATTGATATAAAGAAAAGAATAGCTTCTACTAAAAAAACGAGCCAGATTACAAATGCAATGCAAATGGTTTCGGCTTCTAAATTGACACGTTCCGAGCAAAAAGTGCGTCGCTATCAAGAATATGCGCATAAAATTAGAGAAATTGTTACGCATATTGCTGGAGCAGAACTGACTATTTTGGAAGAACAAGGTCACGCATATGCGCAAGAACAACAGTTAATTAATTTTCATGACTTGTTAATCGAACGACCTGTGAACCGAACTGCTTATCTGATTATTTCTAGCGATAAAGGATTGGCAGGAAGCTACAACAGCTCCGTACTGAAATCCAGTCGTGAAATGGTTCGTTCTGATCATGCAAGTGATGAAGAATACATGGTGATTACGATTGGTGAAACACTCGCACTTGATTTAAGAAAAAATGGCATTAAGGTAGAACACGTTGTGCCAGATCTTGGCGATCAGCCTTCTTTTGAGAGTGTACGCAGTATTGTCAGCCAGATTGTAGAACATTACCGATCAGGGGATTTTGATGAGCTGTACGTTTGTTACAATCATCATATCAATGCATTGCTCTCTGAGTTCCGTGCAGAGAAAATGCTGCCTTTATCTGATTTAGATCCAGATGAAGCAGAAGAATATGAAGTAGATTATTTATTTGAACCGACAAAAGAAGATATTTTAGAGGTATTACTGCCACAATATGCAGAGAGCTTGATTTATGGAGCCATTATTGATGCAAAAACCGCAGAACATGCTTCTCGAATGACAGCAATGAAGAGTGCTACTGACAACGCAGCCAACTTGATCAGTGATTTAACCATCCAATACAATCAGTTGCGACAAACTGCGATTACGCAAGAAATCAACGAAATCGTTGGTGGAGCAGAAGCGCTAAAAGAGAAATAAAGGGGATGCATAAATAAATGAGAAAAGGACAAATTGTGCAAATAGTTGGGCCAGTAGTCGATGTTAGCTTCCCCCTAGAACAAGGACTTCCTGACATTAATCACGCCTTAAAAGTAGAAAAGAATCGTGCAGATGGTTCTGTTCAAACAATCGTATTAGAAGTATCGATTCAATTGGGGAACGGTGTAGTCCGTGCGATTGCGATGGAATCAACAGATGGCTTGCAACGAGGACTTGACGTCATTGATACTGGACATCCGATTCGAGTTCCAGTCGGAAAAGAAACGTTAGGCCGTGTTTTTAATGTACTAGGGGATACAATTGATAGAGGTGAATCTTTTAGCGAGGATTTCCCTCGGACTTCTATTCATAAGCCTGCACCTAAATATGCGGACCTAAGTAGTAACTATGAAATCTTAGAAACCGGAATTAAAGTAATTGACTTGCTTGCCCCTTACTTAAAAGGTGGGAAAATCGGTTTATTCGGTGGAGCTGGAGTTGGAAAGACCGTACTGATTCAGGAACTAATCCATAATGTTGCAGAAGAACATGGAGGAATTTCTGTCTTTACGGGTGTAGGTGAACGGACCCGTGAAGGGAACGACTTGTACTACGAAATGAAGGAATCAGGTGTAGGTGAACGGACCGCTATGGTGTTCGGCCAAATGAACGAACCACCTGGCGCGCGGATGCGTGTTGCTTTGACAGGATTGACAATGGCAGAGCATTTCCGTGACGAAGAGCATCAAGATGTACTACTGTTTATCGACAATATTTATCGGTTTACTCAAGCTGGTTCAGAGATTTCAGCTTTGTTAGGTAGAATGCCTTCTGCAGTAGGATATCAACCAACCCTTGCGACCGAAATGGGTGACTTGCAAGAACGGATCACTTCTACGCAAAACGGATCGATTACTTCGATTCAAGCTATTTATGTACCAGCAGATGACTATACCGACCCGGCTCCTGCAACAACCTTTGCCCACTTGGATGCTACAACAAACTTGGAGCGTCGTCTGACTGAGCAAGGAATTTATCCTGCCGTTGACCCATTGGCATCGTCTTCCAGTGCTTTGGACCCTTCTATTGTAGGGGAAGAACACTACGAAGTGGCAACAGAAGTACAACGCATTTTACAACGTTATCGCGAACTTCAAGATATTATTGCCATCTTAGGAATCGATGAACTTTCTGATACAGAAAAAGAGTTGGTAGGACGTGCAAGACGGATTCAATTCTTCCTATCACAAAATTTCCACGTGGCAGAAGCCTTTACCGGTATCCCAGGCTCTTATGTTCCCGTTCAAGAAACGATTCGCGGATTCAAGGAAATCATCGATGGCAAACATGATGATGTTCCGGAAGAAGCATTCCGAAATGTGGGAACAATTGAAGAGGTTCTAGAAAAAGCAGGACAATTAGGCTACAAAGGGGTGTAACAAATGGCTGTTTTATTAGTAAATGTAATTACTCCAGACGGCACAATTTTTGAGCACCGCGCCAAAGAAGTCCATGCACAAACCACAGATGGCGGAATTACGATTCTACCAAGCCATACTCCCATTATTGTTCCGCTTGCCATTGGTGAGTTGATTGTCACTCGGGTGACCGATGAGTTACAGCAAAACCATATAGCAGTCAGTGGTGGGATCATGGAAGTACGAGAAAATAAAGTGAACGTGATTGCCAATACCGCGGAACGGGCACGCGATATTGATATTGACCGAGCAGAGCGAGCGAAAACAGAAGCGGAAAAACGGATGAGTGAAGCAAGAGAAACGAAAAATAGCCAAGAATTTATTCGTGCTAAAGTTTCTCTAGCAAAAGCCATCAACCGGATTGGTGTATCTGATAAAAGGATTTAATTAGGAAAGCTCTCCTTGAAGGGGAGCTTTTTTCTTATTTTTTTATCCTTTGAATTCGAATTGTTTGCGATTTTTAGTTCAAAATAGTTCATTTTCAAGAAAAATGCCGTTATAATAGGTTCAAGCAATGATTTGTAAAAACAGTTTCAAAAAAACTGTCACTATCTTGTAAAGATTAAAAAAGACTGAAGCTGTTTTTTTTTCAAATGTTTTATGGTAGTATAGTTTGAGACTATGAGGAGGTGTAATGATAATGGACTATCTATTCACATTTGGTCTGTTAACGATTCTTTCTCATATGTTATTTATTTTTTTGGCTTTTTGGGCAATGAAAGCCATGCGAATTGAGAAATGGATTCGTAAGAACCATGAACAAGAGGCGAGAATTTTGTACTTCTTTCTCTCTATCGCATTAGGCTACACGGTTAGCTCTTTTTTCTTGGAATTTATTGAAATTTCAAGGAACTTAGCGCTGCTACTTTAAGATGGATAAATATGAAATTAAAATGGTAAACACTTAATCAATTGGAACGTTATAGAGCAGATGAACGAGAAGTGTCGGAGGGATAATAGAATGGAAAAAATGATTGTTCGAGGCGGAAACCGCCTAGTTGGAACAGTGAAAGCTGAAGGGGCAAAGAATGCTGTGCTTCCCATTGTTGCAGCGACAATCTTAGCATCAAAAGGAAAAACGGTATTAACGAATGTGCCGGTTCTTTCTGATGTTTACACAATGAAGAATGTATTGAAACACATTAATATTGATATTGAGTTTGATGAAGAAACAGGTACGATTGTAGCCGATGCATCTGGTGATGTAGATTGGGAAGCTCCATTTGAATATGTAAGTAAAATGAGAGCATCGATTGTTGTTATGGGACCATTGTTGGCTCGTCTTGGAAAGGCAAAAGTTGCACTACCAGGCGGATGTGCGATTGGTACACGTCCAATCGACTTGCATTTAAAAGGCTTTGAAGCGATGGGAGCAACCATCAAGATTGAAAAAGGCTTTGTTGAAGCGTACGCTGAAAAATTAAAAGGTGCGCGTATTTACTTGGACTTCCCAAGTGTAGGAGCTACTCAAAACATCATGATGGGAGCTGTTTTCGCTGAAGGAACTTCCATCATCGAAAATGCGGCTCGCGAACCAGAAATTGTGGACTTGGCTAACTTCCTAAATCGTATGGGTGCGAAAGTTTATGGTGCCGGTACCGAAGCAATCCGTATTGAAGGGGTAAAAGAATTAACAGCTACTGAACATTCTATTATTCCAGACCGTATTGAAACAGGAACATTCATGGTGGCAGCTGCCGTAACAAACGGAAACGTCTTAATCGAAGATGCCATCGCAGATCACAATAAACCCCTGATTTCTAAACTAAAAGAAATGGGCGTTTCTATTGAAGAAGAAGTGAATGGATTACGAGTAATTGGACCAAAAGTTCTAAAAGCAACGGATGTAAAAACAATGCCACACCCTGGATTCCCAACAGATATGCAAGCACAAATGACAATTGCGCAATTGCACTCTCATGGAACAAGTACAATGACAGAAACGGTATTTGAGAACCGTTTTATGCACTTAGAAGAATTACGTCGCATGAACGCTAATTTCAAAGTAGAAGGTCAAACCGTATTGCTCTATGGCGATTCAAATTTACAAGGTGCAGAAGTAGCAGCTTCTGATTTACGTGCAGCAGCGGCCCTTATTATTGCAGGCCTACTAGCAGAGGGGTATACTAGAGTAACGAATTTATATCATTTAGATCGCGGCTATTATCATTTCGACCGCAAGTTGCGCAATCTTGGAGCTGAAATCGAACGAGTAAACGAAGAAGAGAGCAAAGTATTGACGAAACAAGATTTGGACGCATTATTTGTATAATAGCGTTCCTGAGTAGTAAGGGGGGAATAATTTGGCTAAAGACATAGGAATTGACTTAGGTACCGCGAATGTTTTGATTCATGTGAAAGGAAAAGGAATCGTTCTGAACGAGCCTTCCGTAGTAGCATTGGATACAGCAACGAATAAGGTACTAGCAGTCGGCGCAGAAGCATATCGTATGGTAGGGCGTACACCGTCCAACATCACGGTGATTCGTCCGCTAAAAGGCGGAGTAATTGCTGACTTTGACATTACAGAAGCAATGCTTACACACTTTATTAACCGTTTGAATGTAAAAGGATTATTAACAAAGCCAGACATCTTGATCTGCTGTCCAACAAACATCACGGCAATCGAACAAAAAGCAATTATTGATGCTGCAGAAAAAAGTGGCGGTAAAAACGTCTACTTGGAAGAAGAACCAAAAGTAGCGGCAGTTGGTGCAGGACTTGATATCTTCCAACCAAATGGAAACATGGTCATTGATATTGGTGGAGGAACGAGCGATATTGCAATCCTATCACTAGGAGGTATTGTAACCAGCAATTCATTGAAAATGGCAGGAGACAAGCTAGATGCCGACATCAGTAACTATGTGAAACGCGAACATAAATTACTAATCGGTGAACGTACCTCTGAAGACATTAAGATTAAAATTGGTACGGCTTTGTTGCCAGAGAAGATTGAGAGTATGGAAATTCGTGGTCGTGATATGGTAACTGGGTTACCAAGAACAATCAGTATTACTTCCGAAGAAGTTTACCATGCGATGCATGAAACTTTGATGCTGATTGTGGAACAAGCAAAAGATGTATTAGAAAAAACGCCACCTGAACTAGGTGCCGATATTATCAATACAGGAATTGTCTTAACAGGCGGCGGTTCTTTGATACGAAATATTGAAGAGCTGTTTAGTGGTGAATTAGAAGTACCAGTATTTTCTGCGGCAGATCCACTTGATTCTGTAGCAATAGGAACTGGTATCCTATTAGAAAATATGGGTAAACAAAGACAAGCAAAGAGCAGAAGTCGTTCGTTTTTACGAAGACTATTTCAAAGAAGCAGCATGTAAAGGAATGAACTTATGAAATTCGACTTTAAGCCAATTATCAGAACGATTGTATGGATTATTCTTTTTATTGTTTTGGCAGTAGTTCTATTCGCAATAGGATTAATGGTTGGCTATAGTGTGCTTGGCGACGGGGAAGCAATGCAAGTTTTCGAACCTGAAACGTGGCAGCGCATCTTGGACTACGTGCGCTAACACTTCTTCCTTATTGAAAGGGAAAAGCTGAGAAGTTTTCCCTTTCATTTTTTATAAACCATTGAACGAACGGAAAAGCTGTGGTACAATTATACTGTTGTGTCGCCTTAGTGTAATGGATATCACTCAAGATTCCGGTTCTTGCGATGGGGGTTCGATTCCCTCAGGCGACGTAGATCATTCGGGATCCGGAACGTTTTTCGTTTCGGATCCTATTTTGTTTTTCAAGGTGTATTTGTTGACCTTTTTTGACCTTTGAGGTAAAATTATTTCGAAAGCAATAGAAAGTAAAATCAGGAGGAATGAACATGAATTTAATCCCTACAGTTATTGAACAATCTTCTCGCGGTGAACGCGCCTATGATATTTATTCAAGACTATTGAAAGACCGAATCATTATGTTGAGCGGCCCGATTGATGATGACACGGCTAATTCTGTAATTGCACAACTTTTATTCTTAGATGCGCAAGATCCAGAAAAAGATATTTATATCTACATTAACTCACCAGGCGGATCCGTTTCTGCTGGGCTAGCAATTTTTGATACAATGAACTTTGTAAAATCAGATGTTCAAACCATTGCAATGGGTATGGCTGCATCAATGGGTAGCTTCCTATTAGCTGCTGGTACAAAAGGGAAACGTTTTGCGTTGCCAAATGCAGAAATTATGATTCACCAACCACTAGGTGGAGCTCAAGGACAAGCGACTGAAATCGAAATCGCTGCACGTCACATCTTGAAAACACGTGATACATTGAACCGTATTTTGTCCGAAAGAACCGGTCAACCAATCGAAGTGATTGAACGTGATACAGACCGTGACAACTATTTGAGTGCACAACAAGCAAAAGAATATGGTCTTGTTGACGAAGTAATGGAAAGCTCCAAAGACTTATCTAAATAAGAACAGATGAAGTGGGTTCGTGAAAAAATATAACCTAACTTATTAAGCCGCAACGAGCGCAAATAAAGACCACCTCTACTGGCAGTAGGGGTGGTCTTTTTGCTATGTAGGATCGAACTTTATCCGTGTACGTTGTTAAAATTGAATGTTTTTAAATAGCTAAACGATTATTTTATGAAAGATGTGGGACTTAATTCGACCACTTCTTGTGAAAAGAAAAAGAGAAAATAGTATAAAACAGTTGTAAATGCTACTGTTTATTGATAGAATAAGTGTTGTAAGGATTTGCAATGCCACAAACAATGAGCAAAGACAGGTCTTAAAACGACCAACCAGAAGAAATGAGGGGTACGATGAAAGATTCTATTTCGGTCTTACAAAAAATCATCCCCGATTTGATAAACGTACTACAAAATCGCTATCAAATTCTTGAAACGATTCAAGCCCGAGCTCCCATCGGAAGAAGGGCTTTGTCAGAAACCTTGCATCAATCTGAACGGACGCTCCGTACAGAAACTGATTTTTTGAAAAAGCATGGTTTGTTGACAAGTTCCAAAGCAGGGATGGAATTGACCCATAAAGGGAAAAAAGTCTTTCATGCTTTAGAAGAAGTAATGGATCGTTTGATGAGAATGGATACAAAAGAAGAGGGACTAGCAAAAAAACTAGGGCTTCAATTTTGCCGGATTGTTCCAGGAGATGTGGATGAGAATCCAGATGTTTTAGAAGAACTCGGACGAGAAGCAGCTTCTTTGTTTGATGAATTACTCCCAGAAGGAGAATTTGTTGTAGCAGTGGCTGGTGGTAGTACGATGGCAGCGATGGCGCGGATCATGACAACAGACTTGTCGAAGCAACGACATTTCACGTTTGTTCCAGCGCGGGGCGGACTAGGTGAATTAATGTCTATTCAAGCCAACACCGTTAGTGACTTAATGGCGCAAGCAACGGGCGGAGAAAACACGGCCTTGTTTGTACCGGATAACTTGAGCGAATTAGCGCTTGCATCCTTGCAGAATGAACCATCAATCAGACAAACAATTGATAAAATGAAATATGCGAATTGCTTGTTATATAGCATTGGAAATGCTAAAGTGATGATGGAACGGCGTAAAATGTCAGAAGAAGAAAAAAAGACATTACGTGAAAAAAAACCAGTTGGTGAAGCCTTTGGATGTTACTTTGACAAAGAAGGTCATATTGTTCACCGACTATCCCGCTTCGGTCTCCAGATTGAAGATGTGGAACGGATTCCTTATGCGATAGCCATAGCAGGAGGGAATTCAAAAGCGCAAGCCATTGAAGCTTACGCACACATCGCACCTACACATACATGGCTTGTAACAGATGAAGGTGCTGCTAACTTGATTTTAAAAGGGTAATCCCCTTTAAAATAAAAATATTTGATTATCCTGAAGGAGGAAATCTTAGTATGACAACAAAAATTGCAATTAACGGTTTTGGACGTATTGGACGTCTTGCTTTCCGTCGCATTCAAGAACTAGAAGATATTGAAGTGGTGGCAATCAACGACTTAACAGACGCAAAAATGTTGGCACATTTATTGAAATATGATACTACACAAGGCAGATTCAATGGTGAGGTAGAAGTTCATGATACTCACTTTACTATTAACGGTAAAGATATCAAAATCTTCTCTAACTCCAATCCTGCTGACAATCCATGGGGAGAGTTAGGTGTAGAATTCGTTCTAGAATGTACTGGATTCTTCAACAGCAAAAAAGCTGCAATGGCTCATATCGAAGCTGGTGCAGAACGTGTATTGCTATCTGCTCCTGCAGGAAGCGACATCAAAACAATCGTTTACAATGTAAACCATGAATCATTAACAAGCGAAGATATTATTGTTTCTGGTGCTTCATGTACTACAAACTGTTTAGCTCCTATGGCTAAAACATTGAATGACAATTTTGGTATCGTAAGTGGTTTGATGACTACAATTCATGCTTACACAGGTGACCAAAACACATTGGATGCTCCACACCGTAAAGGCGACTTCCGTCGTGCTCGTGCTGCAGCAGAAAACATCATTCCTAACACAACTGGTGCTGCTAAAGCAATCGGTGATGTATTGCCAGAATTGAAAGGTAAATTAGATGGAGCAGCACAACGTGTTCCTGTTGCAGCTGGTTCTCTAACTGAATTAGTAACAATCCTTGATAAGAAAGTTACTGTTGATGAAGTCAACGCAGCTATGAAAGCAGCAGCTAACGAATCTTACGGATACACTGCTGACGAAATCGTTTCTTCAGATATCGTAGGTATGACTTTCGGTTCATTGTTCGACGAAACTCAAACAAAAGTAATCGATGCAGGCGACAAACAATTGGTTAAAACTGTTGCATGGTATGACAATGAAATGTCTTACACTGCTCAATTAGTTCGTACGCTAAAATACTTCACTCAATTAGCTTAATAGATAAGTCAATCCAATAGCTGGATCGTAGTGAACGAAAAGCGGGGAAGCAACGCGCTTCCCGCTTTTTTTTATGGAAAAATACTAAAGGGGGTTCCTTTTTATGACAAAGAAAGTAGTTACTGATTTAGATGTAGCAGGTAAGAAAGTATTAGTTCGTGCAGATTTCAACGTACCAATGAAAGACGGCGAAATCACGAATGACAACCGGATTGTTCAAGCATTGCCAACAATCAAATATCTGATCGATAACAAAGCAAAAGTTATCCTTTTCTCTCACTTAGGTAAAGTGAAAACAGAAGAAGATAAAGCGAAGTTGAGCTTGAAACCAGTCGCAACTCGTTTAGCTGAATTGTTAGACCAAGCGGTTCCGTTTGTAGCAGAAACACGCGGTCAAGAATTAGAAGCGGCAATCAACAGCCTACAAGACGGTGAAGTAATGATGTTTGAAAACACTCGTTTTGAAGACATTGATGGTAAGAAAGAAAGCAAAAACGATCCTGAATTAGGTAAATACTGGGCAAGCCTTGGCGACCTATTCGTAAACGATGCATTTGGAACAGCGCACCGTGCGCATGCTTCAAACGTAGGAATTGCTTCAAATCTTGAATCAGCAGCAGGCTTCTTGATGGATAAAGAAATCAAATTCATCGGTGGAGCAGTAGATAACCCAGCACGTCCTTTCGTAGCGATCCTTGGTGGAGCAAAAGTTAGTGACAAGATTGGCGTAATCGAAAACTTGTTGAAGAAAGCAGACAAAGTTATTATCGGTGGAGGAATGGCCTTTACTTTTGCGAAAGCTCAAGGAAAAGAAATCGGTACTTCCTTACTAGAAGTAGATAAGGTTGATCTAGCGAAAGAATTGCTTGAAAGAGCAGGAGACAAACTAATCTTGCCAGTAGACGCACGTTTGGCTACTTCTTTCAGCAATGATGCAGCAGCAGGTGTCGTTTCTATTGATGAAATCCCAGCTGACAAACAAGGGTTGGATATCGGACCTGAATCAGAAGCATTGTTTGCAAAAGAGTTGCAAGGTGCAAAAACAGTTGTATGGAACGGACCAATGGGAGTATTCGAATTTGAAAACTTCGCACAAGGTACAATTGGTGTCTGTGAAGCAATTGCTAAACTAAGTGATGCAACAACAATCATTGGTGGTGGCGACTCTGCAGCAGCAGCGATGCAATTAGGATTTGCGGATGACTTTACGCATATTTCTACTGGTGGCGGCGCATCATTGGAGTACTTAGAAGGTAAAGAACTACCAGGAGTAGCAGCAATTTCTGACAAATAATACTTTATTTGCAAGGAGGATTATACATGCGTAAACCAATTATCGCAGGAAACTGGAAGATGAATAAGACTGCTGAAGAAGCACGTCAATTTATTGATGCAGTGAAAAATGAAATTCCAGGAAATGACAAAGTGGATGCCGTTATCGGTGCTCCAGCACTTTTCTTAGAAAGCATGGTAATGAACACAGAAGGTACGGAGCTAAAAGTTGCTGCACAAAATTGCCACTTCGAGGACGAAGGAGCCTTCACAGGTGAAATCAGCCCGAAAGCTTTGGGTAATTTAGGCGTGAATTATGTAATCGTTGGACATTCTGAAAGAAGAGAATTCTTCCATGAAACAGATGAAGACATTAACAAAAAAGCACATGCGATCTTCCGTAACAATATGGTTCCGATCCTTTGTTGTGGTGAAACGCTTGAGCAACGTGAAGCGGGTGAAACTGCTGAATGGATTAAAGGGCAAATTACAAATGGATTGAAAGATTTTACCGAAGGACAAGTTTCTGAATTGGTTATTGCTTATGAACCAATTTGGGCAATTGGAACTGGCAAATCTTCTAGCGCAGAAGAAGCGAACGAAACATGCGGTATTGTCCGTGAAACAGTTCGTGAATTGTTTGGCGGAGCAGCAGCAACTGCTGTACGCATTCAATACGGCGGAAGTGTGAAGCCAGGAAATATTCAAGAATATCTAGCTCAAGAGCACATTGATGGTGCCCTTGTTGGTGGAGCAAGCTTGGAAGCAGAATCTTTCTTGCAACTATTGGAGGCAGTGAAAGAATGAATAAAAAACCTGTAGCAATCATCATCTTGGACGGCTTTGGTTGTCGTACGGAAACGGTCGGAAATGCGGTTGCGCAAGCAAACAAACCAAACTTTGACCGTTATATGAAAGAATTTCCACATGCAACAATGCAAGCTTCTGGACTAGCCGTTGGTTTACCAGAAGGGCAAATGGGGAATTCTGAAGTGGGACATACCAATATTGGAGCAGGACGCGTTGTATATCAAAGTTTAACGCGGATTGACAAAGCAATCCAAGATGGTGAGTTCTTAACAAACCCAGCTCTAGCGGGCGCATTTAACCATGTAAACGGACACGATTCTAGTTTGCACCTATTCGGTTTACTATCTGATGGGGGCGTTCATAGCCACATTAACCATCTGATTGCTTTGATTGAAAGTGCAAAAGCAAAAGGAGTCAAAAAACTGTATTTTCACGCATTCCTAGATGGCCGTGACGTAGATCCGCATGCCGCTCCAGGATACACTCAAACCGTTGAAGATGCAATGGAACGAATTGGGTTAGGTGAGATTGCTTCTGTATCTGGTCGATACTATGCAATGGACCGTGACAATCGTTGGGAACGTGTGGAGCAAGCTTATCAAGCAATTGTTCATGGTGTGGGAAGAAAACATACTTCTGCACAAGACGTTGTGACTGAAAGCTATGCAAACAACGTAACGGATGAATTTGTTTTACCAAGTGTGATTGTCCGAAATGATAAGCCGATTGGTACAGTGAAGGATAATGACGCAGTCATTTTCTTTAACTTCCGTCCAGACCGTGCCATTCAACTTTCGAACGCCTTCACGAACCCTACATGGACTGAATTTGATCGTGGCATCCACCCACAAAATGTTAAATTTGTGACCATGACCTTGTATCAAGAAAGCGTGATTGCAGATGTAGCATTCCCTCCTATTGCGTTAGAAAACGTAGTAGCAGAAGTGCTCTCAAAACATGGAAAAACGCAATTGCATATTGCTGAAACCGAAAAATATCCACACGTTACCTTCTTCATGAACGGCGGCAAGCATGATCCATATGAAGGAGAAGACCGCATTTTAATTCCTTCTCCAAAAGTGGCAACTTATGACTTGAAGCCAGAAATGAGTGCGTACGAAGTGGGCGATGCGTTGATGGCAGAGATTGATGCAGATAAATATGATGCAATCATCTTGAACTTCGCAAACCCAGATATGGTTGGTCATTCAGGGATGCTTGAACCAACCATTAAAGCTATTGAAGCAGTAGATGAAAACCTAGGACGTGTTGTTGATAACATCTTGGCTCACGATGGTACTGCAATTATTTTTGCTGACCATGGGAATGCTGATACCATGATGACGCCAGAAGGAAACCCACATACTGCTCATACAACCGTTCCAGTTCCTGTTATTGTTACCAAAAAAGGTGTTCAATTAAGAACAGACGGTAAACTTGCCGATGTAGCACCAACTATGTTGGAATTACTCGGTATTGAGAAACCTGCAGAGATGACCGGAGAGTCCTTAATTATTAAATGATGAGGAAGTTACGGAAATGATTGCAATCAACGTCAAAGTTGACTAAAATATATATGTTAAACCAAGTATTGTTTTTGAAAAAAGGAGAGAAAAAAATGCCATACATTACAGATATTTTGGCTAGAGAAGTACTCGATTCACGTGGTAATCCTACAGTAGAGGTAGAAGTTTACACAGAAAGCGGCGCATTTGGTCGCGGAATGGTTCCATCTGGAGCATCCACTGGTGAACACGAAGCAGTTGAATTACGTGATGGAGACAAAGACCGTTACTTGGGTAAAGGTGTCTTAAAAGCTGTTGAGAACGTAAACGAAGTGATTGCAGACGCAATCATCGGCTTCGACGTACGTGACCAATTGGCAATTGACCGCACAATGATCGAATTAGATGGTACACCAAACAAAGCTAAATTGGGTGCAAACGCAATTCTAGCAGTATCCATTGCTGTAGCTCGCGCAGCTGCTGACTACTTGGATGTTCCTTTGTACCAATACTTAGGTGGATTCAATACAAAAGTATTGCCAACACCAATGATGAACATCATCAACGGCGGATCTCACTCTGACGCACCAATCGCTTTCCAAGAATTCATGGTTCTTCCTGTTGGAGCACCTACATTCAAAGAAGCATTGCGTTGGGGAGCAGAAATCTTCCATGCATTGAAATCAATCTTGAAAAAACGTGGTTTGGAAACTTCTGTTGGGGACGAAGGTGGATTCGCACCTCGCTTCGAAGGAACTGAAGACGGCGTTGAAACAATTCTAGAAGCAATCAAAGCTGTAGGTCTTGTACCAGGTAAAGATGTTTACCTAGGATTTGACTGTGCATCATCTGAGTTCTACGAAAATGGCGTATATGATTACTCTAAATTCGAAGGCGAAAATGGAGCAAAACGTAACTTTGAAGAGCAAGTTGCTTACTTAGAAGAGTTGGTAAACAAATACCCAATCATCTCTATTGAAGATGGTATGGACGAAAACGACTGGGAAGGTTGGAAACTTCTAACTGAACGCCTAGGCGAAAAAGTTCAATTGGTTGGTGACGACTTGTTCGTGACAAACACAGAAATCCTTTCAAAAGGAATCAAACAAGGAATTGGTAACTCAATCCTTATCAAAGTTAACCAAATCGGTACTTTGACTGAAACGTTTGATGCAATTGAAATGGCTAAAAAAGCTGGATACACAGCTGTTATCTCTCACCGTTCTGGTGAAACAGAAGATGCAACAATTGCTGATATCTCAGTTGCTACAAATGCTGGCCAAATCAAGACTGGTTCATTGAGCCGTACAGACCGTATTGCTAAATACAACCAATTACTACGCATTGAAGATCAATTAGGCGAACTAGCTGTTTACGAAGGCCTAGAAGCTTTCTACAACTTAGCTAACAAATAATAGATTCCCGAAGACCTATTTCTACTCCGGTAGAGGTAGGTCTTTTTTCTGTAGCCAACTTTGTCACAAAATGTTTTCATTTCTTTTACTATAAATCTGTTATAATATGCATGAATGTTATTGCTGAGATAAAAAGAAAACACTTACAAAATCAAAGTACAGAAAAAGGGTGAAAATATGGTGAAAATAAAGCCGTTTCGGGCAATTCGACCCAGTTCATACAATGTGGATCATGTAGCTAGTCCATTTTATGATGTATTAAGTCTAGAAGAAGCAAGAGAAATAGCCTACTCTAATCCAAAATCATTTCTACATGTAGAGCGCGCAGAAGTAAGTTTAGCCGAACAATTTGTAGATGATCGTGAAAAAATATTCAAACAAGCAAAAGAAAACTTGTTGACGTTTATCGAAAACAAGTGGCTGATTCAAGACCATAAGGAAGCGTACTATTTGTATCGATTACATCGAGAAAATGAATACCAATATGGATTAGTCGCAACGATTGCCGTTGATGAGTATGAAAAAGGTAATATTGCCTACGAAGAACCGCCAGAATTTGAACGCAAATTCGACGTTACGGGTTATTTGGAATCTAGCGGAGCACATACTAGCCCGGTTATTCTGAGCAGTCCTAGAAACGAGAAGCTCGACCAGTTGCTAGCAAATTTCCGTGCTACTAAATTTCCGGTATATATGTTTGAGTCGGAAGATGAGGAAGACGACAGTAATCATTGTGTATGGATGATCAAAGAAGAATCATTAGTTAAAGAAATCACTCGTATTTTCCAAGAGGAGATAGGTGGATTGTCCATTATATCCGGTAGGCACTTATTTGAATCAGCGAAAGAAGTCGCTGAAAGACGTAAAGAGGCGAATCTGAATGCGAATCCGAATGCAGAATATAATTTCTTTTTAGGCATTATTCACGCTAACACAGACGAGTTGGTAACATGGCCATTAAGTGGACTGTTTATCCACGCATTTGAGTAAGAAATTTAGTCGCCTAATCTAGAATCTGACGTTTGTTTGTGCTATAGTAAATAGTAGTATTTAAAGGAGGTCCCCCTATTGTACGACGTCTTATTGATTGCTCTTATTATTGTGTCAATCTTGTTGATTATTACCGTTGTGATGTTACCATCAAAAACGAATGCAGCAAGTGCCCTAAGCGGCGGAGCAGAACAACTATTTGGAAAACAAAAAGCTAGAGGATTTGAAGCTGGACTCAGACGTACCACCGCATTACTTGGAACGATATTCATTGTGATTGCCTTGGTACTTGCATATTTATCATCAAACTAGGCTAAACCACGGGGTAGGGACAACGGTTCCTGCCCCTTTCTTTATCTCAAATTATGTGTCTGAGTGGGATTTTCCTCTTTCTTCAAGTACAATAAAGAGAGAATGTTGCAGAGGAGTTTTCAAATGAAATCAATGAAATTACCAGAATCTTTCTTTTTTGAGAAGGGAAAGAGAGCGGTCTTGTTGTTGCATGCTTATACAGGAAGTGCTAATGACATGCGTTTATTGGGACGCGAGTTAGAACGAGAAGGCTATACGGTATATGCACCACAATTCACGGGGCACGCGACCCATCGCTTTGAAGATATTCTGGATATAGGCAGTCCTGAAAAATGGATCAAGGATGTAGAGGAAGCTACACAGTTTCTGCGTAATAAGGGATACAATGAAATTGCAGTAATGGGTCTTTCGCTTGGTGGCGTCATGGCGACCCGTGCACTTGAAATTGGTGATTATATTGGAGGAGGATCCTTTAATTCACCAGTATTTCAAGTAGGGGAAAGTCATGTGCCAGCAGCATTTGTCAATTACTACCGTTCCTTCAACCAACGTTTGGGTATGGACAAGGAAGAACTTCAAGCCGGTACGGAGCGCATTAAGAAAAAATTGCCAGAACAGATGAAAGAAATTGGAGCATTTTCCAAATTAGTTCAGGAAAATATAGACAAAATTACGGTCCCTTACTATATCGCTTCAGCTGGGAAAGATGAATTAATCGACCCAGAGAATGGAACAGTATTGCGGGATGCATTATCTCAAGCAGAGGTTCACTACTATCATTTTCCAGAGGCTACTCATGTCATCACAGTGGGAGCCAACCGGAAAGATTTTGAAGAGTCCGTTAAGACATTTCTGGCACAATTAGATTGGAAAGAAGGGAAATTATGACGACCACACAGAACATCCAAGAACAAATAAAACGTTACTTGAATGATAATCCAAGCGGTTATACAGTCAAACAGCTTAGTGTCGCTTTAGGCTATGATACAGCTGCTGATTTCAAGCAACTCGTAAAAGCAATCGCACAAGCAGAAGAAGAGGATCAGATTGTTCTAGGGAAAGACGGTAAATTTCGTATCAAGGGGAACCGTTCTACGTTAACGGGTACATTCCGTGCCAACGATCGTGGATTTGGTTTTGTGCAATATGATCCGAATGAAGATGATGTTTACATTTCCCGAGAGCATACAGGGAGTGCAATGGAAGGAGACACGGTAGAAGTTACGGTTACTAGTAAACCAGAGCCGTGGAACAATAAAGGGCCTGAAGGAAAAGTAGTAGCCATTTTGGAGCGGAAAACGGGGCGCATTGTTGGTGAATTCTTCCCTTATGATTCAAAGAGAAGAGAGGAAACGGGTTACTTAGGTTACGTTGTCCCTCAAGAAAACAAAATTAAAAATATAGTCGTATACATCTTGCCAGAAGGTGTGCAACCAGTTGAAGGCAGTATTTGTGTGGTCGAAGTGAAAGAATATCCGACCGCTGAAAATCCAGTTGCAATGACCGGTTTTGTCACACAAGAAGTAGGTCATAAAAATGCACCTGGAGTGGATATTTTGTCTATCCTGTATAAATTTGGGATTCCAACGGAGTTTCCAGCAGATGCGATGGAACAAGCAGAAAAAGTTTCTTTTGAGATACCAGCTGAAGAAATTGCTAAACGTAGAGACTTACGGGACGAGAAGATTATTACAATCGATGGAGCAGATGCGAAGGACTTGGACGATGCCATTTCCTTTAAGCAACTGGAAAATGGCAACTACCTGTTAGGAGTCCATATTGCTGATGTGTCTTATTATGTAACCGAACAATCTCCGATTGACCGAGAAGCATATGAACGTGGTACCAGTGTGTATTTAACAGACCGTGTGGTGCCAATGCTGCCTCAGAAGCTATCCAATGGGGTATGTTCTTTGTTACCAAATGAAGAGCGTCTTGCCATGTCTTGCCAAATGGAAATTGATGGCACTGGGAAAGTCGTAGATTATGACATTTTCCCAAGTGTAATTATTTCGAATCAGCGATTCACTTATACCGCAGTAAACGAGATTTTAGATGAACGCAAACGTGAAACACGTGAGCAGTATGTAGACTTCATCGACATGCTTGAAGGAATGAAGAAGCTGCATAAGATTCTGGAGAAGAAACGGAAATCTCGCGGCTCCATCGACTTTGATACAAATGAATCAAAAATTGTCGTAGACGAAGAAGGTCATCCACTCGATATTTATGTGGTTCAACGCGGCGTTGGAGAACGTTTGATTGAATCATTCATGCTCTCCGCGAATGAAACGATTGCGGCGCACTTTACAAAACGTAATCTGTCATTCATGTATCGTATTCATGAGCAGCCGGATCCAGCGAAAATGCTTCGTTTTATGGAATTTGTGACGACTTTTGGAATCATGGTGCGTGGTTCGAATGAGAACATCAAGCCAAAACAGTTACAACAAATTCTGCAGCATACAGAAGGGGAAGCGTATAATGCAGTTGTTTCAACAGTGCTCTTGCGGAGCATGAAGCAGGCGAAATACGATTCCGAGCCAGTAGGTCACTATGGTTTAGCTACGAAAGATTATACTCATTTCACTTCACCGATTCGTCGCTATCCGGACTTGATTGTCCATCGTCTCATTCGAGAATATGGGAATACAGAAGACATGACTGCGACCAAAGAAAAATGGGCTGGGAAATTACCAGACATCGCGATTCAAAGTTCTGTTACAGAGCGCCGATCCGTTGATGCAGAACGCGAAACAGAATCATTGAAGAAAACAGAATTCATGGTCGATAAAGTCGGAATGCAATTTGAGGGTGTAATCAGCTCTGTTACAAAATTTGGGATTTTCGTTGAGTTACCAAATACGGTAGAAGGCTTGGTACATATTTCTAATATGAAGCAAGACTACTTTAACTTTATCGAAAGTCACATGGTTCTTTTAGGAGAACGAACGGGAATTGTATACCGCATCGGGCAACGGGTGAAAATTGAAGTAACACGTGCAGACATCGATTCAAGAGAAATTGACTTTGCGATTGTTGAAGACCAAGAATGGACGGTCTATGACGAAGAGATGCGCGTCTCAACTAAAAAGAAAAACAAGAAAACGAATAAGCCGGAAAGGGATCAAAAGAAAACCGGCAAAAAACGTAAACCGATGAAAAAGAAACGTAGATAAGAAATTGAGGGGACGCTTATGCCAAAAGGAGAAGGAAAAGTTCTAGCCCAGAATCGTCAGGCAAGTCATGACTACACGATTTTAGAAACGATTGAAGCTGGAATGGTCTTGCAAGGGACGGAGATAAAGTCAATCCGGGCTGGAAAAATCAATTTACGTGACGGCTATGTATCAATCCGAAATGGAGAAGCTTTATTGCAGAACGTTCATATCAGCCCCTTTGAGCAAGGGAATATCTTTAACCATGATCCCTTGCGCACGCGGAAGCTGTTGATGCACAAGAAGCAAATCATGACCTTGGTTGGACAAGTAAAAAGTGAGGGTGTTACCTTAATCCCACTGAAAGTCTATTTGAAGGATGGATTTGCTAAGGTACTCATTGGTGTCGCCAAAGGGAAGAAGAAATACGATAAACGAGAAGCTTTGAAGCAAAAAGACATCAAGCGAGAAGTAGACCGAGCGTTAAAAGAACGATAAAAAAGAATGCGACAAAACACTGTATACAAAATAGTGTTTTGTCGCATTCAATATGTTTACGATGATTACGTTTTATTCCTTGATTTACTCTGTTCTTTTTGTGAAATAAAAGATATGATATAGGTAGTTATAGAATTAGTAAATATAACGATATAATGAAAAAATAAACGGAGGTGATCTCATGGTCGTAGGAAGAGATAAATATTTGCGCCTGTTGGCTAAACAGTATCCAACGATGGCAGACACCGTAACGGAGATCATCAATTTGGAAGCAATCATGAATCTACCGAAAGCTACGGAGCATTTTATTAGCGACTTACACGGAGAGTATGATGCAGTGCAACACGTTTTGAGGAACGGATCAGGAAATATCAAAGAAAAGATTCGAGAGATTTTCCAAGGTCGTCTTAGTACGAGAGAGATGAATCAGCTTGCCGTTATCGTTTATTATCCAGAAGAGAAGATTGATTTCATTCTTGCAGAATTAGAGAGTGAAGAAGAAATTGAGGAGTTTTTCACCCTCACAACTACGCGGATTACGGAACTTTGTGCGTTCGTCTGTTCCAAGTACACACGCTCTAAAGTGCGGAAAGCATTGCCGCCTGATTATGCGTATATTTTGGAAGAATTGCTCTTCAAAGACAGTATCATGACGAACAAAGAAGATTACTACGACAAAATCATCGGTACCGTTATTTCCTTAAAACGAGGAAAAGAATTGATTACAGCTTTCGCATACTTGATCCAGCGCTTAGTTGTCGATCATTTACACGTTGTTGGAGATATTTACGACCGTGGCCCGTACCCAGACAAGATTATCGACACATTAATGAATGATCAAGAACTAAACATCCAGTGGGGAAATCATGACGTATTATGGATGGGAGCTGCGAGCGGTTCAGCCGCCTGTATGGCTAACGTAATCCGGATCTGTGCCCGATACGATAATTTAGAAATTATCGAAGACGCGTACGGAATTTCACTACGTCCGTTGATGCTCTTTTCAGAGATGAATTATCCAGAAGACAACTATGAGCCATTCCTACCTAAGATTGATCCAAATGGGGAAGAGAAGATTTACCCAGAAGAAATCCGCCAAATTGCTAAAATGAATCAAGCTATTTCGGTGATTCAATTCAAGTTGGAAGGAGAAATTATCAAGCGCCACCCTGAATTCGAAATGGAAAATCGTCAATTACTTTCAAAGATTGACTTTGAAGCAGGAACGGTAGAAGTGGATGGGATCGATTATCCGGTTCGTTGCAACTACTTCCCAACGGTTGACCCAAAAGACCCGTTCAAGTTAACGGAAGAGGAAGAAATCGTTGTGCAGCGGTTAATGGAAGGTTTTCTGAACTCCGAACGACTGCATAAGCATATCCAGTTCCTGTTCAGTAAAGGCAGCTTGTACCTCACTTACAACGACAACCTCTTGTTCCACGGCTGTGTGCCATTAAATGAAGACGGAAGTTTTATGTCCATGACGATTAATGACAAGCAGTACTCGGGGAAAGCTTTACTGGATAAATACGAGGATGTGTTGCGGAAAGGGTATCTGAACCGCAAACGTCCAAAAGAAAACGAACGTTATCTCGATTATATTTGGTACCAATGGGAAGGGAAAGCCTCTTCTCTGTTTGGAAAAGATAAAATGACAACGTTCGAGCGCCTTTATATTGAAAATAAAGAAACACATATTGAAAATAAAAACATTTATTACGAAGAACGCGATAATCTGGACGTTTGTTGTAAAATTTTAGAAGAGTTTGGCTTGGATCCTCAAAAAGGGCATATTATTAATGGCCATACTCCTGTAAAAGAAAAACGTGGCGAGAACCCATTAAAGGCAAATGGCAAACTAATTGTCATTGATGGTGGATTTTCTAAAGCATACCAGCCTACGACTGGACTTGCAGGGTATACGTTGTTGTATAATTCATTTGGGATGCAGCTCGTTTCCCATCAACCTTTTACTTCTGTAAAAGATGCGATTATCAATGAGAAGGATATTGTCTCCACTCGCCGGATAGTTGATAAGGAATTAAAACGAAAAACCGTACGTGAAACAGATGTTGGCGTACGTTTGATGCAACAAGTTCAAGATCTACAACAACTTCTAAAGGCTTACCAAGAAGGTGAGATTGTAGAGCGAGTAACGAAAAAATAAGATAGGTTAGGTGAATCATGTCAAAAGGTGTTACATTTTATTTTATGCGTCACGGTGAAACCTATTTAAATCAATATAACCGGATGCAAGGTTGGTCGGATGCACCGTTAACGAACCGCGGGAAACGCGATGTGGCAAGAAGTGGTGCTGGTCTTTCTGATGTGAAATTTGACGCTGTTTACTGTAGCGATTTAAGACGTACATTTGAAACTGCACAAATTATTCTCAAAGAGAATGAAATGGTTGAAAAGCCAAAAGTAGTAGCCATGCCAGAGTTTCGTGAGATTTTCTTTGGTTCATTTGAAGGTCTGGATGCACCCGAAACATGGGCTAAACTATGGAAATTCTTAGGCTACGAGGATGGAATCGATTATTCAGATCACCGCTCTGTTATCCAAGAACTAAACGGGATGCGCAAGATGGATCCTTACCATGAGGCAGAGGATTACTTGACCTTCTGGCTTCGAGTAGAAAGAGGATTAATTAAATTAATTGACGAACACCGGGAGACCGGCAGGAATATATTGGTCGTATCTCATGGGATGACCATTCGAAATATGATCCATGCTTTAATACCGGATTTCGAGATTGACCGTCACTTGGATAATGCCAGTATTTCGGTTGTCAGCTATCACGAAGGATTCTACCATCTTGAGAAATTCAACAGCATTGAACACTTTGCGCCGGACAATACGTACAACAAAGAAACAGAACCGGCAACACACAAAATTATGCCGCTCGACAAAGATGAAGACGATGAGCTGCCGCTCGTTACGAGCGAGTCAATTGACAAAAAGTAAGAATCCTGTATAATTAAGGGTGCTCCAGTAGAAGGAGTGCCCTTTATTTTTTATAAAGGGGATGTTACGGATTCGACAGGCATAGGTCGAGCTTTTGATGCGCTTCGTAGGTTACGGCTACGTAAAAACGTTCCAGTTAAATATAACTGACAAAACTAACAATAATACTTTAGCTTTCGCTGCGTAAAAGTAGCTAGCTAAGATCCTCTTGGTATCGCCCATGTACTCAAGTAAGGGTCTCACTCATAGTGGGCTACGCTGAAACCTTCCACCTGTAGGAATCAGAAGAGATCAATCAGGTTAGCTGCGTGTGATGCCTGTTAAACGGCTAGCACAAAGCGAATTCTAAATCGTTTAACTATGAGCGTAGATTTGGAAGTGCCGATATGTTTGGACGCGGGTTCGACTCCCGCCATCTCCATATTTTTACAAAAACCCGAGACTTGGTTCTCGGGTTTTTGCGTATAACCCTGATTATTTTTTCTTTTTTGTACTTTACAGTATACTGGTAGTAAGACAAAAGTCATTCAGAGGTGAAATGTATGTTTACAAAACAAAGGTTGACTGGAGCTTATGAGAATGCACGCGTTGAATACTTCGATGAAACGACTAAATATGTGTTTTTTAGTGATCATCATCGAGGCGACGGAAGTTTGGCAGATGAATTTACTCGTAATCGAAATATTTTTCAGTATGCAATCGACTACTACTACAAAAATGGCTATACCTATGTAGAAGCAGGAGATGGCGATGAGCTATGGGAATATCCTGATTATCGTCATGTCAAAAATGCCCACCCAGAAGTCTTCGACAGCATCAAGAAGTTCTACGATGACGACCGCTTTATCCTCATGTTTGGGAACCACAACATTTACCTGAAAAATCCAGAATATGTAGAGAAGCACTATTACACCAACTACGATGAATATACGGAAACTTTTTTTGATTACTTGAAAGGCATTAAACCGATTGAGGCATTATTGCTTAAAAATACTCACACAGGTCAAGAAATTTTAACGGTTCATGGTCATCAAGGCGATGCGCCCAATGACCAGTTTTGGTTCCTCACTATGCTTTCCTTGAAGTATTTCTGGCGTTTCTTGCATGCCTTCGGGATTCGTAATCCATCCAGTCCCGTTAAGAACATCAATCGGCGGCATAAGATTGAAAAAAACTATTCAAAATGGATTGCAGAAAACAAGATGATGCTCATTTGCGGTCATACGCATCGCTTTAAGTATCCGAAAAAGAACCAACTGCCGTACTTTAATATCGGTTGTTGCGTCTATCCAACCATCATTACTGCCATTGAGTTGAACGGCGAAGAGATTGCGTTGGTGCGTTGGAAAATAAAAAGCAATAAACCTGAATTATTCATACTTCTAAATTTTCCTTATTAATTTAGGAAAACCGTTGGTTTATACTTTTTTATCATTGTATTCCGAATGTGAATCGCACCATTGTTTCAAATTTTGTTTGCGTTCAAGAATCAGTACGAAAAACTTCCGGTTTTTGGGCGCACGATCCCCTTGGAATTCATTAATTTTTTTAAAATTTCAGTTGGCTCTCGGCCCTACCAACAGAGTTGCTGGATTTTGTCCAATAAGTGGTAGAACAGGTTTTGGTAGACATGGGAAGAGCTCGTCTTCAAAAAAAACTTTCGGCCGCTGCGGACCAGCTTGCCAGCCACTTTGAAGAGGCGCAGGCGCAAGGTGTCTACTTGGAAGGCCGCTTCTTTCGCCGGTAAACAGATTGTTTTCATGAAGTTGACCAGGTTGTAAGCCAAGAGGCTTACCATCATCCGGCCATGGTTTTCCAGAAAACAGGAGCTATCCGTCTTGTCGAAATGGAAACCGTTCTTCGCTTCCTTGATATAATTCTCCATGGTGCCACGCTTGTGGTA
>NZ_JARBEA010000022.1 GCF_028863945.1 Jeotgalibaca caeni | reverse complement strand
AGCTGACCTTCCGCTACTGGTCCCACAGGACGGACAAATATGGGTATACCCGTGATTTCAAGGTCTATGAATGTGCGGACTGTTCCACCTGTCCACTTCGGTCACACTGCACCAAGGCCAAGGAGGGAAACAATCGTACCATCCGCTACAACGAGCGGTGGGAGCGTCAAAAACGACTGATTCAAGACCTGCTTTCAGAAGAATCGACCGCTGGCATCTACGCGCAACGAAAGATTGACGTAGAACCAACGTTCGGTTTCCTGAAGGCTATTTTAGGTTTCACCCGTCTGTCTGTTCGGGGCAAGGCGAAGGTGAAAAATGAGCTTGGCTTTGCCTTTATGGCGGTAAACTTACGGAAGTATACCGCCCATAAGGGCTCCCAAAGGGAGAAGATCAAAAAAAATACAAAAAAATGGCTCTCGCCACCCCAAAAGGGATCTGCGAGAGCTATTTCTTTATTCATTTTTCTGGTTTTGTCCCAGCCTCTTCGTAATTGGATTAAGAGGGAAGTTGCAGCTTCCGTTCTTCAAAAAAAATAGGTTAGAAAAAGGTTTTTCATTAGGTTCGAAACTATTGTAACGAAAAGGTGTGAAATTTCTCTGAAGGTTATGTAAAACTTTGAGGAAAGTTTGATTAGAATAAAACTCATAAAAAGGAAGAAACCATGCTTGTTTTTTGGTTTATGCTTTGCTATACTATGCGGAGCAAAGTCCTTTAAGCTGATCCCGTGAGATCAAGAAGGGTACAAATTCCATATTTGATACCTATAGGTCCTTTTGCGAATTTTTCGAGAGGGCATTTTTTTATGTCCAAAAATAAGGAGGAATTTAGGTATGGCAATTAATCAAAGACCTTTGTTGTTGGAAGTAGAAGATAGACCACCTGTATTAAAAGGACTCTTGTTGAGTTTTCAGCATGTATTCGCTATGTTCGGAGCTACTATTCTTGTGCCGCTTATTCTCGGCCTGCCCGTATCTGTAGCCCTTTTCGCTAGTGGGATTGGAACACTCATTTATCAAATTGCAACAAAAGCAAAAGTTCCCGTTTATTTAGGATCATCCTTCGCCTATATCACTGCCATGGGAGTAGCCATGGAGCAAATGGGCGGTGATATTGGTGCAGCACAAACAGGAGTCATCTTAGTCGGATTTGTTTATGTTATGATCGCAGCGTTAGTGAAATTATTAGGAACCAAGTGGATTGATCGTTTATTGCCGCCAATTGTGATTGGACCGATGATTATGGTTATTGGACTTGGTCTGGCCTCCTCTGCTGTCACAAACGCCGGTTACGTTTCAGGCGGAGATGTTCGCCACATGTTGGTTGCTACCTTGACCTTTCTGATTACTGCCTTCGTGAATACAAAAGGAAAAGGATTCTTCAAAATCATTCCTTTCCTTTGTGGAGTGATTGGCGGATACTTAATCGGATTAGCTGTCGGAATTGTAGATTTCACACCAGTCATGGAAGCAAACTGGTTTGAACTGCCGCAATTTTATCTGCCATTTGCTAATCCTTGGTTTGAATCATATGAATTTTATCTAGGACCAGAAGCATTAGCCATTGTCCCTGTAGCCCTTGTCACCATTTCAGAACACATCGGTGACCACACGGTACTCGGGAAAATTTGTAACCGGACTTTCTTGAAAGACCCAGGCTTGAGCAGAACGTTAATTGGAGACGGCGTGGCAACAGCGGTTTCCGCATTTATTGGCGGACCGGCAAACACCACATACGGTGAAAATACAGGCGTGATCGGAATGACGCGGATTGCATCTGTTTCTGTGCTGCGAAACGCTGCATTTTTCGCAATCGCACTCAGCTTCATGGGCAAATTCACTGCTCTTATCTCCACTATTCCAAACGCAGTGCTCGGCGGAATGTCGATTCTTCTGTATGGGGTAATCGCCAGCAACGGTTTGAAAGTGTTAATTGAAGAGCAAGTAGACTTCGGTCAAGTACGAAACTTGATTATTGCCAGCTCTATGTTGGTGCTCGGACTAGGCGGAGCAACATTGGACCTCAGTTTCCTCTCACTTTCCGGAACAGCACTCAGCGCTATTGCTGGAATCTTATTGAACCTCATTTTGCCGCACGAAGAAGCTTATGAGCCAAAAGAAGTGCCAGAAATTAAACTAGGAAAAAACACTAAAAAAGAAGCAAACGTATAAAGAAGAAGGAGTTGCCCAATCAATAAGGGCAGCTCCTTCTTTTCTTACTTAAGTTGTTCGGCAACTTGCTCCATCCATTTTTCTGCTTCGAAAGGAGCAAGGAAACTGTGCTGGGCTTCATACGTCTCGTTTCGGTAACACGCTTCGTCAGCGAAATAGAATTCATAACCATTGCAGTAACCTAAAATAAACACATCTAAGGTCTCTCGTAAATCTTTGGTCAAGTCGGATGTGATTTCTCCAGGGACGGTTACGAAGACGAGGTCATCGACTCGAAGAATATGATAAGAAATGGACAAGTAATTTGAAGAAGACTTCTGCTTCAGTAAAACAGACTGCTGGCTCACGCTTATGTGCGCTACTGTTTCCCACGATTCCTCGCTAATCGAGCGGAGTTCCGCCGCAATACGTTCGCCGAAGCGTATCATTTCCTCAAAAGTAGAATCGGAGCGGGTGAAGCGGGTGCTGATGTTTCCGGCGTTGCCATTGAAAAACATGACTTGGTCGAATTCCACCAACTCATGTGCTACAGCGCCGGGAAGGTCTGCTGAATAGAATCGGTTAGCGGCAGACAAAACAGTGGGATGACAAGAAAAATGCCAGAGGAGGAGCCGTTTTCCACTCGTTGTTTCAATCAACACTTTTCCTAAACGCGAATCTCCTGGTTTTCTAGCATCATTTCGGTCGGTCGCAATCCCTTCCAAAATAGAAACTCCTTTCTGATAACGAAAGGGTTCTTGATTTTTGAGGCAGTGCTGAATGAGGAGCATGCTCTTCTTAACTAAATCGGTAAGGAGTGCTTCATCGGATTCTCCAAAAATAGGAGTCCACGTTTGTTTGTATGCCGGATGAGTATCCAAGGTTCCAGCCGGACCGGAGTGAGTATGAGTGGCCGTCAGGAAAACTTGAACGTCCCAGTCGGGGCAAGTAATCAGGAGCTGTCGTTTTAATTCGTCCAGCAACAACTGATCAATGGCTACAAGATCATACGTGATGCAAGCAAGTGCTTCCTTGGTTGAAGGATTGGTGATGACGAAACCTTTCATCCACAAAGGATCCGCCATTCCAGTAGCCGTTCGCATTGGTGCGTATCCTCCCATCCACATTCCGGCAGGAGGAGTGAATTCTACTTGTTGGAAACCAATCTGGTAAGCCATGCATATCCCTTCTAACGTTTATTATTTGTAGTATAATGATAGCATAGACACCAAATAAATGACTCTTTCTTTTGGTGAATTCTTCACGGTTTTTTCACATTTCCATGCTATACTGTCTTTGATTAAAGAAGAAGGAGGAAGCTAATTATGCCACTATTTTTCCCAGTACTTGATTCCACATATATTCTGATTGTCATTGGATTAATTATTTCGATGGCAGCTCAAGCTTATGTAAAACGTACCTTTACCAAGTATAGTGACGATTATAGCCGTAGCGGTTATACTGCAACACAAGCCGCTATTTATATACTAGAACAAGCAGGCATTCATGATGTTCGAGTGGAGCGTGTCAGAGGAAATTTGACTGACCATTACGATTCTCGTAACAAGGTATTGCGTTTATCCGACGCTACCGCAGACTCTTCGTCTGTTGCTGCCATTGGTGTTGCTGCTCATGAAGTGGGCCATGCGATTCAAGACCAACAAGGATACATCCCATTACGCTTGCGTGCGGGGTTAGTCCCAGTAGCAAACTTTGGCCAAACAATTTCCATTCCCATGATTTTCTTAGGAGTTTTCTTAGGTGAAGCTGGATTGACATTTATCCAATTGGGAATTTTGCTGTTTTCTTTTACCTTCATTTTCCAAGTTGTGACGTTACCGGTTGAATTTAACGCTTCCCGTCGTGCGTTACAAATTTTGGATGGCGGTATTTTGAAACGCGACGAAGTTCCAAAGGCACGGAAAGTTTTGAACGCCGCTGCTTTGACTTATGTAGCAGCCGCAATCATGAGTTTCTTGCAACTCTTGCGACTCGTTCTGCTGTTTGGTGGAAGAAGAAGAGATTAATAAGTACAAAAAAGAAGAGGTTGGGACAAACGTCCCGACCTCTTTCCTTTTTACTGCTAATCGTTGCGATAGCGAAACTTTTTTTGCTCTATCAAAACGAAAGATTAACGTAGAATCAATATTCACTTTCTTTTCTAAAAGGTAAGGAAACCAGACTCTTCTTTTTTCTTGAAAACTTAAAAAAACAAGTCTTAATCTAAGCCATCAACGGGTGAGTCCGGCAAGCTTCTGCACAGGCAAAGCAGGCTCTAGCGCAAGCTTGACAGTGCTCGTGATCATGCTTTGCACATTCTTCCCCACATGCTTGGCATGTGATGGCACACAAGTTCAGTATATCGGTCTTCAAACTTCCTTCGCGTGTGAGCATCGATAGTGTCAAAGTACAAATGTCCGCGCACTCCCGATCAGAGCGAATGCAGGCAGCCATATGTTTGACATGTTCTTCTTTTAAACATTCGTCAAAGCAGTGGTTGCAGGCTGCAATACATTCCGTCAGTGCCTTCATCAAGTCTTTTGTAGCTTGTTCCATTTCGTTTCACTCCTTCAAAGTAATTGAATCCTCTTTCTTACCTTAAATTATAGGAGTAATCCCTAGAAGAATCAAATAATACCGGTATTCGGCCACTATTCAACTCAACGTTGCTGTTTGTTGTGAAAGACTCTTGTTTTGTATTATAATATAGAAAAGGATGCAGAGACTTAGAAGCAGTTGTTTTTTACCGAATAGACGGGTTGCATAGGGTCGTATAGGAAGAAGAGGGGGGACACCATGAGAAATCAGAGTAGACAAACAGATCGGCGGGTCATTCGTACGAAACGGGAAATACTAGGTGCATTAACTCAATTACTCGAACAGAAGTCCATCGATGAAATCACAGTGAAAGAAATTACTGATTTGGCAGGGATCAACCGCGGGACATTCTATCTGCATTATGTGGATAAGTATGATTTGTTTGAAAAAAGTGTCAATCAAGTGATTGTGGAAATGCGAGATATCGGGCAAACGATTTTGATGAAGGTGTCTGAGAATTCGGATCCTGAAGTACTGAAAAAAGAAGTCTCTTCCTCGATGGGAGCTATTTTTGAGTATGCTCTGGAAAATCACCGCTTCATCAAGAGTTTATTAAGCGAAAACAGTACCTACTCCTTCCACCATAAATTCAATGAAATTCTCAACGATTACTTTGTGGAAACGATGAAAGATTCGCAGACAGAAGTACCGCCAGTCTATCTTGTTGCAGCAATTTCCTATGCGGTAGAAGGGCTGATTCATTCGTGGCTTCAAGGAGGTATGAAAGAAAGTCCAGAAGAAATGGGCGATATCTGTTTCGAAATCATCTATCGCAATATGTCAGGTGTCATGAATAACCAAAATGGATAAAGAAACATAAAAGGAGGGACATCGACTACAGGTGCCCTCTTTTTACGAATCAGGCAAAGGAGTGAAGAGAATGGGGAAGGCAGAACTGGACTTCAGCTTAGTAGAAGAAATGCTACAGAAGACAAAAGAAGAAATTGAAAAGATGAATCCGGTGAACGTCTTATTAGTAGGAAAGACCGGTGTCGGGAAGAGTACGTTAGTAAATAACGTCTTCCGTGAACGGCTTGCCTCAACCGGAATCGGAAAGCCTGTTACAAAACACTTACGCCGCATCGAAAAGGAAGGCATTCCAATCGTTCTGTACGATACGAGAGGGTTGGAGCTCAGTAAGGACGTCCAAGCCGAAGTGCGGAAAGAAATCTTTTTGACCATTGACGGAAAGCAAGATAAAGGGCCGACAGAATCCATTCACGTGATTTATTATTGTATTAATGCCAATTCTTCTCGGATTGAAGAAGCGGAAATTGATTTTATTAATGAACTTGCAGAAAAAGTTCCGGTCGTAATTGTTCTAACCCAGTCCATTGGAGAAACGGCTGAAGAGTTTAAGGGATATATTGAGGCCTTGAATTTGAATGTAGTAGCGGTTTTAACCATCCTTGCAGAACCGTTTGTCATTTCAAAAGACATTACGATTCCACAAAAAGGATTGAAAGATTTAATTACTTTGACGTTTGAAGTCATCCCTGAGGAGGCCAAAAAGGCTTTTACGAATGCCCAACAAGTGGATATTGAGCGTAAAGTGAAAGCAGCCAGACGTTGGGCGACCCGGTACATTGCGACAACCTTTGGAATTGGCTTTACCCCGATTCCTTTTTCCGATGCGACGGTATTGGTACCCATGCAAATAACGATGATGTCGCATATTACTGCCATTTTCGGGATTTCCTTAGACCGAACGAGTATCGCCAGTATCTTGGGGGCGATTGGCGGAACGAGCGGGGCTACTTACTTGGGACGCTACATTGTCTCAAACCTCATCAAACTCATTCCGGGAGCAGGGACGGTTGCGGGCGGGATCATCAGCGGCGGTACAGCATCGGTGTTGACGAGTGCTCTGGCGCTTAGTTACATTGAAGTGCTGGCTTTTATTGCAAAGGGAGAAGTGAAGGGGGAATACCCCGACCTGCGCAATATTGGCGAACTGATGCATACGAGATTGCAGGAACGTTTGAAAAATGGGAAAAACGATGCGGACTTACAAGAACTGCTTCCCCAAAAATCCGATAACCCACCACCCAAAAAGGGCTGGTTGCAGAAGGTGAAGCAGCGTTTGAGCAAGAAGGAAGACGACAAAAAAACGGTCGAGTGAGGGGAAAAATCACTCGGCCGTTTTGTATTAACCTTCTAAAATCATAACGCCAATCCCTAACAAGCCAGGACCGGTATGCACGCCTAGAACAGGAGAAATCTGGCCTTCTGAAAATAGTTTAGCATTTTGGATGAGATCTTGGATCTCCGATTTGATTTGCAGCATTTCGTCTTCTGCAGCACCATGACAAATTCCTAGGTAATAATTTTTGTGGCCCGCCAACGTTTCGCGAGTCAACTCAATCATTTTCTGGATGCTTTGTTTACGACCGCGCACTTTTGCGATGGTGTCATAAATACCTTCTGGATTACAAGAAATAATGGGCTTAATTTTTAGGGCGCTGCCTAAAATACCGGATACTTTCCCGATACGACCGCCTTTAATCAGGTATTCCAATGTTTTTACGCCAAAGAAAACAGTGGAGTCTTTGACAGCATCTTGGGTTTTCTGAACCGCTGTTTCAAAGTCCAACCCTTTTTCTAATAATTCAGCAGCGTAAATCCCAACAAAACCAGAACCGATTCCGATGTTCAATGTGTCGATGACCGCAATTTCCATATCATCTCTTGATTCAGCAACTAACTTCATGGACTGATACGTACCGCTTAATCCACTCGAGATAGCAGAAACAATCACTTTCGTGTGACCATCTGCTTTGATCTGGTCGAGCAACTGATCAATGTCGCTGCCGAGTGGCAAACTGGTTTTTGGAATTTCTTTTTGGAAAGAATCATACACTTCTTGCGGTGTGATATCCACACGGTCTTTATAAGAACGGTCTGTATAATTAATCATCAATGGCATGGTGTACAAGCCATATCTTTCTGTTAACTCCATGGAAATATCATTACAGGAATCTACTAAAACTGCTATCTCTTTATTTTTCAAATGAATTCTCTCCTTTTACGGTTACATCAGTGGGGGCAGCGATTTCATTTAAGTTTCGCGCTCCGTTTAAGGTGATGATTTGTTGCGTTAATAACTTAGAAGCAAGGGATAAGGTTACCATCTTTAGAGCCAGGTTCTCATTCGAAATATGGTCAACAGTGAAAGAAAACTCTTTGTTTCGTCCTAAACAATCATAGAGACGTTGAAAAGACTGTTCCACTTCATCGCAAAAGGTATTATAGGCAACTTCATTCCCTTTCAAAGCAGTTTGTAGCGCCATTCCTTTTTCAATATCTGTTAACGGCAATACTTGCTTCAACAATGAAATCACAATCAACTTAGCGATATGGATTTTATAATATTTCTTTTTGATGGGCCGTTCGATGAGACGGTACTTCACATAGTTATTCACCATCGCAGGTGTAATAATCCGATCGTCTTCTGTTTGTTGCAAAAATAATAATTGATTTTCGATAATGGTCAGAACCTGATCGCTGTATATACCGAAGTCAGGCAATTCTTCCCACCGTAATAGCTTGATCCGGAACGTTGCTTCTCGAAATTGCATGAGTTCCTTTTCTTCCAAAGGGAACACCCCATTTATTGTTTCGACCATCTAGTTTTCATTATTAGGAAAAACGGTTATGGTTACTAGAAGAAATATAACAGAAATAGAGAATGATTACAATAAAGAAAGCTCGAAAGGTGGATGCAAGATGGCATTTTTAACACTTGAAGTCACGTTTCAAATTTTTGATTCGTACTCATTGAAAGATAAGAGGAGCACCGTCAAAAGCATCATTCACAGGATGAAAAACAAGTACCCGGTCAGCCTTGCGGAAGTAGCGGATCAAGATCTCCTGAATCAAGCATGTATAGGTATTGCGGTTGCCAACAGCTCCAAGAAGGTCGCCCAACAAATAGTCGACCAACTATTACGCGAAATAGAGAGTCTGTATGAAATAGAGATCATCGATACGAATTATTATGAATAGATAAGTGATAAAATTTGGGGAATAGAGAAGGGATTTGCTAGAATAAAGCCATACAGAAGAGTTGTTATTTTGAAGGAGGGGGTTCCAATGCGCTGGAAGAATCTGTGGCTAGTTGGAGGATTAGTCTTGTTCCTGGCTGCTTGCCAAAATGATCAAGACGATGGGGCTATTGTGGAGACATCAAGTACAAGTTCCATAGAGATAGAAGAAATCATCAGCGAGAGTGTCACAGAGGAAGACAAGACCATTCAATTTATAGATGGCGTAGATAAACTTGTGACAAGAGGCGATAAATATAATTACTATGCATTGGAAGGGAAAGCGGACGGGTTTGAGCGCGTCACGGTTATTATTGAAGGTACCGCAGTAGATATTCGGACAACAGACAATAAATGGCACTTTGTCTATCCATATGCAGCTCCAAATATAGAAACGGAAATCACCTTCACCACCGATCCCACTGTGGAGTATGGAAAAACGGGAATCGATGTAGGCACGCTGGATCCTGAAAGCTATGTGACTCTTACCTTTATTCCAAACGATGATCCGGTCGTTGAAGAACCCGCTGTTATTTCTCAAGAAGGTCAGCCACAAACGTTCCGTAACGAAGATTCCAGCATTGTGGAAATTGTGACCGTTACGAGTATTGAAGTAGTAGAAGCAGATCCCGAACTGAATCCGGTTGGAGAACAACTCTTAAAAGTAGAAGTTCAATATCTAAACGATGGAACGGTCGGCACCCATATCGCCCCTAATTACTTTGTCGCTCGCGACGGAGAAGGCCACTTCTTGCCGTTACGCTATGCTCATTTTTGGTTAAATGAGATAGCACCGGGAGAAAGTTTTCAAGAAACAGTATACTTTGATATTACCGATGAAGGTCCGTATACCATTGATTTCTTCGATGGAGCTTGGGAGGATACGGACGGATTGACCGGAACCGAAATTTAAGCAAATAAAAAGACGTTTAGCCCACCACAAAGCTTGGCGGACTAAACGCTTTTTTGCATAAATTTTTATTTTCTCACCACGAGTACATCACACTTTGCGTTTTTAACGACATAGTTCGAGACGGATCCAACGAGTGCGCGGGTGACCGCTCCTTTTCCGGTTGAGCCAATCACGATTAAATCAGTACCATATTCTTCGGGTAACGAATCCGCAATCAATGACATCGGGTTACCGTTCGTGATGGTTGTTTCAATATCTACTCCTGCTTCTTTTCCATAGGCTAGGTAATCATCCATGAAACTAGTATCGTAGTCCGTCTGGAAGTCATTCGCATGGAGTGGTGTATATTCGGGAGCAATCGTGACATTGCGGTTGTCCATTACAAATACAATGCGCATCTTTGCCTTATTTCGTTGAGCGATCGCAACAGCTTGTTTGAAGGAACGATCCGCTTGCTCTGACCCATCGACCGGTACAAGTAAATTGGTGTATTCTCCTAACATAAAGATCCTCTCCCTTTCAGCAGTTTCTCAAATAGAAAACGCCTTCTCTACTTTCATTTTAGCCTATATGCTTATAAATTGAAAGAAATACAGATCTAGTGTCTTCCTTTAGTGATATTATTTGCTTTTTCCTATTTTAAGCTAGTAAACTGAAGTCATCATACGATTTATGGAGGAGCGGTTAAAATGGGCTTAGTATTGACGATTGACGAAATTCACACACATTTAACAGAATTAGGGCTGATGAGTCCAGAATTAGAAGAAACACTTGTATACGCACAAGTGACACCTTCAGCCGGATCTCTTTTCTTATTTGGCGCCTATGCACAAATGTTGAAGGGTGCTTATTTTGTAATGGGGTTAGAAAAAGAGCGCATTGTTTTAATTCCATTAAACAAAATCAGCGGCAAGATTGATAAAAAATTGGAACCTAATTTCATTCCTCACGAGGAATTAGACGGTGTATTTATTAAAAGAGGAAAGATTCAGCACAGTGTTACCTTCCTCGGCGAAGACCAAGAATTGCCTTTGAAACTGGGCAATATTGTAATGGGAATGAAGTGGCACAAGGAACACTTGCAACATACCCTGGGTGAGTTGGAAAAACTCCAGAAAGTAGTCGGTGACGGTGCCGTTTAATCTCACGCTCTTTTGGTTTCGCCGGATTGAGTGCGAACGGTTGACCTTGCGGCCGATTGAATTGAGCGATGCGGCAGATATGTTTGAGTATGCTTCCGATGAAGAGAATACGCGTTACGTATTTGAACAGCATAAGAACCTGGAAGAAACCAAGGATGCGATTGCGACCTTTTTCATGGCAAATCCCGCAGGAAAGTATGCCATCGAACTAAAAGAAACCAAAAAAATGATTGGCACCATCGATATTCGAGTGGTAGAAGAACACAAACATGCGGAGATTGGCTACGTCCTCAACAAGCGTTATTGGGGAAAGGGCTACATGACAGAAGCGGCAACGGCCCTCCTTCAGTTAGCCTTTGAATCAATGAAATTGGAGAAGGTGTATGCCTGCCATGACGCAGATAACGTTTCTTCGGGGAAGGTGATGATACGGCTAGGAATGCAGCGGGAAGGAATCTTACGCCAGCACCGCATTCACAAAGGCAAGCGGATCGATACAGTTTACTATGGAATTTTGAGGGATGAGTACTACCGCAACTTGTTAGAGAAATAGAGAAATAGAAGAGGGAAAGTGGAGGAGGAAAAGAAACAATTGAATTCTCCGTCATTTTCCCTTACAATATGAGTGCACATCGAGAGGACTAGTAAATGAATCATGGGCCAAGAGAGCTTTTCCTAGGCTGGAAGAAAAGCCCCCGCTGATTAGTTGAACCTACCTAAGCGAATCGTCATTCGACCGGCTGTCTGCCGTTATCAAGACAGAGTGGGGCTTTTTTCTTTTTGAAACAAAGCCAAATAAGGTGGTACCGCGGAGTAAAGTAGACTTCGTCCTTTCAGAGGATGAGGTGTGCTTATTTTTTTGTCTAAAAATAGAAAAGGAGCTACAAAAAATGAGTAACCTACAAAAGGAAGATTTTTCAGCTTGGTATATTCAAACCATCAAGCAAGCAGATTTAATGGACTATTCACCAGTTAGAGGATGTATGATTTTCAAACCAGATGGCTATGAAATTTGGGAACATATTCAAGAAGCCTTTAACCAACGTTTTAAGGAAGAGGGCATTCGTAATGCATACTTCCCTATGCTTATTCCTGAGTCTTTCTTCACAAAAGAAAAAGACCATATCGAAGGGTTCAGCCCAGAGCTTCCTTGGGTAACGGAAGCAGCCGGTGAGAAGTTGGAGGAACGCCTAGCGTTGCGCCCAACATCTGAAACGATGATTGGAACAGCCTTTAGTGACTGGATTAATTCATACCGTGACTTACCATATGAAATCAACCAATGGGCAAACGTATTCCGTTGGGAGAAGAAAACACTCCCATTCTTGCGTACGTCTGAATTCTTGTGGCAAGAAGGGCATACCGCACACGAAAACGAAGAATCTGCCCGTACGCGTACCATGAGAATGCTTCAAATATACAAAGAAGTAATCGAAGATGTATTGGCTATTCCAGTCTATGAAGGACAAAAAACACCTTCTGAACGTTTTGCCGGAGCAGTAGACACGTATTCCGTTGAAGCGATGATGAAAGACGGAAAAGCCGTGCAAGCAGGAACTTCCCATTATATGGGAACAAAATTTGCGGAAGCATTTGACATCAAATATTTGAACCGCGAGAACGAACACGTTCATGCCCATACAACTTCATGGGGTGTATCTACTCGTTTAATTGGTGCTACCATCATGGTTCACGGTGACGAACAAGGCCTTGTATTACCACCAAAAGTGGCGGCGAAACAAGTAGTCTTAGTGCCAGTAGGACCTTGGAAGAAAAATCCAGCAATCCTTGAAAGACTGGAAGAATTGCTACAAGAATTGAAAGCAAACGGCATCCGCGCCATGATTGACGACAGCGACAACTCTCCAGGCTTCAAGTTCAATGAGTGGGAACTACGTGGCGTGCCAATGCGAATTGAATTTGGACCGCGTGATTTAGAAAACAATCATGTGATGGTGAAAATGCGCGACAAAGATGGCAAAGAAGCTATTTCATTAAATGAAATTGTTTCCCATATTCCAACCGCATTAGACCACATGCAAGCACGTCTACTCGAAAGTGCCCGCGAAAACCGCAAGCAACATGAGTATACGCACATCAATACGTTGGAAGAATTGAAACAACATATCGAAGAAAAGCGTGCTGCTGGAGAAACACCTGGTTTTGTTTTAGCAGGCTGGGATGGTACTGAGGAAACAGAAGCAAAAATCAAAGAGGAAACGGGATTCACAACCCGGAACATTCCTTTCGAACCTGCAACAAAGAAAGAAACATGTATCGTAACAGGCAAACCAGCGACTACGACCGTATGGTTAGCTAGAGCTTATTAAGCAAAGAAAAGCAGTGGACTACTTCGGTAGCGCCATTGCTTTTTTGTGTTTCGCCTAGTTATTATTTTTGAGCAGACACGAACAAATGAGGCCGCTCCTGGAAGATTATTTCTCCGAAAAAAAAAGAAGCTGGGAGATTCTCCCGCTTCTTTTTGTATGTTAGTCTTCTTTTTTCTGTGGATGCAAGAAGGTGATGTTTTGTTTTTTCAAAATATCTTGTGCATTTTTCAGATGAACTTCCCGTTGTGCTCTTTTAAGCTTCTTCGGTGTAACATCATTTCCCTCTGGATCATAGACCGTTGAATTCAATAAGATTTCATTCATTGATCCACGGAAATTCTGCAAGTATTCTTCGCGTAGAGTAGCACGCTCTGTTTTCTCTGCTTCCGTTAACCCAGCTGGAGTTTTTGCTTTTTTGGCTAATTCGTTAATTCTTTTTAGCAAATGATCCATCGTTCCAATCATTCCTTTCTTATATACCGAATTGCTCCTCATACCAACTCTTGGCAGCTTGCAATTCTTCTTGTGTCAAGGAGTGCCCGGCAGTCCCCCAATAGGTAGTTACCTTGCTCTTGGCTTGCTCCAAACGTTTGATTAAGTCCTTCGTTTCATCAGGAGGACAGATGGGGTCATTGACCCCCGCCCCTACAAAAATATGCAACCCTTCTTGTGCCATCATTTCACGATCTCGAAACGGCACCATTGGATGATGCAAGAGGGCACCTTGGAAAATATCCTTGAAGAAGTATAGCATACTTGCCGCGATGTTTGCACCATTAGAGTATCCTAACACAACGATTTGGTCTGGTTTGAAGTGATATTCGGTAGCTGCCTCCGTAATAAACGTAGCCAATTCGTGTGTGCGTTTTTCCAAGTCTTCCAAATCGAAGACTCCTTCAGATAGGCGGCGGAAGTAACGGTTCATGCCATTTTCGGACACATTTCCCCGCACGCTCAAAATACTGGCATTTTCATCGATCATTTTGGCTAAAGGAATTAAATCTTTCTCCGTTCCGCCTGTTCCATGAAGTAAAAGGAAGACAGGGCGGGTTGGATTTCCTTCTTGGTAAAAGTGATGATAGGTCATGGTTATTCCTCCTTAATTATCTCTAATTCGAAACAATTGTAGCATAGCTCTTCTTAAATTACAAATGGACACTTTTTTAGAAATTCTTATGAATCCGCTTGCTTCAACACATAAATACTGGTAAAATGTGTAATAAGTTTGGTTAGCGAATAAACAAACTAAATTATTTATCCGCTTCCAAATCAAGAAGATAACATCAATAGAGAAGAGGTACATGTTTTGAAGAAAAGATATGTTCAAGTAGGAACCGGCGGAAGAGCAAGATTTTTTTATGAAGCAGTCGCTTCAACCTATCATGAAACAAGTGAGATGGTAGGGTTTTGTGATGTCTCACAAACAAGAATGAATTATGCGAACCATGTATTGGAATCCAAGTACGGACAAAAGGCAGTTCCTACATATCACTACACCGAATTCGACCAGATGTTGGACGATCTAAAACCGGATTACGTCATTGTTACCACAGTAGATCGTACGCATCACGATTATATTATTCGTTCAATGGAAAAAGGATACGATGTAATTTCAGAAAAACCAATGACAATTGATGAAGAAAAAACCCAAGCTATTCTTGATGTTCAGAAGAAAACAGGAAAGAGTTTGCGCGTTACCTTCAATTACCGTTATGCTCCTCATAATACTAAAATTCGTGAGTTGATAAGCCAAGGGATTATTGGTGACGTATTCTCTATTCATTTTGAGTGGTTACTCAATACAGAACATGGGGCAGACTACTTTAGAAGATGGCATCGTAATAAGGTAAACAGTGGTGGACTGCTGGTTCATAAATCAACGCATCATTTTGATTTAGTAAACTTTTGGCTAAACAGCTATCCAAAGACTGTATTCGCTTTTGGTGACCTTAACTTTTATGGAATGAAGAACGCAGAAAAGAGAGGCGTAAAAGATTTCTACTATCGTTCTTATGGCAGCGAGAAAGCGAAGAACGATCCATTTGCGATTGACTTGGAAAGCTCCGAAGAGTTACGTGAATTGTATCTAAAAGCTGAAGAAGATAGTGGCTATATCCGCGACCGCAGTGTATTCAGTGATGATATATCGATTGAAGATACTTTAGGACTGACAGCGAAATATGAGAATAATACGATTCTGACGTATTCTCTTAATGCTTATATGCCATGGGAAGGATTTAATGTTTCCTTTAATGGCAGTAAAGGCCGTATCGAGATGAAAATTGTAGAACGTTCCTATATTAATGCTGGTGGAGATAAGGATGATGAAGGCGCACTTGAAGTTAAAGAAATCATGGTTTATCCAATGTTTGGAAAACCTTATGAAGTCGATATTGAAAGTGGAGAAGGCGGCCACGGCGGCGGTGACCCAGTATTACTGAATGATATTTTTGGCGTACCGGAAGAAGACCCATACAACCGTGCTGCTTCGCATATTGATGGAGCAATGTCGATTCTTACTGGAATTGCAGGAAACAAATCGATTGCATCAGGAATGCCCGTTGATATTCAATCGCTTTTACGATTCTAAAAATAATGAATAGGCTTACATAAATTAGTTGACAAAGAGTCGATTGTCGGATAATCTTTGTACGTAAGATAGTTAGCTTTGTAAACAAACCAATGTAACAAAGGTTTGTAACCGAATTCAATTGAAGGAGGAGTGGAAAGTAGAGTGAATACACCACAACGTAGAGAGGAAGCACGGAAACAAGCAAGGGAAATGGTTTCCAAGATGACTCTAGAAGAAAAAATTTCACAGTTGGATTACCGTTCAAAGGATATCCCGCATCTGCAAGTGAAAGAATATAACTATTGGAGTGAAGGTCTTCATGGAGTAGCAAGAGCAGGGGTTGCTACGATGTTCCCTCAAGCAATTGGTTTAGCTGCAATGTTCGATGAAGAATTATTAGAGGAAGTAGCAGAAGCAATCTCTCTAGAAGCTCGAGCGAAATACCACGCGTTTGAAGGAAAAGAAGACTTTGATATTTATAAAGGTCTGACCTACTGGTCGCCAAATATCAACATCTTTCGTGATCCTCGTTGGGGTCGAGGGCAAGAAACATATGGAGAAGACCCCTATTTAACCAGTAGGTTAGGTGTAGCCTTTATCCAAGGCTTGCAAGGAACAGGGGAATACCTGCGAATTGCTGCTTGTGCGAAGCACTTTGCCGCACACAGCGGTCCTGAAGAATTGAGGCACGGATTCCAAGCGGAAGTATCTCCTAAAGATTTATACGAAACGTATCTCCCTGCCTTCAAAGCAGCCGTTCAAGAAGCGGAAGTGGAAAGCGTGATGGGAGCTTACTCCGGTATCAATGGAATACCAATGTGCATTCATGATGAGATGATCAACGGATTACTGCGCGAGGACTGGGGATTCGAAGGACACTTTGTTTCTGATTACTATGCCTTAGAGGATATTGCGAAGAACCATAAGTACTCGAAAGACCACACGGAAACGATGGCACTTGCGCTGAAGGCTGGACTCGATTTATGTGCTGGAAACATAGCTCCTCTCACCAAGGAAGCGCTAGAAAGAGGATTAATCCAAGAAGAGCAGGTTACTACAGCCGTTGAGCGTCTCTACACAACACGTTTCTTGTTGGGAATGTATGAGGAAGAATGCGAATACAACCAAATCTCCTACGATGTTGTTGACTCTCCGGAACACCAAAGACTGAACTTGGAAGCTACCAGAAGATCAATCGTTCTCTTAAAAAATGAAGGGATTTTACCTTTAGAAAAAACAAAATTAAATGCTATCAGTGTCATTGGTCCTAATGCGAATAGTCGAATTGCACTAACCGGAAACTACCACGGAACAGCTTCACGGTATCATACGGTTCTTGAAGGGATTCAAGATTATGTGGTCGATTCCACAAAAGTATATTATGCAGAAGGATGCCATTTATACAAAGACAATGTGGAAGGTAGACTAGCGAAGGCTGATGACCGCGAAGCGGAAGCAGAAATCGTAGCAGAACGAAGCGACGTGATTATTCTTTCGCTAGGATTGGATTCTACCATTGAAGGTGAACAAGGAGATGCGGGGAATAGTTATGGTTCTGGAGACCGACTTGATTTAGGGCTGCCAGGAAGACAGGAAAAATTGCTGCGACGCATGCTCGAAGTAGGGAAACCCGTTATTGTATTGCTTCATGCAGGTGGATCCATTGTTTTGAATGGTTTAGAAGACCATCCGAACTTGAAGGCCATCTTGCAATGTTGGTATCCAGGTAGTTTAGGCGGAAGAGCGATTGCGGAACTATTATTTGGGGAGTATAGCCCAAGTGGGAAGCTGCCCGTAACGTTCTACAAACGGATGGAAGACTTGCCTTCCTTTACAGATTATTCGATGAAAGACCGCACGTATCGTTATCTCGAAAAAGAACCGTTGTATCCATTTGGTTTTGGCTTAACTTATTCAGAAGTAGTACTTCAAAACTTACAAATTACTGAGATTCGAGAAAATGAGGGGATTGAAGTAGCTGTATCCGTCAAAAATACGGGAGAGCGAATAGTAGAGGAAGTTGTCCAATTCTACATACAAGACAATGAATCTAAATGGGCACCACGTAATCCGCGACTGGCCCTCTTCAAAAGGATAAAGGTGCAGCCAGGTGAAGAAAAGTTACTAGAACTTACGATTGATTGGAACCGTTTGCTAGTTGTAGATGAGGATGGAAAAGAAAAGCTAGACAGTTCTTCATTTACTTTGTATGCCGGGCTTTCTCAACCTGACGCACGAAGCGTACATTTAAAAGGTTCTGAGCCCTTAACAGCTTCATTAATGATTGGTAATTAAGTAATAAACAATAGAGGAGGAATTCATTTTGTTTAATAAAAAAATTAGCAAGTTCATTTTTTCAAGCGCAGCGGTTTTAGCATTAGCGGCATGTGGAAATGGGGCATCTACCGAATCTGGTGAAGATTCAGTAGCAAGTGATGCAGCTTCGTCTGCAGAAGGGAATAATCAAGACCAAATCGTATTACGTATGGCATGGTGGGGTTCGCAAGCACGTCATGATGCGACTGTAGAAGTGATTGAGATGTATGAAGAAGAAAACCCGAATATTGACATTCAGTATGAGTTTTTTGATATGGACGGTTACATTACCAAGCTGAACACCTTAGTAGCTTCTGACTCCATTTGGGACATTTTCCAACTAGGTGGAAATTATCCTGCTTATATTGACAACATTCAACCACTTGATAGCTTTATCGAAGACGGCACCATTGACACATCGAACACTACTGAAATGTTCCTTGATACGACAAGAGATCAAAATGGAAATATGGTAGGTCTTTCCTTAGGGGTAAACAGTTATGGGATTGCTTATGACCCAGCAATGTTTGAACAAGCAGGAGTCGAAGAACCGGCAGAAAACTGGACTTGGGCTGAGTACAAGGATGCAGCCCTGAAAGTTAGCGAAGAATTTGGTGTTTTCGGAAGTTCCATTATGGATGATTTCTTAGCGGGCGGTACGATTGGCGTTGGACCAGATTATAACTTCTTCGACAAAGACGATCAAACAAAACTCGGCTTCGATGATCCAGGTCGACTTGTTGACTATATCGCAATGAGAAAAGAACTAGTTGATAAAGGAGCCTACCCAGATCCAGGAGCAGCAGCCGAAGTAACAGATATTGAAGGTGACTTCGTAGTAACTGGAGAAGCTGCAATGACATGGGTTGCAACTAACCAATTCCCGACTCTAGCAAGCGCTGCTGGAAAAGAATTGAAACTAACCACTTTGCCAAGAAAAGATAAAGATGATCCATACGGACTTACTCTAAACTCTTCTCAAATGTTGAGTATTCCAACAAGCTCCGAGCATCAGGAAGAAGCAGCTAAATTCATCAACTTCTTCGTAAACGATGAAGAAGCAAACCAAATTCTGAACGGAGAACGTGGTGTGCCAATCATGTCTAACATTCGTGAAATGTTAGAAGAAAATGCATCACCTGAATTGCTTGAAGTATTCTCTTATGTAGATTATGTAGGAGAACAACACAATGAAGAATTGAATAACATTGAGAATCCTCATACAGCAGAAATCAGAGATCAATATGAGTTATTACTGGATCAAGTAATTTACGATGAAATTACACCTGAGGAAGCTGCACAACAAATTTATGACTTTGCGGTAGAGACGATTAAATAAGGATGACCGATTAGGCTGCAAGAAAAGGACGACTCATTCTTGCAACCTAATTCTTTTTATAACGTCTAACGAAGCAAAGACGGGAGGATACCAATGAAAACAGAAGCGTTAGAAGAAAAAAGCAAGAAGGATGGGAGCTTCTCGACGAAGATGAAAAGTTTCCTTAACAAAGATAATGTAGCGGGTCATATTTTTTCAGCACCCTTTATTATTGGGTTTCTAGGATTCACTATTATCCCGATGGTTTTCTCTATGTATTACTCTTTTACCGACTATAACATGGTTCAAGAAGAGACTTTTATTGGCGCAGCTAACTATGTCCGGTTATTTAGTGATGAGCGGTTCCATAAATCCTTAATTGTTACATTGATTTATGTAGGTGTTTCAGTCCCAGTGAAGCTAGCTTTCGCTCTTTTTGTAGCCTACCTTCTCACTAGAAAAGTAAAAGGGGAGACCGTATACCGTTCGCTATTCTACGTTCCTTCACTCATTGGAGGAAGTATTGCGGTTGCGCTTGTTTGGAAAGAATTATTTTCTCGTAGAGGGTTAGTCAACAACATGCTGCGGATTGTCGGACTGACTCCTATCAGCTGGTTTGGTGATCAGGATATGGCAATGATTCCGTTGATTCTTATTTCTGCGTGGCAGTTTGGATCATCCATGATTATTTTCGCGGCAGGTTTGAAGGAAATTCCGAACACCTATTACGAAGCAGCGATTATTGATGGAGCTAACAAAGTCCAAATGTTCTTCAAAATCACGCTTCCTTTATTGTCGCCTATTATCTTATTCAACTTAATCATGCAAACCATCTCCGCCTTTATGGCTTTCACACAAGCATTTGTTATTACCGGTGGAGGACCGAATGATGCAACGAACTTCTATGCCCTCTATGTATACAACCATGCCTTCAGTTATTACAACATGGGCTATGCAAGTGCGATGTCATGGATTATGTTGATCATTATCGGATTCATCACATTCCTTATTTTGAAATTCTCAAAATATTGGACATTTACAAATGACTAGTGAAGGAGGAGAACCATGACTTCAGCAAAAAGAAGAATGAATAAATTTTTGTTCCATGCTTTCTTAATCGTGTTTGGTTTCATGATGATTTATCCAGTTTTATGGATGATTTCGGGGTCGTTAAAAGACAATTCGGAAATTCTATCCGGTTCTCTAAGTCTGATACCAGAAAATTGGCGTTGGGAAAATTTCGTTACGGGGTGGAAAGGATTTGGAGGCATTGGGTTTGGCACGTTCTTCAAGAACTCTTTCTTTATTTCCACCATTTCCACTATTGGAACGGTTCTTAGTTCAGCTTGTGTAGCATATGCCTTTTCTCGAATTAAGTTTACAGGCAGAAGATTTTGGTTCATTTGTATGCTGCTAACGATGATGCTGCCGAGCCAGGTAATTTTGATTCCACAGTACATTATTTATAATCAACTCGGTTTCGTAGGAACGAACGTCCCGCTGATTTTGCCACATTTCTTTGGACATGCCTTTTTCATTTACCAAATGATGCAGTTTATGATCAGCATTCCCAAGGAGTTAGACGAGTCGGCTTACATAGACGGTTGCAGCAAATATAATATTTTTACAAAAATCATCTTCCCATTATTGAAGCCTTCCCTAATTACCACTATCATCATCCAGTTCTACTGGAAATGGGATGATTTTATGGGACCATTAGTTTATCTGAATAAACCAGAATCCTATACAGTCTCCATTGCGTTGAAGTTATTTGCTGATGCGGGTTCAACGACCGACTATGGAGCTATGTTCGCGATGTCGACTTTATCGTTGATTCCGGTCTTCTTGATTTTCTTATTCTTTAATAAGTATTTGATTGAAGGAATCAGCACGTCTGGACTGAAAGGATAGGAGTTGCTCAAATAAAATGATTGATCGGATAAAGCTATTAAAAAGAAATAATCCTGTTCATAAGGTGATTGATTATCAATCACCTTTAACAATTGGAAATGGGGAGTTTGCCTTTACGGCTGATATTACGGGACTGCAATCTTTCCCCGAAATTTATGCCACAAAAGGCGGCATTCCTTTATGCACCATGAGTCAATGGGGATGGCATTCAACCCCAGTTGATGATGAAGGGAATACCTATGACTTAACCGATTTGGAAATGACCGACTATCAAATGGGAAATAAAAAGGTCGTTTATCCAGTTGAGCCGCAAGCAGGGAACGAGGAAATCTATCACTGGTTACGAGAGAATCCGCACCGCGTTAACTTATCGAATCTACGTTTTACCTTAGATGAAGAAGATTTGGTGGAAGAAGCTCTTTCTCAGCCTCATCAAGAACTTGATTTGTACAGCGGGGTATTGGAAAGCAACTTCCATTTAGATGGACAGAAATGTTCAGTAGAAACCATGTGTGACTCGGTCTCAGATGCGGTAGGAATTCGAGTACACTCTCCGCTGTTCAGTACGAACCGACTGAAGTTGAAGCTGGATTTCTTCTATCCTTCTTCTGATATATCGGGTTGGGATAAGGAAAGTAAGGCAAGCCATGAAACGAAATTAGAGGAAATAAGTCCGACTACGTGGCAGATTATGCGTAAAGTCGATGGTTTTTCTTACTTTGTTTACGTTACTGCAGAGAACGCCATGAACGTTGAACAAGAGGAACATGCAATTTGGTTGTACCCCTCGAACGGACAAGATTTAGCCGTCTCTTTTCTTTATTCCATGGAAACTTCAATCAACAATCCTTCAACCACTACCCAACTGAAAGAGCGATGTGTGAAGGATTGGAATGACTACTGGAATACAGTGGGGATGATTGACTTTGAACAAGCTACAGATCACCGCGCTGCTGAATTAGAAAGACGACTTATCTTGTCCCAATATTTAACGACTATTCAAGGCACCGGATCCATGCCGCCACAAGAAACCGGACTAATCTGTAATAGTTGGTACGGGAAATTCCATCTTGAAATGCATCTGTGGCACAGCGCATATTTCCCATTATGGAACAAGCCGGAGCTGCTGGAGAGAACGTTGAAATGGTACTTGAAAAACAAAGGGAAAGCGGAAGAAAATGCGGAGCGAAATGGATTTGTGGGCTTGAGATGGCCTAAAATGATTGGTCCGGATGCAGTCGACAGCCCATCCATTATTGCACCTTTGCTTGTATGGCAGCAGCCACATATTTTATATATGCTGGAGCTCGTTTATCAGCAGAAAAAAGATGTTGCTTTGCTTACAGAGTACTGGGAAATTGTAGAAGGAACTGCACAGTTTATGTGTGACTTTTTGAAGTATGACGAGAAGGACGACCGCTATCACCTGATTGCACCGCTCATTCCTGCTCAAGAAGAATTTGATCCGACTACCGTCCTTGATCCAACCTTTGAATTAGAGTATTGGCGCTTTGGTTTACTTCTCGCTGAGAAATGGGCCGAACGGTTGAAGAAACCTACTGATAAATGGGAAAAAGTCCGCAAAAAAATTGCCGTTCCGGTGCAGAAAAATGGGCTTTATCTATCTCATGCCAATTGTTCAGATACGTATGAGAACTATAACCGAGACCATCCGATGATGGTAGGTGCATATGGACTTATTCCAAGTGAATATATTGATCCGGAAATGATGACCCAGACTTTGGAAAAAGTAGTGGAATGTTGGGAATTTGAGACCTTATGGGGTTGGGATTTTGCTCTTATGGCGATGTGTGCTACCCGTTTAGGGAAGCCAGAGCTAGCAGTTCAACTGCTATTAATGGATTCCCCTAAAAATTCCTATGTTAAAAATGGAAATAATTATCAAAAATTAAGAAATGACTTGCCGGTTTACTTGCCGGGAAATGGCTCTTTGTTACTTGCAACTGCGCTTATGGTAGCAGGAACAACAGACTCTTCCACAAAACTCCCTGGTTTTCCTGATAATGGAAAATGGGAGATTCAATTTGAGGGAATCGCTCCATTTCCATATTGATGCTTAGTAATAGGTGGTTTATTTTTAGAAGTGAGGGAGCGACGTGTCTACGAAAAAAACTTTCATTGAAGATAAATTGTTTTACCGCTTCTTTAATGCGACATATCGTTATCTGAAATTGAATCTTTATCATACATTGTTTACTGTGTTTTTCTTTATAAGTTGCAACTTCCTCGTTGTGAAGGGAGATACTTTATTTTTGTTTGTCCTTACCGCGATTCCATTAGGCCCATCTTTCATGAGTATGATGGAAAGTGTAGAACGGTATAAAAGAGAGCAAGAATTACCTAACTTGCGGCAATATGCGAAGCAAATGGTTCACTATTTCTCATCTGGTGTTGTTTTTTCCATTTTATTAGCAATGAATCTGCTTTGGTTCTTTATGACCCTGTTATTCTTGCAACAAACGAATCTCGGTGTGGTTCTATTGCCGGTATTCTTTACGTTTGGCAGTATTACATTAGCAACCATCATCACTGCCATGGTTCTGAAGGTGAATCAGCCTACACTTCATTTCGTACCAGCACTGAAGGAAGCTTTTTTTCTCAACTTGAAGCAAGTATTGGTCAGCTACTTTTACAGCGTTCTGATCATTGGTTTGCTTTTCGTTATGTACTACCGACCGGTTCTGGGATTCCTCGTATTAACCAGCGTCGTTGTGACGTATTTATACAATATCAGTACCCAAATTATTATAAAAAATGTAAACGGAGGAGAATAATTTGAAAAAAGATGAAATTTTCTTGCGTGACCCTTATGTTCTCGTGCATGAAAATAAATATTACATGTATGGAACCAGAAGCGAAACTGCTTGGAATAAACAGGAGGACGTAAGTAAATTAGGCTTCGATGTTTATATCAGTGATGACTTAGAAAATTGGAGCGAACCGATTGAAGTTTTCCGGCATCCTGGAGATTTTTGGTCTAATATGAACTTTTGGGCACCAGAAGTCCATGTCTACCAAGATAAATTTTATTTATTTGCTACGTTTAATGCAGAAGGAAAGAACAAAGGCACGCAAATTTTGGTTGCCGATCACCCAGAAGGACCGTTCAGGATACACACAGAAGAGCCTCTTACCCCTCGTGAATGGCCTTGTCTGGATGGAACGTTATATGTGGACGAAGCGGGCACTCCTTATATGATTTTCTGCCATGAATGGATTGATGGCGGGAAAGGAACGATTTGTTCCATTGAACTATCCAGTGACTTAAAAGAAGCTGTTTCGGAACCGAACGTATTGCTTCATGCGATCGATGTAAAATGGCATCACCCTGATACAGAACGTTTTGTGACAGATGGACCGTTTATGTATACGACCACCTCTGGAAAATTATTGATGATGTGGTCATCCTTGCGAGGCGATCAGTATGTCCAGGCAATCGCTGAGAGTGAGTCTGGTACCATCGAGGGTCCATGGATTCATCAAGAAGATTTATTTTACCATGCAGACGGTGGACACGGCATGCTCTTTAAGGATAAAGAAAATCGTCTCGTTTATACCTACCATAGTCCTAACAGCAAGTATTCGGAGCATCCACATTTTTATGAAGTTCAAGATACAGGGGACACCTTACTATTGAAAGAAGAAATGTAACAGGTGAGTTTCAAAGAGCAGTACGATTCCTGAATTTCATTCGATTCGTGCTGCTTCTTTTCTAAGAATATCATCTTTAGGTAAAACCAAGGAAATTTGATAAATTAATAAAGAAAGCGCTTGACATCTGAATAATAATCTTCTAAACTCTAGTTAGTTAGCAAAACGAACAAACTATAAAAGGAGCAAAAACTAATGACATACTTTCCGCATATAGAAAAAATCAAATACGAGGGCAAGGAAAGCACCAATCCTTTTGCTTTCCGTCACTACAACCCTGAAGAAGAAGTATTAGGCAAACCAATGAAGGATCATATGCGTTTCGCAATTGCTTACTGGCATTCATTTGTAAACGAAGGAAATGACCCATTTGGTAAAGGCGTGAACCAACGTACTTGGTTGACAGAAGATCCAATGGAAACAGCAAAAAATCGTGTAGAAGCTGCGTTTGAATTCTTCGAAAAACTAGGCGTAGAATACTTCTGTTTCCATGATATGGACGTTGCTCCTTTTGGTAATTCATTGGCAGAATTCTTCGCCAACTTAGACGAAATCGTAGATTTGATCGAACAAAAAATGCAAGAAACCGGTATTAAATTACTTTGGAATACAGCAGACCGTCATACAAATCCAATCTATGTAAATGGTGCCGCTTCCTCAAACAATGCAGATGTATATGCTGTTTCAGCTGCTCAAGTGAAAAAAGGAATCGATATCAGCAAACGCTTAGGCGGCAAGAACTTTGTTTTCTGGGGTGGACGTGAAGGATACGAAACATTACTAAATACAGACATGCCATTCGAAGAAGAAAATATTGCACGTCTCTACAAAATGGCAATTGATTACTCAAATGAAATCGGTCATGGCGAATTGACATTCCTATTGGAGCCAAAACCAAAAGAGCCAATGAAACACCAATATGATTTCGATGCAGCAACCAGTATGGCATTCTTGCAAAAATACGGCCTAACAGACCGCTTCAAGTTGAATCTGGAAGCAAACCATGCAACACTAGCTGGACACACATTTGAACATGAAATGGCAGTTGCCCGCAGCTACAATGCACTTGGATCATTGGATGCAAACCAAGGAGATATGTTGTTAGGTTGGGATACAGATGAATTCCCTACAGATTTGTATACGGTAACATTAGCAATGTATGAAGTTTTAGAAAATGGCGGCTTGGAACCAGGCGGAATCAACTTTGACGCTAAAGTTCGTCGTACTTCCTTTGAAATGGACGATTTATTCCTTGCACATATCGCTGGGATGGATACATTCGCACGCGGTTTGAAGGCAGCTGCTCGTCTGAAAGAAGAACGCTTCTTCGATCAAATTAAAGAAGAACGTTATGCAAGCTACCAAGAAGGAATTGGTCTTGAAATCATTAACGATCAAACCGACTTGAAGAAATTAAGTGAATATGCCTTGAACCACAACGATGTGGAGAACAAGTCTTCTCATATCGAATACGTAAAAGCTAAATTGAACGACTATATCTACTAAAAAAGCAGGAGTGATGAATGATGGGGTATGTGCTCGGTTTAGATTTAGGTACGAGCTCCTTGAAAGGACTATTAGTGAATCAAAGTGGGGAGCTTGTCTATTCTGCTTCGGCCGATTACCCTCTACTCAGTCCTAAAGTGGGTTATAGCGAGCAAGATCCAGCAGTATGGTTTGAAGCTGCCCTTACCGTTTTGGAAAAGGTAGTCACAGAAGTAGCAGATGCAAAAGAACAGCTAGAAGCGATTAGTTTCTCTGGACAAATGCACAGCCTCGTACTGTTGGATGAAAATGATCAAGTGTTGCGCAATGCTATTTTATGGAATGATGTGCGGACGACGAAGCAATGTGAGGAAATAAAATCGGTTTTACAAGATCGACTGATTGAAATCACACAGAACAAAGCTCTCGAAGGCTTCACCTTGCCAAAAATTTTGTGGGTGAAGGAAGAAGAACCAGAGTTGTTTGCTAAGGCGAATCTATTCTTATTGCCAAAAGACTATCTAGGCTTTTGCTTAACCGGATCCAAACAAATGGAATACTCCGATGCTGCAGGTACGTTGTTGCTGGATAGTAAGCAAAAGGAATGGAGCAAAGAAATCCTTTCCGCGTTTGGCTTGCTTGAGAGTCTCTGTCCACCATTGGTAGAGTCAGCTGCTAAGATCGGTATCTTAAAAGGAGAGCTGCTTGAAAGATTTGGCTTCCAACAGGACATCCATGTTTATGCAGGAGGTGCGGATAATGCAGCCGCAGCTTTAGGAGCAGGAATTGTTTCTCCAGAAATGGGGATGGTAAGTATTGGAACTTCCGGTGTTTTCCTCGCTTTTGAAGAGCCAGGGAAGGAATACGGCGGAGACTTGCATTACTTCTACCATGTCCTGCCAAACACCTTCTATTCAATGGGTGTGACTTTGGCAGCAGGACACAGTCTCTCTTGGTTCAAAGATACCTTTGCAAAAGAGGAAGACTTCAATCATTTACTAGCGAGTATTGATGAGATTCCAGCTGGATCAGAAGGCCTACTGTTTCTTCCTTATATCTCCGGCGAACGTACGCCTTATACGGACAGTCAAATTCGTGGTAGCTTTTTGGGAATGGATACGCGTCACCGCCGCGATCACTTTGCTCGAGCTGTCTTAGAGGGAATTACATTCTCCTTGAAAGATTCGCAGCAATTGATGGAAAAACATGCTAACAAGACTTTTACAAAGATTGTCTCGGTTGGTGGTGGGGCAAAAAATCCAGCATGGCTGCAAATGCAGGCGGATATATTTAATACAACCATTGTCACTCTGCAAACGGAGCAAGGACCAGGGATGGGTGCTGTCATGTTAGCGGCACTCGGACAAGGATGGTTTGATAGCGTAGAAGAGTGCGTTGCAACCTTTGTCAAAGAAGCAAAAACATTTGAACCAAGCCCAGACCAAGTAGTTGCTTACCAAAAGGTGTATGACGTTTACCGTCAAGGGTATGAAGCTACGAAGGCAATTAGTCATCAATTGCTTCAATTATAAAAATAAGAATCGATGGAGACGGGGATTTGTTCCCGTCTCTTTTTTATGAGTGAACTTATTCATACAAAAATCCAACGGTATGGTAAGATAGAAGGGATTGAAAAGGTCCTACATCCTATAAAAGATATTGAAAGAAGAGAGGGTTTGCTTTGGGAGAGAAAAAAAATATGGACCAAGTAATTTGTGACTTTGTCGCAAAAGGAGTGGTCTTACGCTGGATTCACACGTTGGATCAATATTATGCGATTAACCGGTTGTTAAATCTCTTAGGAAGGGAGCACTACACAGCTTCCTGTACACCATCGATTCCTCTTCCTGAGTTGTTGGATTCGATGGACCAACTGGTTGCTTATGCAGTCGAAGAAGGATTGATCGCAGACAGCGTGCGAGAAAGAGAAGAATTAGAAGCGCAGATTATGGACGTGATTACCCCGGCTCCCTCCATCGTGAACCGCGATTTCTGGGAAAATTACCGGGAAGCTCCGCTACGTGCAACTAATGAATTTTATGAATTGTGCCGCGATAATGACTATATCAAGACTCGTCAAATCGCCAAAAATCAGCATTTCTATTATGATTCAAAATATGGCAAGCTTGATATCACCATCAACTTGTCAAAACCCGAAAAAACTAAAAAAGACATTGAGGAAGCTCAAAAGGCTACCGGGGATTATCCGGCTTGTCAATTATGTGCCGAGAATGAAGGCTACCGTGGCCGGATTGGTATTTCTGGGCGTACAAACCATCGGGTCATCCGTGTTCCGCTAGGTGGGGAAACATGGGGCTTGCAGTATTCGCCGTACTCCTACTATCAAGAACATTGCATTGTCTTTACTAAAAAGCATGTGCCGATGAATGTAACGCAAGCGACTATTGAGAACTTATTGGAATTAATCACGATTTTTCCGCATTACTTCATGGGGTCCAATGCAGGTTTGCCTATTATTGGTGGATCTCTATTAGGTCACGAGCATTATCAAGGAGGGTGCCATACCTTCCCAATGGAAACAGCAGAAGTACTGGAAAGCTTTGCTTGGGGCAATTACCCGAGCGTCACTGCGGAGCGGTTGAACTGGCCCTTATCGGTTATGCGCCTGCGTTCTCTTTCAAGGGAAGACTTGATTGCAGCTGGTGCTGAACTGATGGATGCATGGGAAGCGTACGAGAACGAAGAACTAGCTATTCTGCCGGAAACAAATGGCACGAAGCACAATGCCGTAACCTTGATTTCAAGAAGAAAAGGCGAAACGTATGAATTAGATGTGGTCTTGCGGAACAACCGGACGACCGAGGAGTTTCCAGATGGTATATTCCATCCGCATCAAGATGTCCAACATATCAAGCAAGAAAATATTGGGCTGATTGAGGTATTAGGGATGGCGATTCTACCACCACGTTTGAAGGCTGAATTAGCAGAAGTGAAGAAATACCTCTTGGACGAAGCAGCCGAGGTGGCGGATTACCACTTGGCTTTTGCGGAAGAAATGAAACAATCGAACGTCGTTACGCCCGAAAATGTTGAAGCAATCATTCAAGAAGGTGTAGGCCGGAAGTTCGAACGAGTTTTAGAAGATTCAGGTGTCTTCAAACAAACAGAAGCAGGGCAAGCAGCTTTCGAAGCATTCGCTCAAACGTTCAAAACAGCCTCTGTACCTGTAACGGATTATCAATAGGAAAAAAGCGCTGGATTTATTCCAGCGCTTTTTTGGGGAGATGTAGGAATGTTTCCTCTATCTTCTGTTGTCTCGATCCATGTCATCTAATTTGTTATCTGCTTTTCTTTGAAGATTATCAATTCCATCGTCTACGGCGTTTTTTGCGTCGCCCATTTTATCGCGCGCCTCGCCTCTTCCTTGCTGAAGCTTTCCTTCTGCTTCCTTGCTGCGGTCATTTGTAGCATCGCCGTAAGCTTCTTTTGCTTTCCCTACAGCTTTGTCCTTCAAACCTTTTAACTTGTCGTCTGTTCCGTGTCCCATAGTGATGACCTCCTTGTTAGCGAGCGCTTACACGCTTCTTACTTATTATTCTAGCGAAAACTACAAAATTAGCAAATGATATGACTCCAAGCAGAGGAACGAAGAAGTAGCAGAAGCATTTTCAGCATAAGTGCGTTATAATAATAAAAAAAAGAAGTCAAAAAGCCGCTAGAAGCCAGATGCGGCTGTGGAAGGAAGAATTCGTTTTGAAAATCTTAGCCATTGAGTCCTCGAACCAAACAATGAGTGTGGCAACCATGGAAAATGGATTGGTCGTGGCTGAATATACAAGAAATGGTAACTTACAACATAGTACACAATTGATGCCGGCGATTGAGCAAGTCATGGAAGGATCAGGTTGGAAGATGGGCGAAGTGGATCGAATCGCTGTAGCCAAAGGACCCGGTTCGTATACGGGTGTCCGCATTGGCGCGACGATTGCCAAAACATTGGCGTGGACGTTAGGGAAGGATTTGGTGCCGGTCTCTAGCTTAAAAGTTCTCGCAGCGAACGTTTCTTCCGCAACTGCGCTCATCATTCCGCTCATCGATGCGCGCAGGAAAAATATATACACTGGTGGATATAAATGGGAAAATGGACAGCTAGTAGAAGTAATCGCAGATGTTCATCTTGCGAGTGAAGCATTTTTCCTCCAACTATTAGAACGAGAGGAACCGCTCTTGTTTGTTGGTCAAGACCTTCCCCTATATGAAGATAGAATAAAGGAACTATTCGGTGAGAGGGCGCAATGTACCCATCCAAAAGAATGGTTGCCTCGTGCAGGCGTACTGGCCTCATTGGCGGTGGAAGGATCTTCTGTCGACGTTCACCTCTTTTCACCAGAATATTTGAAGAAACCAGAAGCAGAAGAAAATTGGCAAAAGGCACATGAAGGGGAACGAAAGGGTGAGTATGTTGAAAGAATTGATTAATCAATTCCAACACCTAGTGGATTCATTTCAAAAGGAAATTTCGTACTCTAAAAAAAACCAATCATTCTCTACCCGAATGAGTCATCTCGCAAGTCATTACCAGCTGAAAAATGGAAAAGAAGTTCGACTTGAAATTGGCAGTCGGAGACATATTGCTGATATTTTGGCGATCGAGAAACTAGGCTATGAGGGGAAAACGCCATGGGGATATGTGGCGCTGGAGAAGGATATCGTCCGAAGCACCAAGTCACTTTATTTGGTACTCTACCATCAGTTTGATCCGATTGCCTTTTTGGGCAGTCGTTTGGAAATTAATGATATCCATGTGACGAATTTAGCGGTCACTCCCGAGTGGCAGAACCAAGGGGCGGGCCGATTGTTGCTGGATTTATTGAACTATGTAGCCAAAGAAGAACAAGTAGCCTCGATTAGTTTGGAAGTGCGCGTCTCGAATGAGAAAGCGAAGAACCTTTACAAAAAGGCCGGGTTCAAAATAATCGGGGTAAAGAAAAATTATTATCATGGTGATGGGGAAGATGCTTTAGACATGCGGCTGGATATGGAAGAATCCCCAATCAGGTAGGAGTCAGCAGATGCAAAAGGAATATCATATGTTCAGTGGGCTGATCGTTCCTTTAGCCGCGAATCCGGAAACGGCAGCGCGACTGTACTACATTACAAAGGAAGCAAACGGCGGCCGCACGACTTGGAAGGAAAGCTCCTTTCTCTATGAGTTGGAAAATGAAAATAATTTTTATTTAGGCTATGAGTTTGAGGGAGAAATCGTTGGCTATATTGGATGCATGCGCATTTTAGATGAACTGTCCATTAATAATTTTGCCGTTCTTCCTAATCAGAGGCGCAAAGGAATTGGAATGCTTCTCCTGACAGAGATGATTCGCATGAATGTAGCAGCCGGTGTGCGTCACTTTTATTTAGAAGTACGCCTGTCTAATGAACCAGCCATTTTCTTGTATCAAAAAGTAGGCTTTGAAAATATTTCGTTCCGTAAGGATTATTATGTGGATCCTGTCGAAGACGCATACGTGTTTTACAAACAAGAGCCTAATTTAGAGGTGGATAAGTAAAAATGGAAGAAAAAGATGTATTAATTTTAGCAATTGAGAGTAGTTGTGATGAGACGAGTGCTGCAGTGATCCGAAATGGCCGGGAAGTTTTATCAAATATTGTGGCATCACAAGTAAAAAGCCACATGCGGTTTGGCGGAGTTGTTCCAGAAGTGGCAAGCCGTCATCACGTTGAACAAATCACGCAAATTTTAGAAGCAGCTCTTCTAAAGGCCGAAGTAACCATGGATGCTGTGGATGCTGTCGCCGTAACAGAAGGTCCTGGGCTAGTTGGTTCCTTATTAATTGGAGTGAGTGCAGCGAAGGCAGTAGCCTTTGCCCACCAAAAACCATTGATTGCAACAAATCACATTGCTGGTCATATTTATGCGAACCAATTGATTCAACCGATGGAATTTCCACTGCTTGCTCTCGTTGTCAGCGGTGGACACACGGAACTGATTTACATGCCGGAAGACGGTGTGTTTGAAGTTATCGGGGAAACACGCGATGATGCAGCCGGTGAGGCGTATGACAAGATTGGTCGGGTACTGGGATTGCCTTATCCAGGCGGGAAAGTGCTGGATGAGATGGCGCATGAAGGTGAAGAAACGTTGGACTTTCCGCGTGCAATGCTGCAAGAAGACAACTACGACTTCAGCTTTAGCGGATTGAAGAGTGCGGTCATCAATACCATCCATAATGCTCGTCAAAAAGGTGATGACTTGGATCCCTATCATGTAGCAACAAGTTTCCAAGCAGCTGTAGTTGATGTGTTGGTTGGGAAAACCATTCGCGCCGCAAAAGAAAAAGGCGTCAAGCAACTCTTGTTAGCAGGAGGCGTGGCAGCCAATAGAGGATTGCGTACGGCTCTAGCCGCTGCAGTTCAAGAAGAGCTGCCAGGAGTAGAGCTAGTGATTCCGCCACTAAATTTGTGTGGAGATAACGCGGCGATGATTGGTGCCGCTGCTTACGTACAATACAAAAAACAAGAATTTGCATCACTCAAGCTTAATGCAAGACCTGGATTGAGTTTAGAAAGCTAAAAAAGCGAGAATCGTATTTTTCGATTCTCGCTTTTTTATGGTATTTTACGGGAATGTGCAAGTGAGGGATATTTAAAGGCTCACTTGCACGCTTTCGGTCCATTTCGTGCAAGTGAGAAATTTTTAAGAGCTCACTCGCACGTTTTCGACCGAAATGGTAGAAGTGAGAGATTTTTATAGCCTCACTTGCACGTTTACTCCATCAATTCTTCTAGTGCTAGGTTTTCTGCTTCCCATTCTTCCATCAGCTGTTCTTGTTTGACTTGAAGCTTTAGAAGCTGGTCGTGATACTTCTGAACTTCTTCATGATCGCCAAAAACTTCTGGCAAGGTCAGTTTGTGTTCCACTTGAGTAATGGTTTCTTCTAGTTCATGCAAGGAAGCTTCCAGAGCCTCAATGGCACGAATGAGTTTGCGCTCGGTTTTGGCGCGTTCCTTTTGTAAATGATAATCCGTTTTGGCTTTCTCAACGGGAGCCTCCGTTGTGTCAACTTCTTCGGCCTCTTTACTCAGTCGAGCCAACTCTTCTTCTTCCTGTTTTTTGGCAACATAGTAATCGTAATCGCCCATGTAATAGGAACTTCTCTCTGCTGAAAGTTCCAGCACACTAGTAGCAATTCGATTAATGAAATACCGGTCATGCGAAATGAAGAGCAGCGTGCCGTCATATTCAATCAAGGCGTTCTCCAGCACTTCTTTGCTGTCAATGTCCAAGTGGTTCGTCGGCTCATCCAACATCAATAAGTTGTTCGCTTCCAGAGCCAGCTTACATAAGGAAAGTCGCGCTTTTTCGCCACCACTTAAGGATGGGATGGTTTTTTCTACGTCTTCCCCCGTGAAAAGGAAACTGCCGAGCATGCTGCGAACATCTTTTTCGTTCATGGTTGGATGCAAATCCCAAATCTCCGCCAGAACCGTTTTATTGGTGGATAGATTCTTGAGTTCTTGGTCATAGTAGCCAATATCTACATTCGTTCCATAATGGAGCTTCCCATTTAGTAAAGGCAATTCTTTGATGAGTGTTTTGAGCAAAGTGGACTTCCCGATTCCATTCGGGCCGACAATCCCGATGGCTTGCCGTTTGCGGACATCCATCTGAATCGGTGCCGACAAAATGGTATCGTCATAGCCAATGGCGCCGTCTTCCAGCATTAAAACAACATTGCCGCTCTCACGTTCGATAGGGAAGGAGAAGCGGGCGGAACGTTCGCCGGCTTTTGGTCTGTCCATCCGGTCCATTTTTTCCAGACGTTTGCGCCGACTTTGCGCCATCTTCGTAGTAGAGGCGCGGACAAGATTTCGCGCCACGTAATCTTCTAACTTGGCAATTTCTGCCTGTTGCTTTTCGTATTGCTTCATCTCTTGTTCGAGACGTGCAGCTTTTTCTTTTAGGAAAAAGGAATAATTTCCTTTATATTGATGAATTTTATTTTGGCTGATTTCGTAAACGCCTGTTGCGATTTTATCAAGGAAATACCGGTCATGGGAAACAATGAGTAGCGCACCTGGATAACCAAGCAAGTAATTTTCCAACCACGCCAGTGTTTCAATGTCCAAATGGTTGGTCGGCTCATCCAGAATGAGTAAATCATTTTTCTCTAATAAAATCTTGGCCATAGCCAAGCGAGTCTTTTGACCGCCGGAAAGTTGTTTGATGGGGCGGTTATAGTCTTCTTCATAAAATTTGAAACCATGGAGTACCGAGCGGAGCTCTGATTCATATCCATAGGCATTTTTCTTTTGCAATTCCAATTGTAAAAAATCATATCGCTTCAGAGCTTCCACAAAGGCAACTTCGTCTTGGATCAGTGCTTCATCGGCAAGAGCGAGCGCTGCTTTCTCAGCTTCTTGATTAAGTTGAATAATAGGATCGAATACAGAAAGCATTTCCTCCCAAATTGTTTTCGTTGAATCAACCGCGCTGTGTTGGTCCAAATAACCAACGGAGAGATTCTTTCGTTTTGCAACCGTACCTTCATCGGGGGGCTCGAGATTCGCCAAGATTTTTAACAAGGTGGATTTCCCAGCCCCATTTCTTCCCACCAACGCAATTCGTTCATTTTCTTGAATCGTAATATGAATTTGTTCAAATAGGACGGTTGGACCGAAATGACGCGCAAGATTTTGTCCTTGCAGTAGGATCATGGTCTTCCCTCTTTCTTTTCTCAATATTTTCGTGACAATTATTTGTATTCTACCATAGAAGGAAAGAATTCGATAGAGCTTTCACATTGACTCCTTGAGAAATGCGAGACACTTTTCTGGCAGAAACATTGTTAAACCTGCTATAATACAAAAACCGTTGCGATAATATTCACAAAAAAATACTAATTAGAATAAAATAGTGATTTTTTCACAAAGAAGTGCTATAATATTGCTAGCGAATAAAGGGCTTATCCTTATTTATATAACAGAAAAAAGGAAGAGGAATCGAAGATGACGACACAAAACGAGATACCAAAAGCTACTGCGCGCCGCTTACCGATTTATCATCGGTACTTACGTTACTTGCACAATGCAGGGAAGACGAGAATTTCTTCTACTGAATTAAGCGAAGCGGTGAAGGTAGACAGTGCTACAATCCGCCGAGATTTTTCCTACTTTGGCGCTCTCGGAAAACGAGGCTACGGATATGATGTAGAATACTTGCTGGACTTTTTCAGTAAAACATTGAATCAAGACCGTCTCACAAACGTGGCACTAATTGGTGTTGGGAATTTAGGACATGCTTTATTAAATTACAACTTTCACTTAAGCAACAACGTGCGGATTAGTTGTGCCTTTGATGTGAATGAAGACATTGTTGGTAAAATTGTAAGTGGGGTACCGGTTTATCCAATGGGAGAAATGGTCGAACAACTACGCATCCAACAAATTGATGTGGCCATTCTAACGGTTCCACAAGTAGTCGCACAAGAGGTAGCGAATAACTTGATCGAAGCAGGGGTAAGAGGAATCATGAACTTTACGCCGATTCGTCTTTCTGTACCAGAAGGGGTTCGCATCCAAAACGTGGACTTGACTAATGAATTACAAACATTGATTTACTTCTTAGATAACGACATGTAAAAAAACTCTGGCAGGAAATTCCTGTCAGAGTTTTTTTATTTACGATCATCAAAATTTTTCTTTATCTTGAAATACGTATCAAGCAGACGAATGCCTTGTACAATGTTATTTGTAGCAAAGAGGACGCTCACGATGGCGAAGAAGCCCCATCCAGTGTTGGTCACATTTTCGATTGCAAAAAAGACAAACAACGCAGCGAAAACAAATTTGAAGATAATTTGCATTAATAAATCTTTTATAGTCATGTTAATCCTTTCTATTTATCTATCCGCCAAATAGTTGAGGGAAAAAGATTGGCAATGATGCATAAGCGTTCATGAGTCCATGAGCAAGCATCGGCGCATAAATATTGTTTGTTTTGTTGTATAGGTAGCAGAACCAAAGTCCTAATGTACTATATACTAACATATGGCCATCGAAATGTACGAGGGCAAAAATCAGTGAACTAATCACTGCTGCACCTAGCACACTAACTTTTGAAACGTGTAACTGGGTAAAAATGGCCTTCCGGAACACAAGCTCTTCCATAACAGGCGCAAATACAACGATGGAAAAAATCAATAGCGGGTATTGTGCGGTTGTTTCCAACAAATATTCTGTATTCGCTGATTCAGAAGGAATGCCGAATAGAAGCATTTCAATCATGGAAGTAACAATTTGAATCGCAATAGCGCCAATGAAACCAAGAATTCCCCATAAGAAAACCGTAGGAAGAGGAGCGGATGGTTGCTTCGTGAGTGGCGTAACCGGCGTCCATTCTTTTCGGTGATTAACGACTAACATCCAGATTGTTCCAATTAAAGAAAATAGTAAAGTTAAGTTCAAGCTTGCCTCAATTTGTTGCTCTCTTGGAAACAGAAAGACGAGCGGAATCGGCAAGATTTGAATAGCCAAGTAAATAAAAATTACCTTAGTTGCTGAAGATAGTTTTCTGATCATACACAAAACCTTTCCGTCTCATGGTTAATAGCAATCCCTTATACGGGAAAGCCTATAGAAAAGTATACCATAGTTCACAAAAAAATTACTGGTTTAGCCTTGCAATCCGTAAAAGTTTTGATTAATATAGAGGAAGAGGTTAGCACTTGAATCGAAAGAGTGCTAATTCAGTAAAATTAATTTTTGGAGGGATATCTGTGTTAAAACCATTGGGTAACCGCGTAATTATCGAAGTTGCGCAAGAAGAAGAAAAATCAGTAGGTGGCATCGTGCTTCCATCTTCAGCAAAAGAAAAATCACAAACAGGTGTGGTTGTAGCTACAGGAGAAGGTCGCGTAACAGACAATGGAACCAAGATTGAAATGACCATTCAAAAAGGCGACAAGGTTCTATTTGAAAAGTATGCTGGTACTGAAATCAAATACGATGGAAAAGATTATCTAGTCGTTAAAGAAACAGATATTGTTGCAATCATTGATTAATCGTACGAAAAATAAAACTTTGAGGTGAGGAATTAAAATGGCAAAAGACATTAAATTTTCTGAAGACGCACGTGCTGCTTTACTACGTGGGGTAGACATGCTAGCTAATACCGTTAAAGTTACTTTAGGACCAAAAGGACGCAACGTGGTACTTGAAAAATCCTACGGTTCGCCTTTAATTACAAACGACGGTGTTACAATCGCAAAAGAAATCGAATTAGAAGACCACTTTGAAAACATGGGTGCAAAATTAGTTTCTGAAGTAGCTTCCAAAACCAACGATATCGCTGGTGACGGAACAACAACGGCGACTGTTTTGACACAAGCAATCGTTCGTGAAGGATTGAAGAACGTAACAGCTGGCGCAAACCCAGTAGGAATCCGTCGCGGAATCGAATTGGCTACAAAAGAAGCAGTAGCTGGTTTGGCTGAAATTTCCCAAAAAGTAAACTCAAAAGAATCCATCGCACAAGTTGCTGCTGTTTCTTCTGGTTCAGAAGAAATCGGTAAATTGATTGCGGAAGCAATGGAAAAAGTTGGTAACGACGGCGTTATTACCATCGAAGAGTCCAAAGGGATTGAAACCGAATTGGATGTTGTAGAAGGAATGCAATTTGACCGCGGCTACTTGTCCCAATACATGGTAACAGACAATGACAAGATGGAAGCTGATCTAGAAAGCCCATATATCTTGATCACTGACCGCAAGATTTCTAGTGTCCAAGACATTTTACCACTTCTAGAACAAATCTTGAAACAAAGCCGTCCGTTATTGATCATCGCGGATGATGTAGATGGCGAAGCATTACCAACATTAGTATTGAACAAACTACGCGGAACCTTTAACGTGGCAGCTGTGAAGGCACCAGGATTTGGTGACCGTCGTAAAGAAATGTTGCAAGACATCGCTGTCTTAACAGGTGGTACTGTAATTGCGGAAGATCTTGGCTTCGAGCTGAAAGATGCTTCTATTGAACACCTAGGACGCGCAAGCAAAGTTGTTGTAACCAAAGACAACACAACCATCGTAGAAGGTGCTGGCGAAAAAGAATTAATCGAACAACGCGTAGCTGTTATTCGCGCACAAGCAGCAGAAACTACTTCTGACTTTGACCGCGAAAAACTACAAGAACGTTTAGCGAAACTAGCTGGTGGCGTTGGGGTCATCAAAGTTGGAGCTGCTACTGAAACAGAATTGAAAGAACGCAAATTGCGTATCGAAGATGCTTTGAACGCAACACGCGCAGCCGTTGAAGAAGGAATTGTTTCTGGTGGGGGAACAGCGCTTATCAATGTTCAACCTCGCGTAGAAGCTCTTGAATTAACTGGTGACGAAGCAACCGGTGTACGCATCGTAGCTCGTGCTCTAGAAGAACCCGTTCGTCAAATTGCTGAAAATGCTGGACTAGAAGGTTCTGTCATTGCAGCAAGAATCAAGACAGAAGAACAAGGAATGGGATACAACGCAGCAACAAACGAATGGGTAAACATGATTGAAGCAGGAATCGTTGACCCAGCGAAAGTCGTTCGTTCTGCTTTGCAAAACGCAGCAAGTGTAGCTGGATTAATCCTTTCAACAGAAGGTGTTGTAGCTGACAAACCAGCTCCAGAAGCACCAATGGGCGGAATGGATCCAGGCATGGGCGGCATGATGTAAGACTTTTTACGAATAAAGAGAAGATCCGATTGAGGAACACTGAATAAGTGGACTCGATCGGGTCTTTTTTATATGAAAACACAAGCTAAAAAAAGCGCAAAAAGTCACTACCCATGGTATCATGTAGGTGTTAAAATTTTAAATTTTTAGAGGGCTCTTGTTCTGTTGCCGCAGACCGAGAGCTTTTTCCT
>NZ_JARBEA010000021.1 GCF_028863945.1 Jeotgalibaca caeni | reverse complement strand
AACACCTCCGACATAGTATTTGGTATTATACCATTCCGAAGGTGTTTTATATTGTCTCATTTATTTGTGTTAGTCTACTTGCTACAATAGGGAATACGGCTGTTTTTATTATGAGAGGCAATTGACATTACTGAGTCACTATCCGATAATAGTTATAGTTCTGCACAACGATAGAAAGAGGCGAATGAATGACTCAAGAGACAGTTAAGAATCCGATTATACCGCTTGACTATCCGGATCCCGATGTAATTAGAGTAGGGGATACGTATTACATGGTTTCTACAACAATGTATTTTATCCCGGGATGTGAGATTTTAAGATCTTATGATTTAGTAAATTGGGAGCATGCTTGTTTTGTATATGATAAGTTGGATAGCACAAAAGCACAGAGGTTAGAAGAGAGCGAAAACATCTACGGAAAAGGGATGTGGGCAGCGAGTTTACGCTATCACAATAACCAATTTTACGTCGTTTTTGCAGCGAATGACACGCAAAAGACATACCTTTACCGTACGGTATCGCTTAAAGAGAAATGGACAAAGACCGAAATTAAAGGCTTTTACCATGATTCATCGCTGTTTTTTGATGACGATGACAAAGTGTATCTTATATACGGAAATAGACAGATTTGGCTAACCGAACTTGAAGAAGATTTATCCGGACCGAAAGAAGGCGGGGTTCATCGTATCATCGTATCGGAAGAGGGCAACCAACGCCTGGCGTATGAAGGGGCGCATTTCTATAAAATAAAGGGCACATATTATGTCTTCCTGATTCATTCGCTACCACATGAATGGAAGCGTACACAAGCTTGTTTTATGTCTCATTCTTTAATGGGAACCTTTAGAGGTGGTGATATTGTGAATGACGATATCAACTATCATAATCAAGGAGTCGCACAAGGGGGTATCGTCGATACGCCAGAAGGGAATTGGTATGCTGTTTTATTTCAAGATCGTGGTGCAGTAGGGAGATTACCCGTCTTAACGCCGTTAAATTGGCAAGACAAATTCCCAGTCATTGGCAATAATAAAACGATACCACGCGAATTTGATGTTCCAAACCCAAAACCAGATTATGAGTATGCGTCGTTATATGGCGGTGATGACTTTAAGAATAAAACTGCGCATTTGCATGGTTTACAGTCATACTGGCAGTTCAATCATGAGCCGGATTTAAACGGTTTTAAGGTTGATTTTGCTGCTGGTTATGTGCAAATGATGAATACATCCGTACAGCAAACATTTACACAAGCGAGAAATATGTTGACACAACGAATGTTATTCCCGTATTCGGCTGTAGAAGTAACCATTGATGCTACAGGCTTAAATAATGGTGATATTGCTGGTATTGCTGCATTACAGTACCAATATGGATTTATCGGCGTAACAAAGGAAGATGATATCTATTCACTAATTGTCCAAACTACCCATAAAGAAACGGATAACTTGGCGCTTCTTAATACATTACCAGATATCACTATTAGCGATCCGAGCTGTATAACGTTTCGTGTTGAAGCTTGTTTTGATAATCAAGTGGATAGTATCCGCTTCTTTTATAAGAATTCTCAAATGGGCCCGGATCATCATGTGGCCTTTGATTTGGAGCATTTTACCGGTTGTCGGTATGCTTTGTTTAATTGGGCTACAAAAGAAATAAATGGTTCTGTGCGTTTTTCCCAATTCAAATACTTAACCTAAGACAATTCTATAGCATTTTGATAGCTTGGTTATCGAAGTGCTATAGATCTTTTTACGAAAAACAAGTCTCGTCAGTATTCAAAAAGTATCAAAGCTATTCGTTTAAGCTCATCTGAAACCTTTTCTAACGCGATTATGCCTAATTAGGCATCCTAAAATCTCTAACAAATGAATAAAGATTTCATATATGTATAAAACTAGGGGATTGTTGTTTATAATGCTCTTAAATAACTCTTTATTTTAGTTTACATAATATATATTATACTAAGTTATGTAATAAGAATAACGGCTTATGCTTCTATCAAATAAACAGTAATTTTTACGCTTTTTGGTCTCTTTAGACCTTCTACGTAAAAATTACTGTTTTTGTATTTTTTCTTGTACTATATTTTTATAAATTTGTTATTGTTTTGATTGCTTCTTGTAAGATGTCTTTTGCTACTTCTGATTTGAGTTTCGTATCTATATGGATTGGTTCTTTATTTGGTTGGAAAATAATTACTTCGTTTGTATCCTTATCAAATCCAGCTTGTGGCTTGGATACGTCATTTGCTACAATCATGTCTGCATTCTTACGTTTTAACTTATCTTGGGCATATTCCTCTAAATGATCCGTTTCAGCTGCAAATCCAATTAAGAATTGATTCTTCTTCATTTGACCCATGCCAGCTAAAATATCAGGGTTTTTTTCGAGTTCAATTTCTAAATTGCCAGCCGTCTTCTTGATCTTATGATCTGATTGGTTCACTGGTCTGAAGTCAGATACCGCTGCAGCCATCACAACGATATCTGCAGTCTCGAACTTACTCATCAATGCTTCTTGCATTTCTAATGCACTGGATACCCCTACAACATCCATTCCGAACGGACGTTCTAAATTAGAGGCCGTTACTAAGGTAACTGTTGCGCCTAGGTCACGTGCTGCTTCAGCAATTCGGTACCCCATCTTCCCTGAAGATTGATTCGTTAAGTAACGTACAGGGTCAATCCGTTCTTTCGTTCCACCTGCTGATACAACAACCCTTGTCCCTCTAAGCGGTAATTCCGCTGTATGCTGAAGCAACAATAGCATCGCTTCTTCAACAATACGGCTTGGTTCGGGTAACCGCCCCTTTCCTTCGTAGCCTTCTGCCAAGAAGCCCGTATCTGGATCCATCACCGTATATCCGTATTCCTTTAGTTTTTGTAGGTTCGCTTTTGTAGCTGGATTCTCCCACATATGTTCATTCATAGCTGGCACAATGAGCCTAGGTGCGGTCGTAGCCAATAAGGTTGTTGAAACCATGTCATCAGCAATTCCTGTAGCCATTTTCGCAATCGTATTAGCTGTCGCCGGTGCAACAATAGCTAGCTCTGTCCAGTCAGCTAGATGAATATGAGCTACGTACTGTGCTTCTTTCTCATCAAAGGTATCCAGGTAAACCGGATGTTTCGCCAAAACTTGAAAAGTCAGCGGCTGAACAAACTGAGTGGCGCTCTTCGTCATTGCGACACGTACATTCGCTCCTGCTTTAATTAATCTCCGGATAAGGTCACAAGCCTTGTAAACGGCAATTCCTCCTGTTACAAATACGGTCACATTTTTATTTTCAAGCATTTATTTTTCCTCCAGCTGTTTTGATTCTTTTTGGTGAGCGGCAAGGAATGCTTCTGCTTGTTCAATAAACGTTTCCAGCACTTTAATCCGGGCAAACTCCTTTTGATTGCCTTCTACAATGGTCCACGGTGCTTCTTCGGTACTTGTTTTCTTCAGCATATCATTCATTGCATCTTCATACATTTCAAATTTTTCATGGTTGCGCCAATCTTCATCCGTTAACTTATAGCTCTTTTCTGGATCGTTTTGTCTGGCTTCAAAGCGTTTCTTTTGTTCTTCCTTGTCAATTACGACCAAGAATTTCAAGAGCAAGTATCCTTCATGAATCAGATTATGCTCCATCTCGTTTATTTCAGCATAGGCATCTTGCCAGCGATTCTCAGGTGTGAAACCTTCTACTCGCTCTACTAGGACTCGACCATACCAACTACGATCATAAATCGTTACTCTCCCTTTTCTTGGGAATGTTTTGTAAAAACGCCACAAATAATGGTATTGGCTTTCGTTTGGTGTAGGTGCAGCAGTAGTTGCTACATCATAGCCCCGTGGATCCATATGCCGGACGAGTCGTTCGATTGCCCCACCCTTTCCTGCAGCATCCGTTCCTTCAAAAACAAGGACACAAGGCAATTTCTTCATCCATAGCTGGTACACTAATTCGCCAGCCTTTTTCTGCAAGACGTCCTTCTGATGATTATATTCTTCTTCACTGATTTTTTGTGTCCGTTCGATTGAATCGAGCGGCCGAGCTTGTTCGACTTGGACAGGTTCCCATTCCGATAAGAAGGAAGTCTCAACGTGTTGATTCAAATGGTTGCTCAGTTGGTCCATTACGTAACGTAATGCAACTCGAGAAGCATTTTTCTTGTGCTCCGTTGAAATGACCTTCCACGGAGAGTCCGGATAGTTTGTCTTTTCCAGTACTTCATCCATGTGCCCCTTATATTGATCGTAGTATTTCAATTGTTTTTTATCATTCTTAGAAATCAGAAATTTTCGCAAAGAGTCTGATTCTAATGCATCCATACGCTTCTTCATGGTCTCTTTTGTATGATTTAAGAATAGTTTGACCACTAATGTGCCATCTGCCACCAATAAACGTTCCAATAGGCTAATATCTAATAACTGGTGGTCTAATGCATCCTGTTGAAGATGCAAGTCATTCAGTGCTTCATAATAGAAGCTCCGGTCAAAGAAAGCAATATTTCCCTTTGAAGGAAGATTGCGAACAAAACGCCATAAGAATGGATGAGTCATCTCTTCTTCTGTAGGCGTTTCATACACGCTGACTTCATAATATCTTGGATCTAATTCGCGAATCAAGTCCTTTAATACGTAGCCCTTTCCAGCTGATTCCCATCCGTCCACAATGACCAACATACTGGAGTTGGTGTTTTTTAACTTCCGTTGCAGTTTCGCTAATTCTTCGCCTAGTTCTGATCGTTTTTCTTTCTTTACATCATTCGTTGAAAAATCAAAATCATTCAGCATATGCGTTCCAGCCCCTCTGCTCGTTTCTTTTATTTTAACATACTACCATCTGGAAACAGCAAAAAGTGCCGTTATCTTTCAAACGGCACTGCTTGTAAGGAGACGTGTTCATACGATCCAATGATTTTTGACACAGGACAGCGTTTATGAGCTGCATGCATCACTTTTGTGGTTTCTTCTATGGTGTGATTTTCAATTGAAACAAAAGCAGCTAGCGTAAAATAATAGCCGATTCCGTTTGGTTCTCGTTTGAAATCAACATGAACTTCCACTTTACTCTTATCCTGTTTGGAACGACCTTTCAGTAACGCTTGGATCGTAGAATTCAAACAGGTAGACCAGGACAACCCTAATAATTCTTCTGGGTTCGATCCTTCATCTGGTGATAGCGGACTGCTGATGAGGACGCGTAAGCCGTCTTTAACATAGGCTTCCCCTTCTAAGCCTTTGTCATTCACTACTTCTGTATGGAATAGAGCATCCTCAGACATGTTCTCCCTCCGATACAAAGACTACTTCATTGTTTTCCAAACTAGCAATTCGTGCCAATGATTCAATACGGATTCCGGTCTCTTCAATCCAGCGGCGACCTTTTTGGAAAGATTTCTCAATGACGATCCCGATTCCGGCAACTTCTGCATGAGCACTTCGACAAATGGACAATAATCCAGCTACAGCTTGTCCGTTCGCTAGGAAGTCATCAATAATCAATACGTAATCATCTTCATTTAAGAAGTCTTTAGAAATAGAGATTTCATTGGAAACTTGTTTTGTATAAGAATAAACGCTTGTCGTATACAAGTTATCCAGCAAGGTAATGCTTTTGTTCTTTCTACCAAAGACAACAGGAACGCCTAATGCTAATCCAGCAAATACAGCTGGAGCAATTCCAGAAGTTTCTACTGTCAGAATTTTTGTGATTCCTGCGTCTTTATATAGATGAGCGAACTCATTGCCCAACGCCTGCATCAAGGCAGGATCAATTTGATGATTCAAGAAGCGGTCTACCTTTAATACACCATCCCCAAGAATGATGCCTTCTTCGCGAATTTTGTCTTCTAGTAACTTCATTATGCGATCTCCTCCAGATTTATTGCTTATATCTTAACATTTATCTGCAGAAATGAAAATATAATTTGTTTTTATACAAACATCTCATTTAAAGAAAGCTTTTGAATTTCATTGAAGAGAGATTCAGTAGTCAGCTCCGCCTTTTCAGCCTGGTTGAAATCCCGAACAATTTGCCCGTGATGCAAGACCAGCATGCGGTTGCCATAAGTAAGTGCATCTTGGAGATTGTGGGTAATCATGATGCTTGTTAGGCCCATCTCCTTTACCTTGCGATCTGTCAATTCTAGAATTAATTTTGCTGTTTTCGGATCCAAAGCGGCCGTATGCTCATCTAGCAGTAAAATATCTGGACGTTTCAAAGTTGCCATTAATAAAGCAATGGACTGGCGTTGCCCACCAGACAGCAAGCCAATTTCAGCATCCAATCGGTTCTCTAATCCAAGACCTAGAGAAGCCAACTGTTCCTTATAAAGTTTGGTTTCTTCTTTTGACGTCCCTAGATGCAATCCCCGGCGTTCTCCTCTTCGGTAAGCCAATGAAAGATTTTCTTGTACGGTCATCCTTGGCGCTGTGCCCATCTTTGGATCTTGGAATACACGGCTAATCATGCCAGCTCGCTTCTCTTCTTTCAAATACGTAATGTCCTGGTCGTTTACGATAATTTCACCAGCATCTGGAAAGAAGTATCCGGAAATAGCATTCAGCAAAGTGGACTTACCAGCGCCATTCCCACCTACCAAAGTAATAAAGTCTCCTTTTTCTACATGAAGGTTAATGTTCTTTAAGGCCTCTACTTGGTTGACAGAACCTGGGTAAAAAGTTTTCGATACATTATTTAAGGAGAGTATGTGGTTAGGCATGAGTGTTCACTTCCTTTTCTTTCTTCACTGAATGAGTCATTTTTTTCCGGTACTTCGAGGTGTAGTATGTTTCTTTTATCTTCGGCATTGCCAAGAAGATTGCTAACATGATGGCTGAAATTAATTTGAAATCATTTGGATTCAAACGACCTTCCAGTACCAACGCCATAATGAGTCGGTAAAGAATCGAACCAACGACCAGACAAGCTAATCGAACTGTAAAGGATACACGAGTAAAGATTACTTCCCCAATGATGATAGAAGCTAATCCAATGACAATGGCGCCGATACCCATCTGGATGTCTGCATAGCCATTACTTTGAGAAACAACTGCACCTGACAAGGCAATAATCGCATTGGACATCATCAACCCAATAATCTTCATGCGATTAGCAGAGATTCCCAATGAACGTGCCATTGCTTCATTGTCTCCAGTAGCAATGAGCGATTGCCCAATCTCTGTTTTGAAAAAGGCAGTATAGAGACCGATAATGATGGCTACAAAGAGTAGGCCGATGATAATTCGATCCCAATGACGCGGCATAGTTTCGTCAAAGAAAAACGTGTATATGGTATCGAGACCAAGTAAGTTTACGTTTGCTTTCCCCATAATGCGTAAGTTGATGGAATAAAGACCTGTCATGGTCAGGATACCGGCTAACAGGCTGGGAATGTTTAGCTTCGTAATCATGAATCCTGTAACGCCTCCTGCCAGAGCTCCTGCCACAATGGCAAGAATCAAGGATAAGAAAGGATTCATCCCTAGCGTAATACATTGAACGCCTACCGCACCGCCCAATGTGAAGGTTCCTTCTGTTGACATATCCGCGATATTCAAGATACGGAAGCTAATGAACAGTCCCAAGGCTAATAGACTCCAAATAATCCCTTGCGAAACTGCTGAAACAATAATATTCATGATTCATCCTCATTTCTTTTATTCAATGTCTGCTTGCAAATCTTCCGGTATGGTGATATTTAATTGTGATGCTTTCTCTTGATTCAAAATCGTCTCAATCTCATTCGGGAACTGGATGGGATAGGTTGCTGGATCCGCACCTTCTAAAATATCAACGGTTACTTGTCCTGTCTGAGTACCGATTGCGTATTGATTCAACCCGACTGTTGCCAATCCTCCTTCTGTTACCATGGTATCTACAGATGGGAACACGGGAATTCCTCTCGCATCAGTGGCTGCAATTAATGTTTGTGTGCTCGTTGCAATCGTGTTGTCAGTTGGAACCCAGATGGCATCAACGTCCTTTGCTAACGATTCGGCTACTTGAGCAAGATCATTGGCCGAATTTACGGTTTTGCTGATTGTCGAAAGGCCTAATGCATGGGCAATTTTTTCTGCTTCCTCTGCTGAACTCAATGAATTTGCTTCACTGGAAGAATAAAGCAAACCAACCGTTTCCAAGTCAGGTACGAGCTGCAGCATCAGTTCAAATTGCTGATCAATTGGAATTTGATCACTAACACCGGTAATGTTCCGTCCTGGAGTTTCAAGAGAATCAACCAAGTTCGCTGCAACTGGATCTGTAATGGCTCCTAGGATAATGGGAATCTCTGTTGTTGCATTCGCTAATGCTTGAGCTGCTGGCGTTGCAATCCCGACCATCACATCCGCTTTATTCGTGATAAAACGTTCTGTGATGGTTTGCATATTAGACTGGTCACCTTGCGCATTTTGAAGATCAATTGTGGCGGTTTCTCCGTCTACATAACCAGCATCTGCCAATTCATCTATGATTCCTTCCGAAATGGCATCCAAGGCTGGGTGACTCGTCAATTGTAAAATTCCGATATAGGGAAGCTCATCCGTACCAGCAGTACTGGACATTGATTCAGCATCAGAAGAACCACAGGAGGTTAGAAACAAAGTAGATAATAGGATAACAAAGCTTGATAATTTTTTCTTCATGGGAATACCTCCAAATTTAATAGTATGAAAAAAACTGCCATCTGAATGACATCCATTCGAGGCAGTTTACAAAAAAACCGCCACATAGCCGATAAATCCAGTCTATGTGGCGAATATTAAATTCAGTATTCCACATAGATACATTCAGATAGCTCTGAGGCTGTATCTATGGACAGTTAACACGTCGCAAAGAACAACCTACTCTATGTGGCTTTGCCAATAAAAATAAAAAAAAGTAGTTGCTTGTAACTCTTTAGACATTTTAACTGCTCCTTCCGAAATTTGGTATCTCCATACTAACCAATGAAAATGGGAATGTCAATAGGATAATGAGAAAGAAATGAGAGGTTTTCTTAACTATATGAATTCAGTTCTTCTGCTCCTAACGGAATGTGATATAATTAGAAAGTGAATGAAGGAGGAATGCTTGTGTCTTATGATGGCATTTTTACCCACCTTATCGTGGATGAATTAAAAACAAATATCCAAAGCGGTCGCATCTCAAAAATCTATCAGCCTTTTCCGCATGAGATTGTCTTGACCGTACGGGCCAACCGTAAAAACCAAAAATTATTATTATCAGCCCATCCTTCTTATGCAAGGATTCAATTAACGGAGGAAGCACTGTCTAATCCCGAACAAGCACCCAATTTCTGTATGTTTTTGCGTAAAAATATTGAAGGTGCTGTGATCGAGGAAGTCGAGCAACTTGGAAACGATCGGATTGTCCGCTTCAAGATGAACCGGTTTGATGACTTGGGAGACTTGAAGCAACTGATCTTAATTGTTGAGTTGATGGGACGCCATAGTAATATCTTCTTAGTTGATCAAGAATCAAATCGAATTATGGACTGTTTGAAGCATGTTCCAGCCTCACAAAATTCATTTCGCCCAATTTATCCAGGTGCGGACTATCTGTTACCGCCTCATCAAGATAAATTGAATCCCTTCTCTGCGACAGCAGTAGAAATCGATTCAAAGTGGAATGATTTGGAAGAAGCTGGTTCTCCTGCTAAAGGAATCCAAACCATCTTCCAAGGAATTGGCCGAGATAGCGCTCAAGAAATTGGTTTCTATATGGAACAGGAAAATGTGCCTTTAGTAGCAGCCATGAAACAGTTTATCTCCAATGTATATGCGGGGCCGCCTGCCTTAGTCACCCAAGAGAATGAAAAGCAAAGCTTCCTTCCCTATCCGTTCCAAACGGTCCAAGGAGAGGTGCAGTCTTTCTCAACTCCGAGTGAGTTACTGGATGTCTACTATACAGATAAAGCTACAAGAGACCGGATTCGCCAAGTTGCGTCTGATTTATTACAACTGATTCGCAATGAAAAACAAAAGAACGAAACGAAAATAAAGAAGCTCCAAGAAGAACGAGTCAATAGCGAACGTGCCGATGAGTACCGGATTAAAGGTGAATTGCTGACTGCTTACCTGCATCAAGTACCGAAATCAAGTAAGGAAGTCACCTTGGCTAACTTCTATGCAGAAGAAGAGCCGCTTGCTATTTCTCTTGATCCAGCGCTTACTGCTTCTCAAAACGCGCAAAAGTATTTCACCAAGTATCATAAACTGGTGAATTCTGTGAAGCATATTGAAGAACAGCTGCAGAAAACGGAAGAAGAAAATAAATATCTAGATTCTATTGAGACACAGATCCAGCTCTCCGATCCACAAGATTTGGAAGAAATCAGGGATGAACTGAGTCAAGCCGGTTACTTGAAAACGAAGCGTACAGCTAAGAATAAGAAGAAAAAAATCAGCAAGCCGTACCACTTCCGCTCCAGTGACGGAACAGACATCCGGGTTGGAAAGAACAATGTCCAGAATGACGAGCTGACCTTGAAGAAAGCTAGAAAGAATCATATTTGGCTACATGCAAAAGACATTCCTGGTTCTCATGTGATTGTGGAGCATCCAGAGCCAACAGAAGAAACGTTGCTAGAAGCAGCACAAATTGCGGCTTATTACTCCAAGTTCCAGCAATCTGCGAATGTGCCGGTTGATTACGTCGAAGTGAAGCACGTGAAGAAACCAAATGGTGCTAAACCAGGTTTCGTTATCTATACCGATCAAAAGACTTTATTCGTCACACCAACGAAAGAGTTAGTAGAATCTTTACGTGTATAAAAAAGACGTCCGGGAAATGAACGATTCCACGGACGTCTTTTTTTATGCTTCTTTAATTAAGGATACTTTTTCTTTGCCGTCTACTTCTTGAATCTGAACTGAAATCTGTTCGCTCAAAGAAGTAGGGATATTTTTCCCGACATAATCCGCTTTGATTGGTAATTCGCGGTGGCCACGGTCAATCAAAACAGCGACGGTAATTCTCTTCGCTCTGCCTAAATCCATCACTGCATCCAGACCCGCCCGAATTGTGCGTGCTGTAAAGAGAACATCATCCACTAAAACGACATGCTTTCCGGCAATCGGAAATGGGATATTGGTATTGTTCAGAACAGGATTGCCGTCTTCTGTAAAGTGCTTGTCATCACGGTATAGAGTAATATCTAACTCTCCGACCGGGACATCCACTCCTTCGAAATCTTTGATCCGTTCCTTGATGCGGTTCGCTAGGTAAATTCCCCGTGTGCGAATACCAACAAGAACCAAATTTTCTGTACCGCCATTGCGCTCTAAGATTTCATGTGTAATGCGAGTTAGCGTGCGCTTCATGGTAGCAGCATCCATAATGCTGATTTCTTCTCTCATGGCTATTGCTCCTTTTTAGTCTTGTTTTCGTAATTCTTTTAATTTTGCTTCAAAGTAGTCAGGAAGTGGTGCTTCAAAATGAACCCGCTCTTCTGTTAGGGGGTGAATAAAGCCTAGTACACCTGCATGCAAGTATTGTCCTTTTTTAGCAACACTATCAATCGGGCCGTACATCGGGTCTCCTACGAGCGAGTGATTAATGTAATTCATATGAACCCGAATCTGATGAGTCCGTCCTGTTTCAAGACGTAAACGCAACAATGTGTAGCCATGGAACGTTTCCAGTCGTTCAAAATGGGTAACGGCTTGCTTTCCTTCCTTTGCGACCGTACGTTTCAAACGATTCGTTGTCATCCGTGCAATCGGGGCGTCGATGGTTCCTTCTTCGTGTTGCACCTCACCATGCACCAAGGCGAAGTATTCCCGTTCAATCGAATGATCATAGAACTGTTCCGCCAATTTTTGATGGGCTGCATTATTTTTGGCAATCACCAATAGTCCCGATGTATCCTTGTCAATCCGGTGTACAATTCCAGGACGAATGGTTTGAGAGCCTTCTGAAAGCTCATTTACATGATATAAAAGAGCATTTACCAGGGTACCGGAAAGATGACCTTTCGATGGGTGAACCACCATTCCAGCCTCTTTGTTGACAACTAAGACTGCCTCATCTTCATAAATAATTTCAATCGGGAGGTTTTCTGGCTCAATCGCCAACGGTTCTTCTTCCACTTCTTCAAAAAACAGCAAATCTCCTGGTTGCACTTGATAATTTGTCTTTACGATTTTCCCATTGACTAGAATATGTCCGGCTTTGATCCAGTTTTGGATTTGGGTCCGCGTATATTCACCCAGCAATTCGGTCATGACCTTGTCAATACGACCACTTTCGTTATTTACCTTAAACGTTTGCGTTTCATTTTCCATTATATTCCTACCTTATTGTTTTATTTCTGTTTCATCTTCTTCAAAAAATAGGACGTAGATAATCATTAAGCCTACACCGATCACTAAACAAACGTCTGCTACATTAAAAATTGGGAAGTTAATGAAATCAAAGCGGAACATGTCTACGACGTATCCATTCATTAAGCGGTCAATAAAGTTCCCAATCGCACCCGCCAAGATAAAAGCGAAACTCCATCCTGCTAGTTTGTGTTGAATCTTCGATTTGTGGAAGGTATAGACGAGGTACAAAACAACCACAGCGGTAATGATATAGAAAAACCACATCCGTCCCGCAAAGATTCCCCATGCTGCGCCTGTATTCTGGATATAAAATAATGAAAACCAACCAGGGATCAGGACTTGTTCTTCATACAACTCAAAATTTTGGACGATTCCCCATTTTGTTAATTGGTCAACCACGATTAAAACCGCTGCAACGATATAGTATAAAAGCATACTTTTTCCTCTCTTGTTTCATAGTTAGTCGATTCATCATTCCCTATTGTATACGAAAAAGCGAGAAACCTAAAGAGGATTTCCTCCTTTCTACTTTCTTGAAGGAGTATGTTATCTATTGAATTTGCTGGAGTGGTATGGTTATAATAAACCAGTATGAGATTTTAAAGTAAAGGAGCCATTATTTTGAGAAAAAGAGTTTTAGGATTGGTGCTGATGAGCGGGCTGTTTTTGGCAGGCTGTTCCAATGAAGCGGCCAAGCTGCAAGAAGAAATCGATTCGGTTTCTGCAGCTAAAGAAGAACTTGTGGTGTCATTAAACGACATCCAAACGAAAGAAACCGAGCTACAAGGGAACTTCAACGAATCTCTCGAGGCAGATGAGGAACTGAAAAACTTTGCGGACAAAACGGCTTCCGTGTATACCAACATGGAGAGTAGAAAAGAAACGTTAGCAACAATCTCGGAAACATTGGAAACGATTCAAGAAGATTATGAAGATCTATCAGCCTTTGATGAAGAATCTCTTCCAATGGACCAAGTGGCTGCACTTACGGACACAATTAAGGAAATGGATACTGCTGTAAAAGCATATGTCCCTGCCTATGAAGAACAATTAAGCAAAGAAGAAGAAGTTTATCAATCAATCGGTAGCGAAGAAGCGGACTTTAACATACTTTTTGATGGAGTATCTACTTTGAATGAATTAAGTGATGAAAATGTGGAACGCCTACGCCCATTATTGGAATGGTTCGAAAAATTTGATACCCAAGCTAGTGAGCTATCAGCTGAACTTGCTGCTATGGAAGAAAAATAAGGAGGAAGATGATGAAACAAAAATTAACACTCCTCTTCCTCACTCTATTCACGCTTACAGCTTGTACCAGTAACGCAACAGAAAAGGAAGAGTCTGCGTCCAGTTCTGTAGAATCGGAAGAAGTAGCAGAGTCGACAGAAACAACCGAAGAAAGTTCCGCAGAAAGTACTAGTGAAGCACCAAGTGAAGAACCAGTTGCTTATGCGTATACCGTTAATCCAGATATTTTTACGATTGAACCAATCGAAGATGCTTCAAGTGAAGTCGCACTCTTAACGTTTGACGATGCTCCACAAGAGCATTCCTTAGCAATTGCAGAAACGGTAAAAGATAAAGGTGCCAACGCTATTTTCTTTGTAATGGGACAATTCTTAGAGGATCCTGCTAATAAGGAAATCATCAAACAAATTCACGAAATGGGCTTTGAGATTGGAAACCACTCTTATTCCCACCCTGTTTTGCCTGATTTAAGCTATGAAGAACAGCTTGAAGAATTAATTAAAACAAATGACTTAGTAGAAGAAGCTACGGGCGAACGTCCTCGTTTCTTCCGCGCTCCTCATGGGATGTATGACGATAATGTTCTAGCTATTCTTGAAGAAGAAGGCATGGTAAATATGAACTGGACCTATGGATATGACTGGGAAGAACAGTATATGGATGGCGCTGCTTTAGCAGATATTATGGTGAACACGGAATTCCTTGGCAATGGTGCGAACTTATTGATGCATGACCGCCCATGGACAGAGGAAGCCATCAGCTCCATTATTGACGGTTTGCGTGCGAAAGGATACGAACTTGTAGACCCAACCATGATTGAATCACCAAACAGGGAGGTACAATAACAGAATGAAGAAATTATTTCAAACAATAGCTGCTTCTACCCTATTGTTGCTTTCGGTTAGTTCTCTGCATGCTATTTCAGCAAGCGAAAGCGCAAGTTCAAGCGAAGAAGCAGGTAATAAAAGTGTATTGACACTACGGGAAGAACCTTTTCTTACCCCACCATCCATGAGCGAACTGCCACAGAAATTTTATTATGACAGTGGTGTAGACATCGCTTATCCAGAAGACGGTGTAAAAGGAATTTATTTAACTTCCTACTCAGCTGGTAACCCAGATAAATTCAATGAACTAGTTACTTATATTAACGATACCGATTTAAACGCAATGGTTATCGATATTAAGGATGACCATGGATATGTGACTACCGACTTCCAATCTGAAGACGAACACATCAAGAAAAATACCATTGATTATATTCCAGACATTGATGCGTTGATGCAAACGATGGAAGAACATCAAATTTATCCAATTGCCCGGATTGTAGCATTCAAGGATTCTCTCCAAGCGCAAAATGAACCGAGCATGTCCTTCTTGAATCCAGACGGTTCTATTTGGGAATACGGCAACGGTGAGTTGTTCATTAACCCATTCTTAAAAGAAACATGGGATTATGCTGTAAACGTTGGGATTGAAGCTGCAAAAGCTGGCTTCAAGGAAGTGCAATTTGACTACGTACGTTTCCCAGAAGTATTTTCAGATGATAGCAACGGGTTAACTTACAGCCTCGGAGAGTATGAGAATATGGATCTCGAACCTTATGAAAAACGGGTTCAAGCTGTTACAGACTTTGTAGCCTACGCACGTGAAAAATTGATGCCGTATGGTGTAGAAGTATCAGTAGATATCTTTGGCTATGCAGCAACTGTTCCAGAAGCTTCTGGAATTGGACAAGATTTCGCTGGTATCTCAAACAATGTTGATGTAATCTCATCAATGATTTATCCAAGTCACTGGGGAGCATCCTATTTTGGAATTGATCGTCCAGACTTGCATCCATATGAACTAGTGGATGAGTACATGAAGGTAGAATTACCTTTATTAGAGTCTTTAGAGAACACACCTGTTACCCGTCCATGGTTACAAGACTTCACTGCTTCTTATTTAGGAGAAGGTTATTATCAAGTTTATGGACAAGCGCAAGTAATGGAACAAGTGCAAGCTTTGAAGGACCACGGTGTTACCGAATTCCTATTATGGAATGCATCGAACGAATATACGTATTAATCAGATGCAAAAAGAAACGAGGTAGGATTTATAATCCCGCCTCGTTTCTTTTTGCGTCTACTCTACCAACACATTTTCATTCGTCGATAGGAAGCATAGATACGTCTCTGTTACTTTTTTCTTTTTAATATCTTCCAATGCTTCGCGGTAAACAATCATTTGTCCGCGGTATTTATCCAACAATCCCTTCAGGTTTTCTCCAACATAGTCCGTCTTGAAGTCAAAGAGGAGAATATGATCCGGATATTCAATAAAACCGTCAATAATCCCGTGAATTAGGATATGATCGTTTGCCTCTGGTTGGATGCCTTCAAAAATATTGCTTGCCCGCATCAACATGGTAAAGGGTACTTCTCTCTTCAAGTGATGTGCATCTGCCTGCAACCTTTTTCCTAATTCTGTTGTAAAAAACTGAACGATTTGATTATGATTAATCAAAGAGGCTACTTTTTCCTTGATACTGCCCCGCTCTACTAAGTTTTGAATCAAGTCCTCGATAACAGGTTCTGTAACGGGTTCAGCGATGTTTAAGTTTTGCATCACATAGTGAACAGCAGTCCCAATTTCCGCATTTGAGGGACGTGTTTCCTCTTGAAGGAATGTTGGCCGAGCAAGCTCAGGCTCCACATACCGTGCTGCAGCTTCTTGTTGCCCAAATTCAAGCTGCAACAGCTGCGCATTATCAGGGTCTTCAAACAGCCGCTTGATTTCTGAAACGGACTGATAACTTGTTGTCCGAGTTGCCATTTCATGGGGATACGTTGCTTCCATAAGACGGACAGCCATTTGATAATCCCGTTCGGAAGCAGTTGCCGATTCCTTGACAGAATTGGTTGCCAAAGAAGTAATGCGCTCATCCCAGTCTACTTCTTCTTCTAAATCAACCGTCACAAAATTCCCTAGTAAATCCTCTTCTCCTTGGAAACTGATAGAGAAAGATACTGGATCATTAGCTAATTCCCCGCGGTATAATTTTATTTCTGAATCAGGACGAACACTTCCGTGACGATATAAACTTAAACCAACCCACTTCATTAAGTTGTTGGCATTCAAACGCAAATGATCTGGAATGACACGGTCGGCAGTTTCATCGACTGCTCCCCACTCCTGCCACATTTTCTCCTTTGATTCATAGGTACCGACCAGAAACAGCTTTTGCTCTGCACGAGTCAATGCAACATAGAGTTTACGCATTTCTTCTGCTAGTAGCTGCTTCTTCTTCTCATTAGCTAAGGCATAGGTGGTTAGAGAAGGGTAGCGCATCCGATTATCAGAATCAAACAAGTCTGTTCCAATCCCGTACTCTTCGGAGAATAAATAGCGTCCCCGAATATCTTGCATATTAAAACTTTTCGACATGTCCATTACGAAGACAACCGGAAACTCGAGTCCTTTACTTGCATGAATGGTCATGATCCGAATCGCATCTTCGTCCTCGCTAAAAGTGGTTGGCTCTGCTAAGTCTTGATACCGTTCCTGAATCCGCTCAATGAAGCGAATAAACTGGAAGAGACCTTTGTAATTTGTCTTCTCGTACTTCTTGGCTCGTTCATAGAGAGAGTGTAAGTTGGCGGCACGCTGTTTACCAGCGGTCATCCCACCCACGTAATCTAAAAAATGTGTCTCTTCATAAATTCGCCATATTAAGCTGACTAAGTTATCATGACGAGCAGATTGACGCCAATTCCGCAACTGTTGCAGGAATAAGGTAAGCTTTCGGTACCCTTCCTGTTCTTCTTCTGTAGCAGTTGCTTCTCTCTCCGCAAACGAGGCTACAAAGGACGACACTGCATCATAGAAGTCACCATACGGGGAAGAAAGTCGGATGGCTGCAAGTTGCCGCTCATTTAGCCCTACAATCGGTGAACGCAATACAGCGGCTAATGGAATATCTTGTCTTGGATTATCGATCACTTTTAATAGAGATAGAATTACCGTGATTTCCGTTCGTTGGAAAAAGCTCTGTGAATCATTCAAGATTACCGGGACACCATACTCCTTGAAGGTTTCCAAAATCAATAAGTTGTTTTTCTTGGTTGGAGTCAAGAGCACAATATCCTTGTACGAAATCGGTCGTTCTGATTTAGTCCGTTTATCATACAAGAGCACCTGATTTTGTACCAGATCACGAATTTTTTGAGCGACCATCGTGACCTCACCGGTAGCCTTATCATCTATTCCCCAATCCAATTCGGGATCTCCTTGGAAGGTAAGTTCGGCCACCTGCTCAGACTCTCTTTGTCCTTCTCCTTTTAGATAAATGATAATTTCTGTTTCACATTGCGGAGCTTCCGGGAAGGATTGATTTCCCTGTTTCAATTCTGCCAGCTCATCATAATCCATCTGCCCTACTTTTTTGTCCATCAGCTGAGTGAAAACAAAATTAGTGAAGGAGAGGACTTCTCCTCGTGAACGGAAATTGTCAGCCAGGATAATACGTTCTCCACCTTGTGACTGGCCAAATTTCTCGTATTTTTCCAAAAACAAACCTGGATCTGCCAAGCGGAAGGCATAAATGGATTGCTTCACGTCTCCTACCATGAATAAGTTTTCTGTATCTGGGTGATGACGGGTTACCCCATAGAGAATCCGTTCTTGGAGCTTATTCACATCTTGGTACTCATCAATGAGTACTTCTTGGAATTTCTGGCGGTAATAACGGCTGGCTTCACTCGGACCCCGTTTGCCGTCTTTTAGCGGCAGCAAGATTTCTAACGTCAAATGTTCCAAGTCATTAAAGTCCAGCATATTTCCGGATAGTTTGCGGTTCCAATAGGCATCTGTGAATCGTTTCGTTACCCGAATCATTTCTGCTACATAAGGTTTGCTTTCTCGAATGACCCATTCTTGATCTTGTTTCGATCGATTGAAGAAGGCATCCTTTAAGGTAGTGAAAGCTTTTTTCGATTTATCACGCAAATTTTTCATTTGTGCTTTTACTTCTTTATCGGGGTCATCCTTTTTGCTCCTAGGCCAAGTAGCAAAAGATAGTTGCTCCAATCGGTCAAATCCTGCCTCATAATCATCTTGATCGATGGCTTCTCGTACCGCCCAAACATGAGCTCGTTCCGATTCCAAAAGGTCACGTTGTTTGACGGTACCTTCTCCCTCGCCGGCCATATGGATGGCAGCATCCAAGTCATACAGTATACCGTCCAAGTCTCTTTCTATTTGTGGCTTTAACAAGTCTTGGTAAAGGGAGCTTTTTTCTAATCCCTCTTCCATTTCATAGAGATTGATTAATTGACTTAACCATTGCACTGGTTCAGGATTCGCCCTTGAAAAGTTATACAAAGAGAATATCAAGTCTTTCAGCCCTTCATCATTCCGGTCTCCAGAATAGGCCTTTGCCAACGATTTGAAAAAGGTACCCGGTTCGCCGTAGAGCGTCTCTTTGAGATCTTCCCACACGTCCTCTTTCAGCATATCAATTTCAATGGCATCACCCATCATGCGAAACACAGGGTCAATTTCAATGAGATAGAAGAAGCGTTGAATGACTTTTAAGCAGAAGGCATGAATGGTACTGATGTTGGCTTGTGGCAAGAGAGTTGTCTGCCGCAAAAGATGCCGGTATTGCTCTTCCGTTACAGCCGTATTGATGGCATCTTGGATGGCAGTTTGAATTCGTTCTTTCATTTCACTGGCAGCCGATTCGGTAAAGGTGACGACAAGAAGCTCATCTACATGGACACCATTCTTAATTTTTTCAATAATCCGTTGGACCAAAACCGTCGTTTTTCCGGATCCAGCAGAAGCAGCAACAAGGATATTGTCTCCGCTTTGATGAATCGCTTGCCACTGATCATCGGTAAAGCGGTCATTAGCTGTTTTTGGTGGGATATTCGCTAAGTCTTTCACCCTATTCTTCCTCCTCTTCTTCTGTTTCCTTTAGAAGCAATTCTTCTTTTAATCTCTCCAAAACTTGTTTCTTATTCATCTTTTCCAAACGCCGGTATCTGTTTTCACGTAACGTGCTGTCGAACTGTGAAACAGCACGGTATGGTCCTTGTACAGAAGGAATGTACAGCCGGTCTTTTACCGGATTCATTTGCAGTTCACCGGACAAGATGCGTTCGCCAGCTTCTTGAATACGGCGCCGGTTATTTTTCATCAGCAGGTTTAATTCTTCTTGAGTGACCAGATCATTCAAGCTACTATAAAATTCACCCTTATTCGTATATCGGAAAGGAAGCACCAAGGAAGAAGCACCATCTGTTACATGAGGATCCATGGCATCCGTAATGGTACGGTCAGCCACAATCAGGCCTTTCCACTTGTTTTCTTCGATTAGTTTTTGTTCAAAGAGATCAGCAGACGGTTGTTGCAATACTTCTAAAAATGGATTTTTTACGTGTAGATAAAAAGCTCCGGCCGGTACAGCTTGATTCACCATCAGTTGTTCCGCATTCATCATTGCCACATCTAAGTAGGTAATCATTTGCATGGCCAGTCCATAGTAAGCATCTTCAAACTGGAAGGTATGGCGACTCGATTTATAATCCATGACGGTGAGATATTGTTTGCCGTCTTGTTCTACCTTGTCGATGCGGTCAATCTTACCGCGAATGGAAAGAGATTTACCTCCTGATAAAGGAAATTCTAAGCCTTCCAGTGCATTCGGTACACCAGCCTGACCAAATATGGCTTCCGTCCGGAGATTCTCGAAGGTTGTTAACGAGCGCTGTCCTTGAATCACCCAGGATAGTCGGTAAATCGTATCCTGTAATTGTTCCTGAATGAACCGCATCCGGTTGGAACTGGATAGAATCGCATATTTTTGTGATCCAAATAAATTCTTCAGTACATTTTCAGCAATTTGTTGAACTTCTTCTTTGGATAAATCTTTCCTGCCACGCATTTGGCGCACAATATGTTCCAGTGCCTCATGGTAGAATTCACCTGTACCAGCTGCAGAAAGTTCATACTTTTGGCGTTCCTTCAAACGTAATCCATATTTTAAGAAGTGACTGTATGAATCTAAGTAATAGCTCTCCAACTGAGAAACTGATAAATACAAGTTCTTCCCATACAGTTCGGTAGCAATTTCAGGTGTTAACTGTGCGGGAACATTTTTGTACTTCAAGCTGGCAAAAATGCTAGCCATAGCCGGCTGAATATCTTGATCGCGGTATACGTACGATAATATTTTCCGCCACAAAAGAGGCATTTTTTCGTTTGAAGTTAGTTGATGCCGCAACAGTTTTACCAATTGGGCAACGTTTTGAATCTTCGTTCCCATAAAGTTCGCTGTTTTTTCTGCGTCAATCACATTTGCTGCTCGGTGTTGAATCGGTATATCAAAGTCCTTGGCAATTCGAGCTACATAAGGAGACAATTTCGCGACTCGACTTTGTTCCTCGCTGCTCATTGGATAAGTGACAACCAACTTTTCTTTCCCTGCTAAAAAGGCTTGATACGCAATATACGGTTCAGACGCGGTAGATTGATCAATCGATGGTCGCAAGTACTTCCCTTCTTCACCAAGTGACTGTTGCAAGGAGGCACGTTCTTCTTCGGTCAACAAAGAGCGATTCTCGTGCGCTTTAGGCAGTTGATCCTGTGTTGCTCCAATGATGTAGACCACTTTTGCCGGTTCAAATCGAGCACCTTCAATACTAGAAAAGATGACTTGATCCAATGTAGGTGGAACAATGCTGTAGGTAGCCGTTTCGAAACCGGTCATCAAGATTTCATGAAAGACTTGCTCGTCATACGGCATATCGCCTAAAGTTTCTACATATTCATCCAATAGGAGAGTGAACGTCTTCCAGACTTGTTCATGCTGTCTTGCCCGGTCCAAGTTCCCTGCTTCTAAGGCTTCGTCACGCCAAAAAATAATCTGTTCATTAATACGATTCCGCTCGAGAAAACGGTACAACGCCAAAGCCGCATCTCGCCCTGTTTTGATTTTTGGCAGACCGCGATAATAAGGAAGGAGCGTCTCTTGTAAGAAGCGTTTGATTATATTCGCTTCGGCCAGCCCTTTTACTTCAGGCGTTTGATTCAAACCGTCTTCTTCGTCGCCGAAGTCGTAAACCTGCCAGTCGTCCTTCTCAAACCATGCATTTCCTTCAAAGCCATATCCTAATAAGATGTTTTCAGTTTGGTCCACCTTGTCGCGGTATTGATCCAGCCACGTTTGTTTCGAAGCAAGGTCTGCTTCCATCTCCATAGCAGGTACAAGTAATTCAGTGCGCAAGAGCCGCATAATGTCTGGATAACGCCAATAATTCATCCGTATGCGAAATAAACTATCAATAAAATCAGTGAAGGGATGGTGTCTCATTTCTTCTGCTTTATCGTAGAAGACACTCAAATTAGCCTTATTAAATAAAGGACTCAAAATGGTTTCATAATCTTCTACGCGCCGAGCCAAAATTAAGAAGTCTTTATAACGATATCCTTTCTCTTGCACCAATCGGTTGATATTGTTCGCTACATGGAAGATTTCGGCTTGTTTTGTATCACAAGCCCAAACTTCCATCAGCTCTTGAACGGGAGCAAGTTCATAGTCTAGTGAGGATTGTTTCGTGCCTGAAGTCGTTTGGATCCAGTAATGATCCAAGGAGACCATGCCTTCTTGGTATCCGTCTACTTGAGTAACAATCCGCTTGTCTTGCAGAACGGGAATACCATGTGATCGGGCATATTGATAGAGATTAAAATACGTGCTGCCAGCTGCATAAAATAAATCATGCAGTTCAGGAACCCGTTCCACATATGGCTTGTCTAAATCGAGTACAAGGGTTACTTTTTCTGCGTGGTGCAGAAACGAGTGCAAAATTTGCAGTTCTTGAGCTGAGAAATAATAATATCCTTCGATATACAAGTAAACATCCGTCATGTCGGACTGTTCGACCATTTCAGCCAGTGCCTCCAGCAGCATCTCATACTGCAAATATCCCTCATCCATTTTCTGACAGTAGACCTCATAAATCATGGCTAATTCTTTCAACTTGAGCTGTCGATCGGCTTGACGAATCGATTCATCTCCTTGATGTAGAGCAACTTCTAGGTCCGCTACCTGAATTCTTCCAGCGCGCAACTCCTTAAATAGATCGGTAAGTTGTTGGATAAATCCTTCCTTATCGATTTCACGTCTAAATAAAATCAAATCATCTGCTTTATCCAGTAAAATTTTCCGTAACAGCATACTAATTCCTGCATCACTCAGCTGTCGGTATTGAAAAATAGGTTGATCGCGCAAAAAGAACCACGCTAACCTACTGAAACTGAACACTTGCAGATTGATGGAACCCATAAAGTTTGGATTAGCTTTTTCTTCTGCTTGCCATAGTTGCTCCAAGATGTTCATTTCACCTTCAAACTTCGCATGCTCAGGAACAATGACAAAGAACGTCGCATTTGGTTTTTCTGTCATTAATGCTTTCATTTCTTCGATATAGACTTTTCGTTTATCGGCAGTCTGTGGTCCGATTAGAAATTGGAGACTCATTTCTTCAACCTCTTCTCTCTGGTTTGGTAGAAAACATTCTACTTCTCATTTTATCATAGGATGAAAAAACCAGGTACTACACAAGCTGTGCTTTCCCTGGTTTATTGGTTATTTTAAGTGAGTTAATTGTGATTCTTCAAAAACTTGTCTGAATCCAGTACCTTGTCTTTCTTTCTCGACCTCATCCCAGCCATAATAGTGACTCATGGCCGCTATCACCGCTTCTTGGACTTCCTTCAAGTGTTGGACTCTAAACAAGAGAAGATCAGTCCTACGCGCGAAATAATCGGTTGGTGTGAGTGTCATTTCATGCTGCAATGCATACCGAAGAGATAAGGAATCGATGAAGGATAATCCTTCAAATGTTTCCCCTTTTAGAACTTGAAAAATGTTTGAACCATACCAATCAACCAAGGTACGGGTTTCTGATTCTGATAAACCTACCTCTCCCCCCTTCGCAATAGCTTCAGAGATAAAAATTCCTCTAGCTCCTCCTTGTGGAAGTTCACCGCCAGAGATACGGATATTTTTTGTATCTACAGTTGCGTAACCTTTGCCCGTTTTTCGCTCCAGCTCTTGTACAATCACTTTAACAGTTTCTTCAGCCATTCGCCGATAATCGGTCAGTTTCCCTCCAGCAATGGTGATCAGTCCTTTTTCTGTTTGAAACAGTGAACTTCCTCTCGATACAGCAGAAGGATGGTCTTCGTCACCAGAAGCAAGTAACGGCCTGATTCCTGCCCAGCTTGCTTCTATGTCGGTAAGTCGCAAGTTTGCCTCTGGAAAACGCCGATTCACTGCATGCAATAAGTAATCAACCTCTTCTTTCGTTACGAGTGGATGCGAAAGATCACCCTCATAATCGGTATCGGTGGTTCCAAGATACGTCTTTCCCCCACGAGGAATGATAAAAATCATCCGGTTATCTTGATATCCGGTATCTGTATAAATTGGTTGATTTACGTTTAGACGCGATTGGTCGACTACTAAATGAATGCCTTTCGTTGGACGAAGAATCATTTCTTTTTCCAACATGCTGGACCATGGGCCCGTGGCATTGATGACTACTGATGCATGAATCGTGTATGTTTCGTTTGTTAACTGGTCTGTTGCTAGTACGCCGATTACTTGCTCTTTTTCATCATAGATAAAGTCAGTTACTTTCACATAATTTGCCACTCGTGCACCTTGTTCGTGTGCTTTTTTTAAGATTTCAATCGTTAACCGCGCATCGTCTGATGAATAGTCCAGATACAAACCGGCTCCACTCAATTGCTCGGTAGCTAAATTAGACTGAAGCGTTTGGACCTCTTCGCTAGATAAAAAGGTGTGCTGTTCTCCTTGTTCCAAATTTGCCAGTTCATCATACAGCTTGAGAGCAACCTGGGCAGAAAAAAGAGTAAAAGAAGCTCCCGGTTCTTGATATACAGGCAGAAGCATTTCTGTAGGCCGAACAATATGGCTGGCATTTTGGTGAATGATTTTCCGCTCTTTTGAAACTTCAGCTACCATTTCCACTTCAAATTGTTTTAAGTAACGCAACCCACCATGGACTAACTTTGTGGAACGGCTGCTTGTTCCCGCCGCAAAGTCTTGCATTTCTAACAGACCAGTTTTCATCATCGAGGCACTCGTTTCTAACGCAATTCCAGCACCTGTGATTCCTCCGCCAATGATTAAAACATCAAGTTGTTCGTTTTTCATTTCCTTAAGATTCAATCGTCTTGTTTCTGCTGAAAATTCCATGCCTTCATTCCCACCTTTTGAATGACACTACTGTATCTTCTTTCGTATTGGTTTATGCTTAAATACTTTGGTCGCTTCAACCGCATTTTGCCAACCATAATAGAAGTCTTCACGAAGCTCTTCATCCATATCCGGTTGGAACGTAGCGTCTTTTTCCCATAAATCTTTAATTTCATCACGGCTCGACCAAAATCCGGTTGCTAATCCAGCCAGGTAAGCAGCCCCGAGAGCGGTTGTTTCATTTACCTTCGAACGTTCAATCGGAACATCCAGAATGTCTGCTTGAAACTGCATCAGAAAATCATTGCTTGCGGCGCCGCCATCTACCCGTAGTGTCGGAATGTCGATGCCAGAATCTTTCCTCATCGTATCGATAACATCTCTAGTTTGATACGCTAACGACTCCAATGTAGCCCGAATTAAGTGTTCCTTGCTCGTTCCTCGTGTAATTCCGAAAATGGCACCACGAGCGTCCTGGTCCCAATGAGGCGCACCCAGACCTGTAAAGGCAGGGACGACATAAACATTTTCTGTAGAAGATACCTTTGTCGCAAATTCTTCTGATTCTGGAGACTGGCGGAACATCCGGACTTGATCCCGAAGCCACTGGATGGCAGAACCAGCCACAAATATACTTCCTTCTAGGGCATAATTAATTTCACCATCAATTCCATAAGCGACGGTTGTCAACAAGCCATTATTTGAAATAATGGGTTCTTTCCCCGTATTCATGATAATAAAAGCGCCCGTTCCATAGGTGTTTTTGACCATCCCCTTCTCGTAGGCTGTTTGGCCAAAGAGAGCGGCTTGTTGATCACCAGCAATTCCAGCAATCGGCACTTCATATCCATAAAAATGTACCTCAATCGTTTTTCCATAAACCTCAGAAGAACTCTTCACTTCCGGCAACATGATACGTGGAATATTCAGGAGCGCCAGTATTTCATCGTCCCAGTCTAAGTCATAAATATTGAAGAGCATCGTCCGACTGGCATTTGAGTAATCAGTGACATGTACCTGCCCACCTGTTAACTTCCAGACAATCCAACTATCAATGGTCCCAAAAAGTAGTTCCCCCTTCTCAGCACGTTCTTGCGCGCCGTTTACTTGGTTTAAGATCCATCTAATTTTGGTGGCTGAAAAATAAGAATCAATCACAAGTCCTGTTTTTTGATGAATAAAGGCTTGGTGGCCTGCTTCAATCAAATGATTCGATATGTCATTCGTTTGTTTTGATTGCCATACCACTGCACGATAAATCGGAATACCGGTTTCTTTATCCCATACAACTGTGGTTTCACGTTGATTCGTAATTCCGATACTATCAATCTCATCTGGTTTGACACCCGATTCAATGAGTACACCTGCAATAACGGTAAGAACAGCTAACCAGATTTCATTGGCATCGTGCTCTACCCATCCAGGTTCTGGAAAATACTGCGTTAATTGCTTTTGAAATGACCACTTTGGAATTCCTTGGCGATCAAAAATTATGGCACGGGTACTCGTTGTCCCTTGATCAATGGCAATCACATATTGTTTTTTCATTTTACTACCCTTCTTCCAAAAAAATGATAAAAACGCTCCCATAAAAAGCTTACCATAGGTGTTTTGAGAAAGATAGCAAGATGAATGAAGGTAAAAATTGATCTGAAGAGCGCAAAAAAGAGAGGCAGGACGAATCTCCTGGCCTCTCTTCTGCTTCTTATTTATTCTTGCTCTTCATGAAGTTTGCGAATCAATTCTTCAATCTTATTACCATAATCGACTGATTCATCACGTTTAAAAGTGATTTCAGGACTACGGTAAAGAGATAAGCGTGAACCTAATTCTTTTCGAATTAAGCCAGTTGCTTTTTCAAGACCTTTTTGAGTCTTTTCACGTTCACTGGCTAATTCATTTAACGTGCTGTAAAAGATTGTGGCATATTGAAGATCACCAGTAATTTCTACATCAGTAATCGTAACATCTTGTACGCGCGGGTCTTTCACACGCTTCGCCAAAATATCATTTACTTCACGTTGAATTTCTTGTTTCACTCTGCCTGCACGATAATTTGCCATTTTAATCTCTCCTTTTTGAGGATGGATACTTAGCGGTCAATAACTACCATTTCAAAGGCTTCGATAACATCGTCTACACGAATGTCATTATAGTCTTCAATCATTACACCACATTCATAGCCATTGTTTACTTCACGTACATCGTCTTTGAAACGTTTCAGACTAGCCAGCTTGCCTTCAAAGATAACAATGTTATCACGAATAACTCGGATTCCACTGTTTCTCTTGATGACACCATCTGTAACGAATGCTCCACCAATGGTTCCCACTTTAGAAACTTTATAAGTTTCACGGATTTGGGCTTGTCCAGTGATTTTTTCTTCGTACTCTGGGTCAAGCATTCCTTTCATTGCTGTTTCAATTTCATCAATAGCGTTATAAATAACACGGTGTAGACGAATATCAACACTTTCTTGGTCTGCTTGAATCTTCGCTTGTGGTGTCGGTCTCACGTTAAATCCGATGATAATCGCATTACTTGCTGCAGCAAGGGTAATGTCACTCTCATTGATGGCACCTACTGCCGCATGAATGATTTGAACACGTACGCCTTCTACTTCAATTTTCTTCAAGCTATTTGCCAATGCTTCAACGGAACCTTGTACGTCTGCTTTAATGATGACGCCAACTTCTTTCAGTTCGCCTTCTTTTAAGCTGTCAAATAGGTTGTCCAACGTCACACGGTTATTCTTCGAACGAGATTCCACTTGTGCACGTTTGGAACGATCTTCCCCAACGGAACGAGCTGTTTTCTCATCTTCAAACACTACAAAACGATCTCCCGCTTGTGGTGTGTCGTTCAATCCAGTGATTTCTACCGGAGTAGATGGGCCTGCTTTTTTCACACGACGGCCTGTATCATTTGTCATTGCACGAACACGACCATACGTATTTCCTACAACGATTGGGTCACCAATTTTTAGTGTACCACTTTGAACTAACAAAGTAGAGATTGGGCCTTTTGCTTTGTCCAAACGAGCTTCAATCACACTACCGATTGCGAGGCGATTTGGATTTGCTTTCAGTTCTTGTACTTCAGCAACTAACAGAATCATTTCAAGTAATTCGTCGATACCTTCACCGAATTTAGCTGAGATATTTACGAAGATGGTATCTCCACCCCATGCTTCAGGAATCAATTGGTGTTCGGTCAATTCTTGCATCACTCGATCTGGATTTGCAGTTGGTTTGTCGATTTTGTTTACTGCTACAATAATCGGAACATCTGCAGCTTTCGCATGGTTAATTGCTTCAACTGTTTGCGGCATTACACCGTCATCAGCTGCTACAACAATAATGGTAATGTCGGTTACATCTGCTCCCCGTGCACGCATTGTTGTAAACGCAGCATGCCCTGGTGTATCAAGGAAAGTAATTGGCTTTCCTTCAACATCAACTTGGTAAGCACCAATATGTTGGGTAATTCCCCCAGCTTCACTTAAACTTACTTTTGTATTTCTTAAGGAATCCAGCAAAGTAGTTTTACCGTGGTCTACGTGTCCCATAATGGTTACTACTGGTGGACGTGTTACAAATTCGTCTTCGTTCACTTCATCTTCAAAGTATACATCCAAGTCAGAAATATCAATTTCTACTTTTTGTTCTGCATCAATACCATAGTCGGTAGCAATCAATTCTAATGTTTCAGAATCAAGCGGTTGGTTTTGCGTTGCCACAATTCCCATCAAGAATAGTTTCTTGATAATTTCCGCTGGCTCACGATGCAATTTCTTCGCTACATCTTGAATGTTCATGCCTTCCGTATAGACAAATGTCTCTGGTAGTTCACGGAATTTTCTTTGTGGTACAGGTGGCTTCGTAGATTTACGTGTATCACGACGCTTCTTGTTCCGATTGTTGCGTCTGTTGTTGGAGAAACCATCTGCTTTTCCACGGTTGTTCGGATTACGACGTGCTGGAGCGTCGGTTCCTTCCGTTTTAGCACGTGGTTGTGTATCTTTCTTCGGTTGTGCATTCGCGGTACGTGGTGCTGCTTTCTTATCAGTTGAAGTCGCTGCTTGAGCTGGTTTCTTTGTAGCTGGTTGAGGTTTTCTTGCATTTGTAGCAGTAGCTTTGTTTTTCACTTCGCCTGCTGGTTTGTTCGTGTTTTGGTTTTTTTGTGGAGAAGAAGAAGGTGTTTTACCTTGTTCCCCCATCGCTGTGTTTAATTTCTTAATTTCGTCGTCCTCCATGGTTGATACGTGGCTTTGATAGTTCAGTCCGATTTGTTTTGCTGTTTCTAGTACCGTCTTACTTGGTACCTTATGTTCCTTCGCAAATTCAAAGACTCTCTTTTTCACCATGTTCTCACCTTCCTTATTTCATATCGTTCGTTCCTTTCAATTTAAGATAGCTGTCAACAAAACCTTTGTCCGTAAAGGCACAAATAGATCGGCTTTTCCCAATTGCTTGACTGATTTCTTCTTTACTAAAGGCAAAATCAATCGGAACATTGTAATACTGGCATTTATTTTGGATATTTTGTTTGGTGCTTTCACTACAGTCAGCGGCAACAACAACAAGTTTTGCTTCTTTGCGTTGGACTGCTTTGATTGTAAGTTCTTCACCGGTAACTAATTTACCTGCTCTAGTTGCCAAACCGAACAGATTTAGTTGTTTTTGTTGTGGCGTCATTTCAATAAGCTCCTTGCTTTCTGATGGTCCACATATTCATATAACTCTTGATAAAACGCTTCGTCTACTTTCATCTCGAATTGTCGTTCAATCAAACCGCCTTTTTTAGCTTTTTCAACTAACGTTGGCTCTAAAGAGATGTAGGCACCACGACCATTCAATTTTCCGGATGGATCAATGGCTAATTCGCCTTCTGGTGTACGGACAATCCGCACCATCTCTTTTTTTGGTTTCATTTCATTCGAGGCGATGCAACGACGCATCGGAATTTTTTTCTTTTTCACGACTGGTCACCTCTTAGATGTCATCATGGCCTTCCACTAATTCAGTATAATCCTCTTCAGGATCTAACTCCACTTCTGCAATTCGGTCTTCAACTGCATCAGCATCCATAATGTCTTCTGCAATCTCATCGTACTCACGAATATCATCTTCCGCGTTTAAATCTTCTACTTCTTCAACAAACTCTACTGTATCATCTAATTCAGCTTCTGAATAGACTTGATCGTAGTCTACATTGTCCACAAGAGAATCTTCCAAAATAACTTCTTCTGAAATATATTCTTCCTTCGCAGTACGTTCAGCCATGATCTCGTTGTAGTCTGTCTCTGATTTAATGTCGATTTTATATCCGGTTAACTTCGCAGCTAAGCGAGCATTTTGCCCTTTTTTACCAATTGCCAGTGATAATTGATAGTCTGGTACGACTACCGTGCAACTGCCGTTTGCAGATTGGAAATCCACTTGAATGACTTGAGCAGGGTTCAAGGAGTTTGCAATATAAGTGCTCGGATCTTCATCCCATTTCACGATATCCATGTTTTCGCCTTTTAATTCATTGACAATGGCTTGCACACGTTGGCCGCGAGGACCGACACAAGTTCCAATTGGATCAACGTTTTCGTCACGGGAACGAACGGCTACTTTTGAACGGTCGCCAGCTTCACGTGCGATTGAAACGATTTCTACTACACCTTCGTAAATTTCAGGGATTTCTTGTTCAAAAAGGCGTTTCAATAAGTTCGGGTGACTACGGCTCACATAAACCTGTGGACCTTTCGTCGTGTTTTCTACTTTCGTTACGTATACTTTGATACGGTCATGCGGCTCGAACTCTTCACCAGGAATTTGTTCTTGTTTGGAGAGTACAGCTTCAATCTTCCCTAAGTTTACATAGATATAACGGGAATCTTGTCTTTCCACTACACCATTTAAGATGTCATCTTCATATGCGATGAACTCGTCATAAATGATGCCACGCTCTGCCTCACGTAAACGTTGCATAATTACTTGCTTCGCTGTTTGAGTAGCAATGCGGCCGAAATCGCGAGGTGTTACTTCAAAACGAATTTTGTCGCCCATTTCATAAGCCTTGTTAATTTCTAGTGCATCTTCCAAACTTACTTCTAAAGTAGAATCAAAAACCATATCTACTACTTCTTTGATGGAGTAAATATGAATGTCACCTGTTTTGGAATCGAACTCGACTTCCACGTTTTGAGCTTGGCCGTAGTTCCGTTTGTAAGCAGAGACCAATGCGGCTTCTAAAGCGCTGATAACTACCTCTCTCGAGATACCTTTGTCTTTCTCTAAGACATCTAATGCGCTCAACATATCTTTATTCATAATCTTTCACTCCCTGCATCTTACTAGAATTTGATTGCCAAGCGAGCCTTGGCAATTTTTTCACGCGGAATTTCAATTACTTTCGTTCTTGTCTTCACTTTGATTTCCAAAGTGACCGTATCATCAGTTACACTTAGAAGGGTTCCTTCATGAAACTTTTCACCTTCCATTGCTTGATAATAAGACAGATGGACATAGCTGCCAATCGCACGATGCAAATCTTCCTCGGTTTTTAATGGTCGTTCTGCTCCTGGAGAAGATACTTCCAAAAAATATGCTTGTGGAATTGGATCTGGATCCATCTCATCTAGTATACCGCTCAAATGCTCACTTACCAAGGCACATTCTTCGATATCAATCCCACCTGGTTTGTCGATATACACCCGTAAAAACCAATTCTTCCCTTCTTTTACGAATTCTACATCCACTAATTCAAAGTTGCGTTCCTCTACGATCGGTAAGACAGCCTCTCTTATTACCTCTACTACTCGGCTCACAATACCCCTCCCTCTTTTGAACAACCATTTTAACTGGTGCTTTGCGTTAAAAAGAGCGAGCGTTTCCGCTCACTCCCTTAGCAACTTTATTCCTTTCTATGATACACCAGAAACATGAAAATTGCAAGAAAACCGCCTGTTATGCGGATTTTCTTGCAATTCTACTTAAAAGTCAAATAAGGATAATTGGTTTTCGTCTGGAAGTTGAGACAAAACATTTTGCTCGTTCATGTAATCGATGATTGTTTTAGAAACTTTTCCTCTTGTTGCGAGGTCTTCCTTCGATAGGAATGGTTTTTCTTTGCGTGCTTCAACAATTTGTTTCGCTACGTTCTCACCCAAACTTGGAATTGCTCGGAATGGGGCAATCAAACTGTTTCCTTCGATAATGAAGTTCGTAGCATCCGATTTATCTAAATCTACCATCTTGAATTCATAACCTCGTTCGACCATTTCGTTGGCAATCTCTAGCACAGTCAAGACGTTTTTTTCCTTAACAGAGGCATCTAAGCCTTTATCCATGATGTTCTTCATCCGTGCCTTGATGCTTTCTTTTCCTTGAACCATTGCATCCAGTTCAAAGTCTTGAGCACGAACAGAGAAGTAGGCACAGTAATAGAGAATTGGATCATGAACCTTGTAGTAAGCAACCCGTAAGGCCATCAATACGTAAGCGGCCGCATGGGCTTTCGGGAACATGTACTTAATCTTTAAGCAAGACTGGATGTACCATTCAGGAATATCTTTTGCTCGCATTTCAGCTTGCCATTCATCTGGAATTCCTTTTCCTTTACGAACAGACTCCATAATCTTAAAGGCAAGCCCATCTTCTAAGCCATGGTGGATTAAATAAACCATAATGTCATCCCGACATCCGATTACGTCTGCCAGAGGAATATTATTTTCCCGAATCAACACTTCTGCGTTCCCTAGGTATACGTCGGTTCCGTGAGAAAGACCTGAAATTTGTAACAGTTCGGCAAAAGTGGCTGGTTTCGTCTGCTCCAGCATTCCGCGGACAAAACGAGTCCCAAACTCCGGTACCCCAAGTGTTCCTGTGTTACTGTAAATTTGTTCAGGAGTAACGCCCAATACGTCTGTTCCACTGAATAATCGCATTACGTCGGGATCATTCACTGGAATCGTTGTCGGATCAACTCCAGACAAATCTTGCAGCATCCGGATCATCGTCGGATCATCGTGACCCAGAATATCCAGTTTCAAGACATTGTCATGAATGGAATGGAAGTCAAAGTGAGTTGTTTTCCACTCGGAAGACTGGTCATCTGCCGGGAATTGAATCGGAGTGAAGTCATAAACATCCATGTAATCTGGAATAACGATAATTCCTCCCGGGTGCTGGCCAGTGGTTCGTTTAACTCCTGTACAGCCTTTCGCCAAGCGATCGACTTCTGCCTGCGAGTAATTCCTTCCGTGATCTCGTTCATATCCTTTTACATAACCAAACGCTGTTTTATCCGCGACAGTACCAATCGTTCCTGCCCGATATACATATTCTTCACCGAACAAAGCTTTTGTATAGGCATGGGCTTGTGCCTGATATTCGCCCGAAAAGTTCAAATCGATATCAGGAACTTTATCCCCATAGAAGCCAAGGAACGTTTCAAACGGGATATCCTGTCCATCCCCTACTAATGTTGTCCCGCACTCTGGACAATCCTTTTTCTCCAAGTCAAATCCTGACCCGATGGACCCATCGGTAAAGAAATGACTATAATGACATTCTGGACAACGATAGTGAGGGGCTAAAGGATTTACTTCTGTGATTCCGGTCATCGTAGCTACAAAGCTGGAACCAACCGACCCCCTAGAACCTACCAAATATCCATCTTCATTACTCTTTAGAACGAGTTTTTGGGAAATTAAGTAAATAACCGCAAATCCATTTCCGATGATACTCTTTAATTCTTTTTCCAAACGCTGTTCAACGATCTCTGGTAAGTTTTCACCGTATAATTTCTTTGCTTGTCCATAGGAAAGAGCTCTGATTTCTTCATTCGCTCCTTCAATGTTTGGCGTATACAGTTTGTCTTTGATTGGTGAAACTTCCTCAATCATATCTGCAACTTTATGTGTGTTTGTAACGACCACTTCTTGTGCAACATCTGCTCCAAGGAACGAGAAATCATGAAGCATCTCATCGGTTGAGCGGAAGTGTGCTTCTGGCAAGTGCAATACTTTCCCTTGGTTTGATTTAATCGAACCAAGTAGAATTTCACGATAAATAGAATCTTCGCGGTTGAGATAATGAGCATTTCCGGTAGCAACTACTGGTTTATTCAATTCTTGGCCAATGGATACGATTTCTGAAATAATTTCTTCTAGGTCACTCTCACTCTTCACAAGTTCATTGGCTAGGAGTGGTTTGTAGACCCCTTTTGGCATTACTTCGATATAATCGTAGAATTTGGCTCTATTAAGGGCTTCTTCCTTCCCTTTTTGCATCATGGCTTCGAAAATTTCGCCATTACTGCAAGCAGAACCGATTAAAATATTCTCTCGGTATTCAACAAGCAAGCTACGCGGGATTCGAGGAACTCGGTAATAGTAATTGACATGTGCCGCACTGATAAGTTTGAACAGGTCTTTTAAGCCAGTCTGATTTTTAGCCAAGAGTGTGACATGAAAGGGACGGGCTTGCTTGTATGACTCCCCTTGACCGACTCCTTCGTTCAACTCATCATGGTAGAAAATATCATGGTTATCAGCTGCTTCTTTAATGAAAATCCAAGACAAATGTCCAGTTGTTTCAGCATCAAATACAGCCCGGTGATGTTGTTCCAAGTTAATATTAAATTTTTTAGCCAAAGTATTCAGTCGATGGGATTTGAATTGTGGATGCAAGTAACGGGATAACTCTAAGGTATCAATGACCGGATTATCTGCTTCCGGCAGTCCATTTCGTTCATAACTTTTATTAATGAACCCCATATCAAAAGAAGCATTGTGGGCAACCAAAATCGAATCCTTACAAAATTCTCTAAATTTAGGAATCACGGTAGCTTCATCAGGAGCATCTTTCAACATTTGGTCGGTGATACCCGTTAATTGAATGATGAGCTGCGATAAAGGAACATGAGGATTAATAAATGCCTCAAAAGTATCAACCACATTCCCTTTATACATTTTTACAGCAGCCAATTCAATAATCGTATCGTAAACGGCGGAGAGTCCCGTCGTTTCTACGTCAAACACAACATAGGTAGCATCTTTCAACTCAATATGGCTCGGATTGTAGGCAACGGGAACGCCATCGTCCACGATGTTTGCTTCCACACCATACAGAATTTTTACTCCATGCTTTTTCCCAGCCGCATGAGCGTCCGGGTAAGACTGGGCAACGGCATGATCCGTAATTGCAATAGCCGGATGTCCCCATTTTGCTGCTTGAGCTACGTAGTCAGAAATGTGATTCGTAGCGTCCATCTGGCTCATATTCGAGTGTAAGTGTAGTTCCACTCGCTTTTGTCCTTCTGGAGCTGTGTCTAGTCGTTCTGGAACCCGTACTTCATTCACATCGCGAGCAGTAATAATCAAGTCACGCATATACGTGTCTTCTTGGACACTTCCACGAACTTTCAGCCATTTCCCTTTTTTTATTTTGGCAAAATTCTGTTCATCAGATTCGTTGTTCGAGAACATTTTTACGCTGAAGGAAGAGGTATAGTCGGTAACTTTGAAGAGTAACATTTTACGACCGGAACGCAGTTCACGCACCTCGCTATCAAAGACATTTCCCTGTACAACTACGGAACGTTCTTCTTCCGTAATGGTAATCATCTGGCGCGGGTCTTCTTTATCTGGAATTTTATTCCCTAACTGGATGGGGCCGGAATCGCCTTCGCCATTATTGCGAGCACTTTGCTCCGCCTCATAGACTTTTAAACTTTCTTCCGCTTGGCGGATCATCATTTCTTCTTGTTCTTTTTTACGTTCATTATATTGTTTTCGCATTTCTTCAGAAGCTTTTTCACTTACCTCAATCTTAATCCGAAATTCTGGGAAGCCGAGCACTAAGAAATTTTGCTGAATAATTGCTAAATAATTGTCCTTCAAATGATTTTTGGTGATTTCATTTGCTAAATGAAGGGTTACGACTCCGTTATGAATACTAGGAGCACTCTTACGCAAGATATCTTGCACGATTGGTGAGGAGATGTTGCTTCTCTCTACTGCTATCTGCCAGTAGTCACTAATTTTCTCATCCGTAATTTTTGGTTGAGTGGTTTTCAAGCGCACATCTACTTCTGCGATATTCTTAAAAGAAGTCCGTAGTCGTACGAGCAGAGCTTGAAATACTTCAAATGGAAGAATATCAGGGAAGGAAAGGACAAACGTCCACGATTTCGATTTTTTATATACTAATACTTGTTCGACTTCTCCTTCTTCCAAATAAGGCAAGTAGTCAGGTTCCGTATGCAATTGAATTTGTTCCAACAGCTTCTGGAACAGTTCTTTCTTCTCCATACACATTCACTTCTTTCTGGTTTTACTCGTTTTGAAACCCCTCCTCGCCACAGGAAATGGTTCATCTGTGACAAGGAAGGGTTCTTTTCTATATAGGAAGGCGCCTTTCAGTGTTTATCCAAAAAAGAACCGTTGGATATCATTCCAGGTAATCAAAATCATTAAAACAAACAAGAGGCCTACACCAATTACGGTAATAATTCCTTCTTTTTCAGGTTCGAGAGGCTTCCCTCTGACACCTTCTACAAAGTTTAAGAGGATTTTTCCTCCATCCAATGCTGGAATCGGCAATAAGTTGACTGTTCCTAGGTTTACACTCAAAGAACCAAGGAAACTTAATACGCTCATAAATCCATAACTTACTACTTCTTCCGTAGCAGCATAAATGGCAACTGGACCACCAAAGGCATTGATATCAAAGCCTCTTGTAAACATGGATCCAATCAAGCTAAAAATTGAAGTAATAATCAACCATGTTTGGGTAAATCCAAAGGTTATTTTCGCTTGGAACGATTGATCAAATGGTTGATATACGCCAATTTGACCATAAGATTCACCTTGTTCAGTTGTAGCTTCATTCGGGGTGATTGAAATTTCTTTTGTATCGCCGCCTTCTGGAGCTTCTACTGTTAGAGCAATCTCTTCGTTAGGATGTTGTTGAATGAGGACAACCATTTCTTGCCATGTGCCAACTTCTTGGTCGTCAATCGCTACTACCCGGTCCCCTTGAGTGAGGCCCGCTTCTTCAGCAGGGCTTCCAGGCTGGATGTCTCCGAGTACATTGTCATTGGAAGCTACACCGCCCTGCATAAATGCAAGCAAGGAGAATACGATGATACCAAGGATGAAGTTATTCATTGGTCCGGCAAAATTCGTTAAAATCCGGTTCCAAAGACTAGCGGATTGAAACTGAACCTCAATCGGAGCTACTTGTACTTCGGTTCCGTCTGGTTCGATAATTAAGGCATCTCTTTTTACAGAATAACGAATCGGCATATTTTTACCAGGGATCATCCCTTCGACAAAAAGTTCTTTGTCTAAATCAAATTGGGTAAGTTCCATAGGTAGGGATTGAATTTGTTCTTTTTCGCTAAGATTAATGTGGGTAACCTGATCGTCTTGATCTAAAACGATTTTGATTGGCATCCCTGCTCGAAGTTCGGCCTCGTCATCCCCGTATCCTGCCATTCGTACATAGCCGCCTAGAGGGAGTAACCGCACGGTATAAGTCGTTCCATTTTTGCGATATGACAAGATTTTTGGTCCCATTCCAATTGCGAATTCACGAACCAAAATGCCTGCTCTCTTCGCAAAATAAAAATGTCCAAACTCATGTATAATCACTAGCACGCTAAAAATAATGATAAAGGTGAGAATTGTTTTTATCAAAAGAAGCCCATTCCCTTCCGTTAAAACGAAATCAATTAAGTTGATAAATTGTTAGGAAGATTTGAAACAGCGGCATAACGAATAAGGTGCTGTCAAAACGATCCAAAATTCCTCCATGGCCTGGCAATATTTTACCAGAGTCCTTAACGCCAAAGTAGCGTTTATAAGCAGACTCGGTTAAATCGCCCAACTGACCGACCACAGACATGAGGGTAGCAAGAAGAATCATCATACCTGGAGACACTTCCAGCAATCCCAAGAAATGGTTCATCACAAGAGCCACAACGACTGCTAAGACGATTCCCCCCAGTGAACCTTCAACCGATTTATTGGGGCTGATGACTGGTGCCAGTTTTCGTTTCCCGAAACGCATCCCAAATAGGTAAGCTCCTGTATCTGTTGCCCAGATAATAAGTAAGACAAACATAATGGTCATAAATCCGTAATTTGCCGTTTCTACGAAATAATGGAACCCACTCCCAATGTATAAGGAAGCCAGCATAAAGACTCCTGCATCATCAAAGGTAAAGTCATTATTAGAAAGAACAGTCATGACGACTAGCATCATGGCAAATACAAAGTAAAGCTCCCAAATTCCAACTCCTTCTGGGAAAAACGAACGATACTCATCTGGAAGAATAATGAGAACCGTACTGATTGATGTAATCAATCCTGTCATACTGAAGAAGCGTTTCTTTTTCATCATAAAAAATTCTGATATTGCGATTACTCCTAACACACATGTACCTACTACAAGTGGCCAAGAGCCAATCCATAGAATAGGTAAAAGAAGTGCTAACGCAATTAAACCTGTAATAATCCGGGTTTTCATTCGTCACCTCATATTCCGCCAAAGCGACGATTCCGGTGTTGGTAAGTCGCAATTGCTTGATCTAAAGATTTTGGACTGAAGTCAGGCCAGTACTCATCCGTGAAATACAATTCACTATAAGCGATTTGCCAAAGCAGGAAATTGCTGATGCGAATTTCTCCACTCGTACGGATAACGAGATCAGGATCTTGGTATTCATTAAGAAATCCTGTAAACATTTCTTGTGAAACCAACTCTTCTGTCACATCTTCTGCAGAGAGTTCCTTACGTTGTACCTTTTCAGCTACATTTTTGATTGCTTCAGTCATTTCTTGCCGCGAACCATAGTTGAAGGCAAAATTTAGAATCATTCCTTCGTGATCTTTGGTTCTTTCGACTGCATTTTGAACGATTTTCTTGGTCTTTTCCGGTAACTCATCAATCCATCCGATTGTGGTTACTTTAATCTTGTTTTCGATTAATTCAGGCATAAACACATCAAAAAAATCAATCGGTAAATTCATTAAAAAGGAGACCTCATCATTCGGGCGTTTCCAATTTTCAGTTGAAAAGGCATAGAGAGTGAGTACTTTTACGCCAAGATCCTGAGCATGAATGGCGATTTTTTTGAGCGTATTCATTCCTTCTTTATGCCCATAAACACGTGGCATCATTCTTTTCTTCGCCCATCTGCCATTTCCATCCATGATGATGGCAATGTGAGCGGGAATGAGACCGTTTTTGTCTAGAGCATGTTCATTCTTGCTTTCAAAAAGAGCCATGTTTTTTCCCTACCTTTATCTTGTTAACTCTTTTTATTTTATCAAACATTGTCGTTAATACCAACAATGAATAAAAGAAAAGGGGAGCGTCAATAATTTTGTGTAAATGGTTCTTCCCTACTGTAGATTGTTTCTAATTCTCCATCGGTTGACTCAGCATTTGTTCGAGCTCGCCTTCGGCCTGTTGGAAACCTTTATGACTGCGACCTAGGAATTTTTGGTTGTAAGTATCAA
>NZ_JARBEA010000020.1 GCF_028863945.1 Jeotgalibaca caeni | reverse complement strand
GAGAAAAATAAATAACGAATAAAAAGGAGAGAATTTCTTCTCTCCTACAAGTCCAACTTTTGGGGGTCAGTACAAAATAATCCTCACTCATACCAAAATGTCCGAAAGCGTGCAAGTGAGCTCTTTTTAAAAGGCTCACTTGCACGCTTTCCTGTTTAGAGCTGTTGAATCATTCTTCTAAGCCTGTTTTGCGAGTAAACACCGCCGCACCATTCATAAAGAACCTTGCTTCTTAGGGGCATATTGGGAAATAATTGCTTCAACTCATTCCAGTGGAACAAAATTAATGCGCGATGAGTCCCTCGTATCCCGCAATTGGTGCAGTCATAAACTTGCCTGGAATGATGGAGTGAAAACGAGCCACAATCGGGGCAGCGTAATCCTTTGTGCAAATCTTCGTAGCAGTAGGGAGGAATATGATCCCAAAATGCGCGCTCCACTCCTTGCTGTGCCAGCAACTTTTGTACGATTAGATGGTGGTACCGTGTGAGCGGTGGGGCTCCTTTTGCTAGAGAAGTGAAGTGCCGTTTCAATTGAGTCGGCAAGAGCAGGGTTTCTTGCTCAGGTGCTCCTAGCAGAGTAAATTCAGGATGAACCATGACCGCATAGGCTTTTACTTGGAAATCTTTTGCATACCCCAACTCCCTTAACAAATTCTTGAACCGATTTTTGTTGTCTTGCATTTGGATTTGCGGATTGCTGATTTCAAATCCTGTTTCCGACACCCACATTTCCTTTCCGTAGCGATAGGTTCCGCTAAAACTCTTTACTTCGTATAAATAGAAGGATGTACCGGCCAAAACAATCGTGTCCCATTGGAAGGCATTTCCCATTTGTGGTTGGAGCAATGCTCCCGGGAAAACCAATATCGAATCGCCACAACCTTCCATCTGCTGATCTAGTTTTTCTTCCCATTCGTGCCCCTTTCTTAAATGGATCAAATAATCAGCTGATTTCCCATTAAGAGCCGTGCGAGATGCCAGCGACTCCATGATATGCAATGTTAAACTCTTTTCTCGCCTGTATAAAAACATGAATGTTCACTCCCTTCTTAATAAAGTACGCAAAAAATCTGTCTTTCCACTAAAAAAATTATTCCTATTAGACTGAGGAGGTAACCGTTAACAAGTTGCTATTTTCATTGATTTTTAATCGAAATCTTTTCAATCTTCCCTCAAAAGTGATATGATTTACAAGAGAGATTAAAATTGGAGGAGTTTATTTATGCTAATCGGAGTACCGAAAGAAATCAAGAACAACGAGAACCGGATTGGATTGACGCCCCTGGGAGTAGCCTTGCTTGTAAAAAATGGCCACCAGGTAATGGTTCAATCGGGCGGAGGACTCGGCTCTGGATTTGAGGACAAGCAGTACGAAGAAGCTGGCGCCACTTTAGAACCTTCTGCAGAGAAAGTATGGTCGGCAGAAATGGTCATTAAAGTAAAAGAACCTCTGCAAGAAGAGTACAAATATTTCCGCGACGATTTAATTATTTTCACGTACCTACACTTGGCAAATGAATTGGAACTGACCAATGCACTAGAAGCAGCCGGAACGGTTGCGATTGGATATGAAACCATGGTCGGCGAATCTGGTGACTTGCCGCTCTTGAACCCAATGAGTATTATTGCCGGTCGTCTGTCTGTTCAAATTGGGGCCCAGTATCTAGAGAGTCAATACGGCGGCAAAGGCGTCTTGATTGGCGGGGTACCAGGTGTGCGTAACGGGAAAGTAGTCATCATTGGTGGAGGCGTAACCGGTAGGAATGCACTCCAAATCGCACTTGGACTTGGCGCGCACTGTACGGTTCTTGACGTGAAACCAGAAGTTTTGGAAGAGATTGAATCGTTATATGGGAACGAAGTCATCACTTTAATGTCAAACTCCGTGAATATTGAGCGTGCAATCCAAGACGCGGATATCGTGATTGGAGCCGTCCTTATTCCAGGACGCAAGGCACCAACACTGGTTACCGAAGAAATGGTGAAGAAAATGCAGCCGGGCTCTGTCATTGTGGATATCGCGGTGGACCAAGGCGGAATTTTTGAAACGGAAGACCGAGTGACGTCGCATGACGATCCAGTTTATGAAAAACATGGCATCTTGCACTACGCAGTACCAAATATGCCAGGTGCTGTTTCGAAAACATCAACGATTGCGCTAACCAATGCTACCTTGCCTTATGCAGTGAAGATTGCTAATCAAGGATACTTGGAAGCGGCGAAGAATGATGCTACCATCATGACTGGAATCAATGTCTACAAAGGTAAACTGACGAATGCAGATGTAGCCGATTCGTTGAATAAAGAATACACCAATATTGCAAAACTATTCTAGATAGGGAAAGACTGGAGAGTGTGGAAGCATCCTTCAGTTTTTTTGTGTAAAAAACCAGTTTGATAGGAAAATTAATAATTATGGGGTATAATTTCAAAGCAATTTATTTTTAAGTGCGTGAAAAATGAATGATTATAGAAGATAAAGAGGTGCTTTGATGTTTTTAGCATGGAATGAAATAAAATATTCCAAAACTCGTTTTGCGCTTATCATTGGTGTCATGATCTTGGTTTCGTATCTGGTGTACTTCCTAACCGGACTAGCTTACGGATTAGCTCAAGACAACCGTACAAGTGTAGATAAGTGGGACGCAGATGCCATCGTGTTAACCGATGAATCGAATGCGAATATTAGTATGTCGATGATGCCGCGGAAGTTGATGGACGAAGTGAACGCGGATGAAGTGGCTGTTCTTGGCCAGACGCCAACCGTTGTTCGAAAAGAAGGATCAACGAGTGAGGATGCAAAAATTACGGTTACGATTTTTGGGATTGAATCAGATCAATTCTTGATGCCCGAAGTAATTGAAGGAGAAACCTTCACGGAAGATCATCAAGTAGTGGCTGACATCAGTATGCAAGAAGAATTTGGAATTGAGATTGGCGATAAATTGAATCTTGCCGGTAATGATTTAAGCATTGAGGTTGTTGGTTTTACTGAAGATGCGAAGTTTAACGTGGCACCCGTTTTATACGGAACGGTTGGTACGTATCAAGAAGTACGTTTCGATCAACAAGATGATTCCGAAGAAGGAAGAATCAGCGCCTTGGTCGTTCGTTCTGAAAACGGAATTGAACTAGAGAATGATAATTTACGTTCGTATTCCATCAAAGATTATATTGAGGAAATTCCTGGTTACACGGCACAAGTGTTGACCTTTGGATTAATGATCGGCTTCTTGATTATGATTGCCGCAATCGTAATCGGAATCTTTATTTATGTATTAACGTTACAAAAATCAAGTATGTTTGGGGTCATGAAGGCACAAGGAATTTCTACCTTCTATATTGCGAAATCTGTTGTCGCGCAGACATTCCTGCTTGCAGCAATTGGAGTTGGAATTGGATTGTTGTTGACAGTAGGAACATCGCTTGTTCTTCCAGCTTCTGTACCATACCGCACGAATCCACTGTTCCTGGGTGGAATTACTGGCTTGCTGATTCTTTTCGCTGTACTGGGAGCATTCTTCTCCGTTCGTACCGTTGCGAAAATTGATCCGCTAGAAGCAATTGGATAGGAGGACAAGAAGATGAAACTAATTGAATTGCAAGGTGTTACGAAATCATTTAATGATGGAAATAAAGAAGTAGAAGCTTTGAAAAAGACCGACTTCTCAGTAGAGAGCGGCGAATTCGTGGCGATTATTGGTCCAAGTGGTTCCGGTAAGAGTACCTTCCTAACCATTATCGGAGGGTTGCAAACCCCGACAGAAGGGCGTGTCTTGATTCGTGAGCAGAAGTTCAGTGAAGTAGATCAAAAAGAACGCAATAAAATGCGTTTTGAAGAAATCGGCTTTATTCTTCAAGCATCAAACTTGGTTCCCTTTTTGAAAGTAGAAGATCAAATGCGTTTGGTTAATAAAGTAGAACGCTCGAAGTTTGATAAAGAGAAGGCAGAAGACTTATTCGAAGGGCTAGGCATTACGAAGCTGCGCAACAAATATCCAAGTGATTTGTCCGGTGGTGAACGCCAACGGGTTGCGATTGCTCGTGCCCTTTATCATGATCCATCCGTTATTTTAGCGGATGAGCCGACCGCAAGTTTGGATACAACGAAAGCATTTGAAGTAGTCGAAATTCTTGCCCGCGAAACAAAGGAAAAAAATAAAGCGACGATTATGGTAACCCATGACGAGCGCTTGATTGATTACTGCGATAAAGTCTACGTCATGAAAGATGGCGTCTTGTCTCTAAAAGAAGATTAGTACAACTTTCCCCTTGCCAATTCCATTTTGCTGGACTACAATGAAGGGGATAGAAGTACCATTCAAAGACAACGAAGATATGGAAGTTTGGTTCAATCCCAACACGGTCCCGCCACTGTAATCATATGGAAACATATGGAGTCAGATCTTTATTTTCGTTTGCTAATATGCATGCGTTGCTGTTTCGAGGTAAAACAGTGTCGTTTGAAGTCTATGTAATGGCGCATAGGCTTTTTTTGTACTCAAAAAAAACAGCTTCCATATTCATTTTAGCAAAAATGAGTAGGGGTTCTATCCGTCACAGCTAAGGGCAAGGACTGATCTTCAAGGTGGAAGGAAGGACCAACGTCGGTCAACCAGTCCTCGTTTTTAGCCAATAAAAATTAGGAGTGGTATTTATGAAAAAGTATTTGGCATTATTGGCAGCAGGGTTTATTTTAACAGGTTGTGGCGTTTCAGACAGTGACACACAAGTAACGGAAACGAGCAGCGCGGTATCCTCCAGCGTGGCTGAAGAAACCGTAGCGGTAACGATTCATGTGAGTGTAGACGGTGAAGAAATAGAAGACGGCACCAAAGAAGTGGAAGTAGAACCTGGAGCAATCTTATTAGAGGTTATGAAAGAAAATTATGAAATTGTAGAGAAAGATACGTTTATTGAATCCATCAACGGTCATGAACAAGATGTAGAAGCAAGTAAGTACTGGCTATTTGACTTAAACGGCGAAATGGCTCCGGCAGGTGCAAATGACACTGAACTCCAAGAGGGAGATGTTGTGGAATGGAAACTCGAACCACTATCCTAAAAAAACAGTCGAATTTTTCAGTCAAACGAATTGCGGTGCTCTCGATTTTAGTGGCTCTGTGCTATGTAGGTCGAATTGTTTTCCAGTTCTTGCCGAATGTACAGCCCATGACGGCCGTCTTGCTAATCATTACGCTGACGTTTGGCACGAGGGACGGGCTGATTGTGACAGCACTCTCACTCATCTTGTCGAATTTGGTGCTTGGAATGGGACCGTGGATTTTTTATCAGATGATTAGCTACATGGTAATGATCGGATTCACCGGTTTGTTCCTTAGACCTTTGTATAGAAGAATGGAGACAAAATGGCTCATGGTTATTTTTGCCTTTTTGGCAGGTCTTCTATATGGATTTGTTATTTCCATCTTCTCTTCCCAAATGTTTGGCATGACCAATTTTTGGTCCTACTACTTGATGGGCGTACCTTTTGACTTGATGCATGCATTTGGAAATGCAGTCTTTTACCTGATTTTGGAACCCATTTTACGACCGTTGATTCTTTCTTCGATGAAGAAATAAAGTTCCGTCTCTTGACAGAAATTTCAAACACAATTACTATGGACGTGTGTGTTGCGCTTTCATTCAAAGAAATGAGGGGCGAAGAAATGATACAAAAGGATCGTAAAATATTTGAGTCCGTACCAGGGAAGCAAGTTACTTTGGCGCATATCATTGCGCATCCGGATCGACGGATTTTTGAAAAGTTAGGGTTGCACGATGAGCATTATCAAGCAATCGGCATCATGACTATTACCCCAAGTGAAGTCGCGATTATCGCTGTGGACCATGCGAAAAAGGCAGCACCGGTTACAATCGGTTTTGTGGATCGGTTCAGTGGTTCAGTCTTTATCCTAGGCGATGTGGCTGCGGTGGAAATGGCAATGAACGCTTCAACTACGGCACTGAAAACACAGATGGGCTTCAGTGTTCCTGCGATTACGCGGACCTAGAAGGATGAGGAATCAAATGAAGAAAATCATGTTGATTGGGTCCATCGGTAGCGGCAAGACAACACTCTGTCAACGAATCGTTGGAGAAGAATTGCGCTACCAAAAAACGCAAGCCGTCGAGTACTATCCCCAGATGATTGATACTCCTGGTGAATTTGTGCAGCATCGGCGCTACTACAATGCGTTGCAAATGATGGCTGCGGAAGCAGAAGTAATTGGGTTGGTTGCGAATGTGATGGAAAAAGAACAAATCTATTCACCCAATTTTGCTCAAAACTTAATGAAGCCATGTATTGGCATCATTACAAAAACGGATTTATGTGAGGATGAAACGATCCTCCAGGAAGCCGAAGAGCGTCTCCGATTAGCCGGTGTGGAAAGAATTTTTCAAGTGTCGGCTGTATCGGATACGGGAATCACGGCATTAATTGAATATCTGGAAGGATGAAGAATACATGCAAATTTATACAAGAACAGGCGATAAAGGGTATACAAGAATTATTGGCGGTATGCAAGTTGCCAAAGATTCAGAGCGGGTAACCGCGTATGGAACAGTGGATGAACTAAATAGTATCGTCGGTATGGCTGCAAGTTCTGATGAAGCTACACCAGCGTTACGTGAAGAACTAATGACCATTCAACAATATTTGTTCGACTGTGGGAATGACTTAGCGACACCACATGGGAAGAATCCATACCGCGTTCATAAAGAACTGACACTCTGGTTAGAAAGTCGCATCGATGAGTATGCCGATGTTCCGCCAGTCGTTGAATCTTTCATTTTGCCAGGCGGCACGAAGCTTGCGAGCCAACTTCACTTCGCCCGCACGGTAGCGAGAAGAGCAGAGCGAGAAATCGTTACGTTCATGTGGACGAATGATATGAACGAAGAAGTGGTTCGTTTTGTGAACCGATTATCTGATTACTTCTTTGCCGTTGCTCGAGTAGTAAATGCAGAAGCAAACGTACAAGACGTGCTCTATGAGCGCAGTGGACGTGTCTTCCATACAGAAATTACGAAGGCAGATTTAAAAGATTAACGTTTTTGGAACCGTTTTTCAAAATTTTGTTGACAACCTGAAAAAACAATAGTACGCTTATAGCAGTTAGAGCACAAGGGCGTGCCATCAAATACGAGCGACGAAGCCGTAAGAAACAACGTATCGAATAAGATACTTGTTTGCTTACGGCTTTTTTTGTAGGAAGGAGGTTCAGAATGGAAAAAATCAGATTTGGAACAACTTTATATCTCGGTGAGAATAGCTTGTCCCGTTTGAGTGAATTTAGAGACGAAAAGATTTTAATCATTACGGATTCATTCATCGCTCATTCAGCAATCTATCAAACGGTAACCAGCCACTTTTCAGCGAGTGTGGAAACAATGGTGTTTTCTGAAGTTGTTCCTGATCCACCTATTGATACGATTGTTCAAGGAATTGAGCAAGCAAAAGACTTTCATCCAACCATGCTCCTCGCATTGGGAGGAGGTTCTGCGATTGATGCAGCAAAAGCAATGCTGTACTTTGGCAGACAAAGCGGTACTTTCGGTAGCATTCCTTTTCTCGTGATTCCGACGACCAGCGGAACAGGTTCAGAAGTAACCAATTTTGCAATCATTACGGACGCTGAGAAAGAAGTGAAGTACCCGTTAGTTACGGACGAAATTTTACCAGATGAAGCAATCCTGGATGCGTCATTGGTACGGGATTTGCCACCGATTCCGACGGCCGATACCGGTATCGATGTATTGACCCATGCTCTAGAGGCGTATGTCTCAACGAAGGCGAATGAAATATCCGATGCTCTTGCTGAAAAAGCGATTGTCTATGTGTTTGAGTATTTAGAACGAGCATATCGCGACGGGCAGGACATGGAGGCACGCGAGAAAATGCATGTGGCTTCATGTTTGGCAGGTCTGGCATTCAACCAAGCGTCTCTCGGAATCAACCACGGCATCGCTCATGCAGCCGGAGCACGATTCCATATCGCACATGGACGCTTGAATGGCATATTATTACCGCACGTTATCCGTTATAATAGTGGAGTGACGAGCAATGGGGCAATGAATCATTTGGAGATAGCAAAACGATACACGAAAATAGCGAAACAGCTGGGTTTAAGTGCAGGAAGTCCAAAGATGGGCGTTCGAAGCTTGACGAATGCAATCGTTTCGCTAGAAAAGCGTTTAAATATGCCGACCACTTTTTCGAAGTGGGGTGTTGAACGCAGTATTTTCGAAGAACACAAACACCAAATCGCAATAGATGCGCTGAAGGATCGCTGCTCTGACACAAACCCTGTCAAAGCGACGCCAGCGGACATCGTGCAAATCTTAGAACAGGCATATGCATAGTTAGGACAAGGAGGCGTACTCATTGGAAAAGGAAAGAATCATACAGGAGTATGTTCCCGGGAAACAAATTACGGTTGCCCATGCGATTGCAAAACCTGACCCTGAGATTTATGGGAAGCTTGGTGTGTTGAACACCCAGGCGGATGCGATTGGAATCATGACCATCACCCCAAGCGAAGCAGCGATTATTGCTGTTGATATTGCGACTAAAGCAGCAGATATTGAAATCGGGTTTGTTGATCGTTTTTCAGGTTCTGTTGTGATTACCGGAGATGTTTCATCTGTCATTGTCGCATTAGAAGAAGTGCTCGACACAATGGAAAAAGTACTAGGTTTTAACCGTGTCGCACTAACGGTTAGTTAAAACAATGAGGTGAAATAATGAGTGGAAGAATCGTAGTTGTTGATGATGAACCAATCACAAGGCTGGATATCCGAGACATTTTAGAAGGCGCGGGGCACCAAGTGGTAGGGGAAGCATCAGATGGTTTTGAAGCAATCCGGGTCTGTCAAGAAACGAAACCCGATTTAGTGATCATGGACATTAAAATGCCGATTTTAGATGGTCTGACTGCTTCAAAGAAAATCGTAGCAGAAGGAACAACGTCAGGGATTATCTTGTTAACTGCCTATAGCGATCAGCAATACATCCAAAAGGCGACTAGTTTTGGTGCGCTTGGATATTTGGTAAAGCCTCTTCATGAACAATCTTTGTTGCCGATGGTAGAACTAGCCTTAGCAAAGGGGAAAGAACATGAAAAGATGGCCAAAGAGCTGGAAACACTTGCCCGCAAGTTAGAAGAGCGGAAAGTGATTGAGAAGGCCAAAGGGAAATTGATGGCAACTGAACAAATTAATGAAGATGCTGCCTACAAAAAAATGCGCTCGATCAGTATGCAGAAGCGTATTCCGATGATTAAAGTAGCAGAATTATTGGTGATGCTTGATGAATAAGCCACATGTAGTGGATGAAGATATCCAAAATATTTGCGAACGCTACACCAAGCTGAATGATCAAGAAATTGCTTTCTTAAAAGAACAAGTAGCAGATGCTCTATCGGATAAGCGCTATGAAGATTATGATGTTTTCGTAGATGTGCGGGATGCCTTTACCGGCGAAGCAATTGTGGTTTGTCACCGCCGTCCCTTGTACTCCCCATCTTTGTATAAGGAGCGTGTGGTTGGCAAGATTGCTTATCGGAAAGACGAACCAGGGCCTTTGCGGACTTTGGAGACGTCGCAGACTTCGATTGAGTTAAATGCACGTTCGCAAGAAGGTGTACTGATCAAGCAAACCTCGTATCCGATGAAGTATAAAAACAAAACGATTGCGGTCTTCATTGTTGAGCAGAATATCAGCAATGAAATCAAGCATCAGTTTGACGTAAGAAACCGTGATCGATCGTACGAGGAAGTCAGTCTGGCACTTGAAGAAATGGAAAAGGTAGAGCAGTCCATCGCAAACTTTTTAGATGATATCATTTTAATCTTTGATGCAAAGGGGATTTTGAGACATCATAATAAAGCAGCGGGTCAATACTATCAAACGTTTGGCTATATGGACTCCATTAATTCGCTTCACTATGATAACCTGGCACTTGACTTAATGACTTTTGACCGTATTTTGAGTTTGGTTTCTCTAGGCGAGTTCGAAAGTTTGAAAGGCCGAGAAATCAAGTTCGACCAGTACTACTTCAAGAGTAAAATTATTCATCTCCCTTCGAACGGTTTTGTCATTCAAATCATGAAAGACATTACCGATCAGAAGGTGAAAGAGTCACGCAAGGAAGAAGAATTTGTAACGATCCAAGAAATCCACCACCGTGTAAAAAATAACTTGCAAACAGTAGTATCCTTACTGCGGCTACAAGCTCGACGAGCCGAGAGTCCAGAAGCGAAGAAAGTACTGAATGAGAGCGTCAACCGCGTCCTATCGATTGCAGCAACACACGAACTGCTATCTAAACAAAAGGAAGACAATGTACAGCTTAAAATGGTACTGGATGCCGTTATTTTCAACCTTACTCGGTTTTTCTCAGATCAAAGGGAAATTGATTTCCAAAGCGAAATTGACTCAGAAATTATTCTAGACAGCAACAAGGCTGTAACGATTGCCCTTATTATGAATGAACTAATTCAAAACAGTTATGACCATGCTTTTACCGATAAAGAAACCGGGATGGGCAAGATTCGTGTAGAAATTAAGCAAGAAAACGATTTGATTTTTATTTATGTCGCAGACAATGGCAGCGGCTTCGACTTTGAAGCACATGGCCAGCACAATTTGGGACTTTGGATTGTTACTAGTTTTGTGGAAAGTAAGTTGAACGGTACCATTGCGGTTGATTCTAACCCACATGGCACAAAAACTCGCATTACATTTAAGAACTAAATAATCCTTTCTTACAAGGTCGTAAGAAAAAAAGCAAAGGCGCTGATAAAAAGGACTCTCCTGTAGAGACCTTTCTTTCAGCGTCTTTTTTGAAGGGAGTGAGGGAATGGCTGAAAAATTATTGAGCGTGGGCATTGATATCGGCACTTCCACTACGCAGTTAGTGCTTTCTGAATTATATATCGAGAACATGGCTTCAGCTTTTACCATTCCACGAATCTCGATTACGGATAAGAAAGTCATTTATAAAAGTGACATTCTCTTTACACCAATCTTGACGAACAACTTGATTGATGCCAACCAAATTAAACGATTTGTGGAACAACAGTATCAAAAAGCTGGTGTGAAGCAAAAAGACATCCAAACGGGTGCCATTATTATTACGGGTGAAACCGTTCGGAAAGAAAATTCCCGCGCTGTAGCGGAAGCGTTGAGTGGATTCGCGGGAGACTTTGTTGTCGCAACAGCAGGACCCGACCTCGAGAGCATCATTGCTGGAAAGGGCGCGGGTACGCATTCTTACTCCGTACACTACCATACGACTACCGTTAATTTTGATATTGGTGGTGGAACAACGAACCTCGTTTGTTTCCATGACGGCGATATCCAAGATACAGGTTGCTTTGACATTGGCGGCCGGCTCATCAAGGTGAATGAGCAACGGAAGATTACGTATATTGCACCGAAGCTTGAGACTATTATTCAAGCAGAACGGCTACAGCTAAGGCTCAATCAGACCATTGATTTGACTGATTTGAATAAACTATTGTCCATTATGGTTCAAGTGATGGAAAACAGTTTGGGTGTTGGGGAAAAGAGTCCGTATTATGACTTACTGATTACGAATAAGGACTTGCGGACTGAACGAAAAGTAGAGTATGTCTCTTTTTCCGGTGGGGTAGCCGATTATATCCAGAAAGATACGGACGAAGCACCATTTAAGTATGGAGACATTGGTATTTTACTGGGACGAAAGATTGCCCAATCAAAACTTTTCGAGCAGTTTGAAGTAATCGAGAGTGTGGAAACCATCCGAGCAACGGTTGTAGGAGCAGGATCTCATACAACAGATGTCAGCGGAAGTACCATCACCTACAAAGACAAGATTCTACCGCTTCAAAATGTGCCGGTTTTGAAGCTTTCAAAAGAAGACGAAGACCAGGCCAGCATCGAGAAGATGGCGCAAGCTATTGAAGAAAAGCTGAATTGGTTTGAAGCAGACGGCGAACAGCAGCTTATTGCCTTAGCTTTTGAAGGAGCGGTCAATCCACGCTTCCAGTATATCCAAGATTTAGCAGCGGCCATCGTGAAGGGGTTAGAGAAAGTCATCCAAAAAGGCGATCCACTCGTCATCTTGGTCAAAGAAGACATGGCAAAGGCACTAGGACATAGTCTGTATGCACAATTACCAGCAGCGTATCCTTTTGTATGCATTGACAGTGTGCATGTACAAAATGGAGACTACATTGATATTGGTAATCCGATTGCAGACGGTTCAGTACTGCCTGTCGTCGTCAAAACACTTGTATTTAATTAATGATTAAAGGAGGATTCATTCATGATTTTAAAGACCACGCTCTTTGGCCGGACCTACTCATTCAATTCCGTAATGGAAGTGATGGGAAAAGCCAATGAAGAAAAATCAGGCGATCACCTAGCTGGTGTTGCCGCTGAAAGTGCAGAGGAACGTGTCGCTGCGAAGGTTGTTCTTTCCAATCTTAAGCTTTCCGATTTATTTAACAATCCAGCTGTTCCCTACGAACTAGACGAGGTAACCCGTATTATTATTGACCGGGTGAACTTGCATACGTACGAAAAAATCAAGAACTGGACCGTTGCGGATTTACGCGAATGGATTTTGGATTTGAATACAACAAATTATGATATTCACCGTATTTCAAACGGTTTGACCGCAGAGATGGTGGCGGCCGTAACAAAAATCATGTCGAACTTAGACTTGATTATGGGTGCACAAAAAATTATTGTGACCAAAACAGCGAATACAACGATTGGTGAGCCAGGAACATTCAGTGCTCGTCTACAACCAAACCATCCAACTGACAATATTGATGGAATTATGGCTTCCGTTATGGAAGGTGTATCCATGGGGATTGGGGATGCGGTTATTGGCTTGAATCCAGTGGATGATACGACAGAGAGTGTGAAACGAATCTTGCATAAGTTCAATGACTTTATGGAAGAATGGGAGATTCCAACCCAACATACCGTATTAGCACACGTTTCTACTCAAATGGAAGCAATCGATCAAGGAGCACCATCTGGTTTGATTTTCCAATCCATTGCCGGTTCTCAAAAAGGAAACGAAGCGTTTGGAATCAGTGCACAAATGTTACAAGACGCAAACGACCTAGCTTTGAAACGTGGTACGGCAGTTGGACCAAACGTAATGTACTTTGAGACAGGACAAGGTTCAGAATTGTCATCCGATGCGCATCACAACGTAGACCAAGTAACGATGGAAGCAAGATGTTATGGTTTTGCGAAGAAATACGATCCATTTATGGTAAACACGGTTGTTGGATTTATCGGACCAGAATATTTATATGATTCCCAACAAGTAATCCGAGCAGGGTTAGAAGACCACTTCATGGGTAAACTAACTGGAATTTCAATGGGTTGTGACGTATGTTACACCAACCATATGAAGGCTGACCAAAATGATGCAGAAAACTTAACCGTTCTTCTAGCTGTCGCAGGCGTAAACTTCATCATGGGAATTCCAAATGCTGATGACGTAATGTTGAACTATCAAACAACTGGTTTCCATGAAACAGCAAGCATTCGTCAACTATTGAATAAACGCCCAACCAAAGAATTCGATGCATGGATGGAAAAAATGGGCTTCAGCGAAAATGGTCGCTTGACCGAATTAGCTGGCGATGCATCTGTCTTCTTGAAGCGTAAATAAACGGAAAAAGCAAAGGAGGGAATCTAAGTGAACGAGAGCGATTTAAAGAATATGATTAAATCCATTTTAAGTGAGATTGTGGAAGAAACACCAATTGCAACCGCAACTACAGCTACAACTGCAACGAAAGAAGCACCAACGAAGCAGACAAATGTGGAAGAAGGCTCGATTCCGGATATCACAGAAGTAAATATTCGCAAACAATTTTTAGTGCCAAATGCACAAGATGCAGAAGGGTACAAAAAAATGAAGTCCTTCACACCTGCCCGTCTTGGATTATGGCGTGCCGGTACACGTTACAAAACGGAGCCAGCGTTACGCTTCCGTGCGGATCACGCAGCGGCACAAGATGCAGTTTTCTCTTATGTAGATGAAGACTTGTTGAAGGAAATGAAATTTGTTGAAGTAGAAACGCTTTGCGGTGACAAAGACACCTACATTACCCGTCCAGACTTAGGCCGTAAATTTGACGACCAAGAAATGGCGAAAGTCAAACAAGCAATCAAACCAAATACCAAGGTAGCAATTATGGTAGGAGATGGATTAAGCTCGGCAGCGATTGAAGCGAACATCCAAGACATCTTGCCTGCCATTCGCCAAGGACTGAAGATGCATGGATTAGATTTTGGCGAAGTAGTTTTCGTGAAACACTGCCGTGTACCAGCTATGGATCCAGTTGGAGACGCAACGGGCGCTGAAGTAGTTTGCTTGTTAATCGGTGAACGCCCAGGTCTCGTGACCGCTGAATCAATGAGTGCATACATTGCTTACAAACCAACCGTTGGAATGCCAGAAGCACGTAGAACCGTTGTTTCCAACATTCACCAAGGCGGAACTCCAGCAGTTGAAGCCGGCGCTTATATCGCTGACTTGATTAAGAAAATGTTGGATATGAAAAAATCAGGTCTTGACCTGAAAGAACAACGTTAAAAGGAGGATTCCAAATGAGACAAGACAGACTTGGAGCATCCGTTCTAAGTGTAAAAATCATTCCGAATGTGGATGATGCACTGGCAAAGGAACTCGAACTAGGACCCGATCAAAAAAGTATTGGAATCATCACATCGGACAGCGATGATGTCACTTATGTAGCACTTGATGAAGCGACTAAAAAAGCAGCAGTCGATGTTGTTTATGCGAAGAGCCTGTATGCAGGCGCAGCGAATGCTTCAACCAAGTTAGCCGGAGAAGTAATTGGAATGATTGCCGGACCAAGTCCAGCAGAAGTTCGCAGCGGATTGGATGCAGCGATAGAAGTCATTGAACATGGCGCAAGTTTTTACAGTGCCAATGAGGATGATTCCATCATTTACTTTGCTCACTGTGTATCTCGAACCGGAACGTTTTTATCAAAAGGAGCCAACACAAGAGAAGGCAATGCGATTGCTTATTTAATTGCTCCTCCACTAGAAGCGATTTATGCACTAGATGCAGCAATGAAGGCAGCAGATGTACAAATGGGCGTCTTTTACGGACCGCCTACCGAAACCAACTTTGCTGGCGCACTATTGACCGGTTCACAATCTGCCTGCAAAGCAGCGTGTGAAGCTTTCGAAAAAGCTGTCCTTGCTGTAGCCGACAATCCAACCGGCTATTAATAGGCGGTGGTGAGAATGGTACAAAGAGCATTAGGATTAATTGAAGTAAAAGGAATGCTTGGCGCTGTCCTTGCTGCAGATGCAGCGATGAAGGCAGCAGATGTAGAGTTGCTTGGCAATCGTCGAATCCGTGGTGGTTTAACAACCGTCCAGTTACTAGGAGATGTGGCTGCCATTCATGCAGCCGTAGAAGCAGGTGCAGAGGTTGTGAAAAATACAGACAGTTTTGTTTCCAGCCATGTTATCGCCCGTTTGGATGAACAGGTGGAACACATGTTGTTGAAGAAGTATCAAAAAGAAGAAAAACGTGAGGAGCCAGTTGCTTCTAATCCAGTGAATCCAATCGAAAAACCGGAGATTAAACCGGAAACGATGGAAGAATTGAAGACGGAAGTAGGGGAAGTTCCAGAAGAAGAAATCAAAAAAGTTCTGGAACAAGAGCAAGAACGGATTCCAGGAGCTGAGTTGGACCCAGAAAGATTGGACCAAATGAAAGTTGTGGAATTACGCTCCCTCGCCTATAAGCGGAACATTGATTCGTTGACGAAGAAAGAGATTAAATATGCCAACAAAGAGCAATTAATCCGCGCGTTACTAGAGAAAGGAGTGAAGGATGAGTGAACCTGACAGATAAAGATCTTTTGTCGATACAAGAAACGAGAAACTTACTCAAAAAGGCAAAAGCAGCACAAAAAGAATTAGCAACCCGTTCGCAAGAAGAGATTGACCTCATCGTCAAAACAATGGCAAAAGCAGCTTACGCCAACCGCGTAAAACTGGCCAAGATGGCAGAAAAAGAAACCGGATTTGGTAGATGGCAAGATAAGGTATTGAAGAATGCCTTCGCTTCCCGTGATGTATTGAACGCCATTAAAGACATGAAAACAGTTGGAATTGTTCATAAGAGCGAAGCGGCGAAGTATATGGAAGTAGCCGTACCAGTCGGAGTCGTTGCAGGATTGATTCCTTCAACAAACCCAACGTCAACCGTTATCTACAAGGCATTAATTTCAGTAAAGGCAGGGAATGCAATCGTCTTCTCCCCGCACCCAAGCGCACTAGATTCAATCATTGAAACGGTACGTATCATGAATGAAGCAGGTCAAAAGGTTGGATTACCGGAAGGCACACTAAGTGTCATTACCCAAGTAACGATGCAAGCGACCAGTGAATTAATGACAAACCGCGACACGAACTTGATTCTTGCGACAGGTGGTTCTGCAATGGTACGCGCTGCGTATTCTTCCGGCACACCCGCTATTGGGGTAGGACCAGGTAATGGACCGGCATTCATTGAAAAGACTGCAGACATTCCAAAAGCTGTGAAGCAAATTATGGAGTCTAAAACATTCGATAACGGTACGATTTGTGCTTCTGAACAATCGATTATCGTTGAAGAAGTCAGCAAGGCAAAAGTCGTAGCAGAATTCAAGAAGCAAGGCGGCTATTTCTTGCCAACCGAAGATGCCAAGAAATTGGAAAAATTCATTCTACGTCCAGACGGCCGAATGAATCCGAAAATTGTCGGCAAGCCGGTACAAGAAATTGCGAAGTTAGCGGGTATTCACGTGCCAGCAGAAGCACGTGTCTTAATAGCAGAAGAAGACCGCGTAGGCTTACACGCTCCTTATTCCAGAGAGAAATTGGCGCCAATCTTGGCTTTCTATACCGCAAAAGGCTGGGAAGAAGCATGTGATTTGTCGATGGAGATTCTCTACCAAGAAGGTGCTGGACATACGATGGCGATTCATTCATCGGACGATGCAGTCATTCAAGAATTTGCCTTACGCAAACCGGTCTCTCGCTTATTAGTCAATACATCTGCAACGTTGGGTGGTATTGGTGCTACAACCAACCTGTTCCCAGCGCTCACATTGGGCTGTGGTGCAGTAGGCGGAAGCTCAACGTCCGATAATATTGCCCCTCAAAACTTGTTCAACTTACGCCGGATTGCTTGGGGCGTTCGCGAACTAGAGGACTTGCGCGGTGACGACGTATTTGAAGAAACAGAAGCAACACCTGTAAAAGACATTGATAAGGATGAACTCGTAAACTTATTAGTAGAACGAGTGCTCGAAAAACTAAAGTAACACCCAACAACTAGGTAACAAAAATTAAAAAAACCCAACTATTAGGAGGAAAATAAAATGGCTAGCACAAACGCATTAGGTATGATCGAAACAAAAGGATTGGTAGCAGCAGTAGAGGCTTCAGACGCAATGGTGAAGGCAGCAAACGTAACATTGATCGGCAAAGAACACGTAGGTGGCGGACTCGTAACCGTTATGGTACGCGGAGACGTTGGAGCTGTTAAAGCAGCAACAGATGCAGGAGCAGCAGCAGCTGAAGCAGTTGGCGAATTAGTATCTGTACACGTAATCCCACGCCCACATGCTGAAGTAGATGCAATCTTGCCAAAATACGACCTACAATAGTCGTTTGAAGAGGCACCGTTAAAGAAAGACAATGAGGAAGCGGTAAGGAAAGCGGCCGTTTCAAAATGGAAGCAGGCGAATAAGCAGACCTTATCCGAATCCTACAGCAGGAGGCTGAGGCATATCTAGATATGTCCCAGCCTTTTCTTTAACGAAGGGACGTGAATAAATGGCAATTCTAACAGAAAATAACATTCGGAAATTGTTGCGGACTACAAATTTGAAGGAAACAAAAGTGTTGGTGCTGGAACCAGGAACCATCATTACTCCTTCAGCAAAGAGTTATTTGACCGATGTCAAAGTGATTTATGAAGAACAATCCGAGCCAGTTCCGGTTGAGAAAGCAGAGGAACCAGTCGTATGTCAGGCACCAATCATCCGTGATGAGAGCCTGTTGCATCCGCAATTCAGCTTGAATTGGAAAATCAAGGTGGAGCAAGTGATTGGTGAAGTTCTCTATGGTCAACAAATCAGTCTCCAGCAACAAAATCGAGGATTGATTACCGAATTAGACAGTGTTTTGAATGTATTGCAGGATTTCCGCCAATTGCGGTTTTATGAGAATGATTCTGTTCATTACCAGATGGATCCGGGAAAATATCCACAGGCAGATTTTTATTCATCCGATACCTTTCTGCCAAACTATACGGACGGCGAAGTGGCCGTAATGGTATACCGTCTTTATACACAGATTCGCAATTTACAAGTGGAAGCTTCCAGCTTCCAAACTTGCTTACCGTTTGAAGAATATTACCGACTCATCAAAGCATGCCGTTTTTTAGCGGACTATGTTTGGATGTTAATGATTCAAGAAATAGAAGAAAGTAATAAGGGGAGGAGCGTATGACCATCTCATTCGATCAATTAATTGAAGAAGTTGCTGTTCGTGTCAAAGCGAATATGGAACAAACCTTTGAAATAGAAGCAAGTGGTAGACATGTGCACCTTTCACAAGAACATATTGATATCTTGTTTGGAAAAAATCACAAACTACTACCTACAAAGTATTTATCCCAACCAGGCCAATTTGCTGGTAAAGAAAGAGTTACCTTAGTAGGTCCAAAAGGAGTTCTGCATCAAGTTGTGGTGCTGGGTCCTGCTAGAGACAAGAGTCAAGTAGAGATTTCCTTTACAGATGCTCAAAAACTAGGAGTTCGTGCACCGTTACGCTTAAGTGGAGATACAAAAGGAACTCCTGGCATCATGATTATGGTAGGCAATAAGCATGTCATTTTAGATGAAGGTTTAATCGTAGCGAAGCGTCATATCCATGTGAAGGAACAAGAGGCAGCCCGTTTGAATGTGAAAGATAAAGAAGTAGTGAAAGTCCAAGTGATGAGTGAGCGTCCGCTAATTTTTGACGATGTGGTCGTTCGCGTTAGTCCAAAGTTTGAAACCTTCATGCACATCGATTATGACGAAGCAAATGCATGTGGCTTCAAGTCTGGTACCAAAGGCCGCATCATCAAAAAGGACTGATTAGGATGGAACAATTAGAAAAACTCATTCAATTGGTAACCGACCGAGTGATGGCAGAGATAGAACCACAGCCAGACAAAGAACAGTTTACGTTCGTAGGGAAGACGAAAGATTACATTTCCCGTTACTACGAGGAGAGAGGGTTCCAACAAGTAGCACCAATGGAACTTTCCACTCCCGAAGTAGTGATTGTGACAGAACTTGAGTTGTATCAGATGACTCGTTTGGCAGGATTAATGCCCATGAATGAAATGGAAGAAGCTTTATTGAACCGGTTGATGCAGCAAAAGACTGTTGTGGTGCTGGAAGAAGGAATCGAGAAAGCGTTCATGCCAAAAAGTATGCAAGCTGCGTTCGAGAAAGCAAAGGTTGAACTTCGTAAATGGGGCGTTCAGTTTAAGCAAGAGTCAGCCTTTCATCATCCAGCAGTGACTCAAACAGCTCCAACTACTCAGAAGAAGAAAGAATTGATTACCGCAGCGAAAATTCAAAACAAGAGATTATCTGCCGGTGATACGTTCTATGCTACTCCTGACATGATTATTACGGCACTCGCGAAAGATTATTTACGTGAACAAAATATCCAGTTAGAAGTGAGGGATGCCGAATGATTATCGGAAAAGTAGTTGGGAGCTTATGGGCGACCCGCAAGGATGAAAAACTAAATGGATTGAAATTCCTCTTAGTCGAAAAGCAATTAAATGAACATGAAGCAAGTCCTGAATTAGTAGTAGCTGTTGACCATGCAGGAGCTGGAATTGGGGAACAAGTCTTAATTACAACCGGCAGTTCCGCGCGTATTTCTTTCGAAAACCGCACGATTCCAGTGGACATGGTGATTGTTGGGATTATTGATTCAGTAGAATATCCAAAAGAGTAAATACTTGATATTGGAGGGAAGCATATGAGCATTAATGAAATTATTATTTGGATCATGGCAATCATCATGGTCCTTGGTGCAATCGATCGTGCCATCGGAGATCGCTTCGAGCTTGGTAAGCAATTCGAAGAAGGCTTGTTAGCAATGGGAGCATTAGCACTATCCATGGCTGGTATTATTGTATTAGCACCTAAATTATCAGATTGGCTAAGTCCAATCGTTGTTCCATTGTTTGAACTAGTTGGCGCAGATCCTGCGATGTTTGCAGGAACGTTGTTAGCAAATGATATGGGTGGTTTCTTCCTAGCTCAACAAATGACTGCTGATGCAGAAATCGTTCTCTTCTCTGGTGGGATTTTGGGAGCCATGATGGGAGCAACGCTTGTTTTCTCGATTCCAGTCGGTTTAGGAATCATCGAAGTAAAAGACCGTCCATTCTTAGCTCAAGGAATCCTATGTGGGATTGTAACGATTCCAGTGGGCGCAATGGTAGGCGGGTTGTTGATGGGAATTGGTTTTGGTAAGATCTTGGTGAACTTGATTCCGATTATTCTAGTAGCAATCTTGATTGCTCTTGGACTATGGAGATTCCCATCGAAAATGATTAATGGTTTTATCGTCTTTGGGAAGTTGATTGTCGCAGTCGCAACAATCGGTCTGGCAATTGGTGGTTTAGAATGGTTAGTCGGCGTGAAGTTGTTTGACAACCAAGAATCGCTTGCTGTTGCGTTTGAAACAGTAGGTAGTATCGCCATTACCTTAGCTGGAGCGTATGGGTTGGTATTGATTATCACAAAACTCTTCAAGAAGCCGCTTATGAAAGCAGGCGATCTTCTTGGTATGAATGATATCGCTGCTGCTGGTTTGATTGCTTCTTTGGCAAATAACATCGCAATGTTCCAAGCTGTAAAGAACATGGATAACCGTGGGAAAGTAATTAATATTGCTTTCGCCGTTTCTGCTTCCTTTGCAATCGGGGACCACTTAGGCTTTACGGCTGGAGTTGCTCCTGAGATTATTATGCCGATGATTGTTGGGAAATTAGTAGGTGGATTCTCTGCGATTGCGGTTGCTATGCTGATTACCAAAAATATCAAAAAAGAAGTAACCTCTACTGAAGAAGTAGCCGCTTAAAGGATGTGGGCAGATGACAAATATAAATAGAGCAGACATCGAACGCATGGTCCGTGAGCTGTTGATGCAAGAATACAGCAATCAGGACTCTGCACGAGATATTGATCCAAGCGGAGTAATGGCAATTAAATTACCGTTGTTCGATGTGACCGAAGAACATCGCTTGGACACTGGGAACCCGAACCACCGTGTCTACACACGTGACTTAGTAACACTTGAAGAAAGTCCACGTTTGGGTCTTGGGTTAATGGTGATGGAAGACACTACCTTTGACTGGCATCTGGGTTATGATGAAATCGATTATATGATTGAAGGAACCCTCAGCATCATTATCAACGGAAGAAAAGTAACCGCCCATCCAGGTGAACTGCTTTATATTCCAAAAGACACAGATATTCAGTTTTCTGTGGAAGGAAAAGCACGCTTTATTTACGTGACTTATCCAGCAGATTGGAATAGTTAAATGTAGACTAAAAACGAGGCGGGAGTCATTTTCCTGCCTCGTTTTTTGAAAGGAGGGTGAAGAATGGAAGGTTTTACTTTTTCAAGTGGCGTAGAGGTGGCAAACCGATTGATGTTGGCGCCCATGACAACAAGCAGCGGTACAGAATCAGGTGGTTTATCAACTGAAGATGTGGCGTTTATTTTACACCGAAGTAAAGGATTCGGTGCAGTCATTCTTGGCTCGCACAGCGTTGCGCCAACTGGCAGTGCTTTTTCAGCAGGTTGGAACATTTATGATCCTTGTAATCATGCAGCATTAACCCAACTCGTAGAACAGCTCCACCAACAAAAAGTGAAGGTGTTTATTCAACTGTATCATGCCGGGAGGTTAGCGCAGCCTCTGTTTATTGGCGGACGACAGCCGATTGCACCGAGTCGGATTCCTGCTCTACGTCCGTTTGCCTCTTACCCGAAAGAGATGAGTATGGCTGAAATAAAAGAAATCATTCAAGCGTTCAAGAAAGCTACAGAGCTGGCGATTCGACTAGGCTTCGACGGTGTAGAATTGCACGGAGCAAACACGTATCTCATCCAACAATTCTATTCTCCTCATTCGAACCGACGAACGGACGAGTGGGGTGGCACAAGAGAAAGGCGGCTACGCTTTCCGCTTGCCGTCATACGAGCCTGCCAAGAAGCAATCAACGAATGCGCAACTAGACCCTTTTTGATCGGGTACCGCTTCTCGCCAGAAGAATATGAAGTCCCAGGAATTCGACTAGAGGACACTTGCTTTTTGGTAGAGCAGATTACGAAAGAAGGCTTGGATTATGTCCATGTGTCGTTGAATGACTTTCGGAAACAAGCTCAGACAGGAGAGCGGATTCTTCCGACCATCAAAGAGCATGTAGGGGATACGCCACTCATTGGCTGTGGAAATATTCGAACGCACAGAGATGTGGATGCTGTTTTACAACAGGTTCCTCTATGTTCCATTGGCAATGCGGCCGTAATTGATCCAGATTGGGCATGGAAGATTCTCCGGGGAGATCATTCCATCAAATCAAACCTGCACGTTTCTGAACGGGAGCAAGTGAAAATTCCGCAATCCTTGTGGCAATCTTTCCTCCGCAACCCACTGCGTTATTTTCTAGAGGAGGAAACCGATGAATAACTGGCAAATACCATATAAATTTCCGAATGGGATGGAAGTACGGAACCGGTTGATTTTTGCACCGATTTCGACAATGACCAGTACCGATATTGGTTTGCTGACTGATTCGGAGATGGCCTTTTATAAAAGTAGGGCGAAAAATGTTGGGATGGTGGTTCTTGGATCAGCCTATATTTCTCAAGCCGGAAAAGCTTACAACCAAAACGTCGGAATCGCTCATGATGCGGTCATTCCCAACTTGAAAAAATACAATCAGCAACTGCATCAAGCTGGCGCTAAATCAATAATCCAACTCTATCACGGTGGTTTAGCAGTACAGTATATGGCAGCTAAAAAAGAAGTACAAGTAGTCAGCAAGCTGCCAGCTCTCGAAACGAGTGATACGAAAAATAATGTGGAGCTAACCGACGTTGCTATTCAAAAAATCATTGAAGATTTTGGCAAAGCAATCGAACGAGCGATCCGTGCTGGGTTTGACGGTATTGAGATTCATGCAGGGAACCCGTTCTTGTTGCAGCAATTCTTATCACCGCGCACGAATCAACGAACCGATTTTTGGGGCGGCGACTTATCCAAACGGATGCGTTGCTTGGAAGTGATTCTGCGTCTTGCGGACAAAATTCGAAAGAAAGTTGAGAAGCCTTTCATCATCGGCGTTCGGCTCGCTTTGGAAGAGAAAGAAGCAGGTGGACTGTCATTCCAAGATACGTGTCAAATTGCAGGCCGTCTTTCCAAACTGAATATCGATTACCTCCATTTCAATCAGCACGATTTGTTTGAAGAAATAAACGGGCAATTCAAACTGGATGTAATTGCAGAAAGTTTAGAATCATCAGTCCCGATTATTGGTAACGGCGGAATCAAGAACGAGAGCCAACTCGAAGCTGCTTGTAACGTAGCGCCACTCGCATCCGTTGCACGCCCCTTCATACTGCAGCCGAACTTTCCATTTGAAACAGAATATTCCATGACCCAACTCTCAAAAACAGTACCAAAAGGGTTGTGGAGGAGCATTCAGAGTTCGCTGGAGTGGTACGAAGGCGAATAAAAAAGCTCTACTTGATACATAAATTTACTTTATGTATCAAGTGAGAGCTTTTTTCTATTTTCCCCCATAACCATCCGAATAGTAGTTCTGAATTTTTTGGAAGTAACTTCTTACAAGGGGATCTTGTTCAAGTGCCAAGGTTTCGGCATAAGTGAGCATGGCCTTTATTTTTGGCAATGTAGATTCACAAATTAAAACAAAAGCAGTAGCAAAATCTCGTTTTGGAATGACCAATGCCGTGGCGTTAGCCATGTTTACGACACGAACGAATCCTTTTTTTGCAGCGCGTTGTGATTCACCAGTAGCTTCTCCTAAATGCCCAAGAACACTATCACCAAAACCAAAAAGGTCAACTGGTCCTTCTTCTGATATGAAAAAGTCGCACAGAGGAAGGGTTTCTTTCAAATAGGCAATTAAAGGTTCACGCGGTCCGTATAAATCTAAAGAAGAATCGACTCTTGTAACGGTCGGCTCTGCGGAACAGGTCGATGAAGGCAATTCAAGGATCAGTTCAATTGCTTCTTTCATTTCTGGAAATTCCCGAGTGATAAACCCTAGGGAAACAGAAAAAGGAATTCCATCTGTTGAAGTAGAAGAGAACAGTTGAACATAGTCCTGCTCGATTAAAGGACTGATAAAGCCAAATAAGTTGAGGGACATTGCCGGAGCCAAAACCGAACCGCCGCCATCTGTGCCAATGCCTAAATCGTTTATTCCAAGTAATACATTAACGGCTGTACCACTTGAAGATCCTGTCATCGGCTTCCCGCTCAGAGGATTGACCATCGTCACATCAATTGCTCGTCCGCCAATGCTCGCTTGATCAATGGTATGAAGAATATAATTACTTTTCTGTTGTAATTTTTCTATCAGCGTTCTAGGCACTTGAACTTTATCTTTTACTCCGATATAGCGATGCGGATTCCCATCACGAAACTGCTCCAATGCTTGAGGGAAAACGCGTGTGACACTTCCATAAGGGTTTTTCATGGCAATAAATGTTTTATTTGCTGCATCAATTACTTGATTCATATCCAACTCGATTCAACCTCACTTTTTTCAAAAAATAATTTAAATAGTATTTGCATTTCTAAAATACTTCCGTATAATAATAAGAAAGCGTTATCTTTTTATGCTAATATACAAAAAAATGTATATTACAAAAGAAGTTTATTTTTTATAACACTGATTTCTCCTAATATAGCAGAAAATGAATAAATGAGCGATTTATTTTGCTAGAAAGAGAAATCGTTTTCTCAAGTCTAATGTACAAAAAAATGTATATTCAAAGAAAGGAAGAATAGAGATGAAAAAGATTGTAGTAGGCGGACAAATTGATAAGAAAGAAGTTGCACAGATGATTGAAAAGTATGCAGATGGGAGGTTTGAAGTAGAAGTAAAGAGCGATCTTGACGCTGCCATGGCTATTAAGAGTGGTAAAGCTGATTATTACTTTGGCGCATGTAACACTGGCGGCGGCGGGGCGTTAGCAATGGCAATTGCTCTTGTTGGAAGAAGTAACTGTGCAACTCTTTCTATGCCCGGTAAAATCATGAAAGAAGAAGAATTACGCCAACAAGTTACAGATGGGAAAAAAGCTTTTGGATTCACGGCTCAACACAAAGAAAAAATTATACCAATTGTTATGGATGAAATATTGAAATTATCCGAATGATAACTGAGGAGTGAAGAAGAATGGATATTGTGCAATTAATTGTGGTTGCTGCATTAGGAGCTCTAACAGCAATCCTTTCAAATACGGGGATTGCAGTATTTAATGATGGATTACGGCCAGTTATTCCTGAATATTTAGAAGGTATTATAAGTAAAAAAGAATTAGCGGCAACTAGTTTTGCAGTAAGTTTTGGTTTGGTTATTGGTTTTGGGATTCCAGTTTCTATTGGTGCCAGCATCCTTCTGGTACACAGCTTGTTGTTGATGACTGATATTATTGGTACATGGACGCCGGCAGGGAAAACGGGAACCATTCTCGCAGGGGTTATCGGAGCCGTCTACGGAATCGGATTAACACTTGGATTACAAGCAGTAGTTGATTTGTTTGCTTTGATGCCAGTTGATGTTTTGGGACCACTAGGAGCAGTAGGAACGCCAATCGTTGTTGGGTTCGCCGTTTTTCCAGGAGTTGCAGTTGCATATCAACACGGCTTCAAAAAAGGTGCTCTTACACTTGCTGCTTCCACTCTAGTCTTATTTTTAGTAAAACGCTTTGGTACATTCCAACTTAATGAAACAACTTCTTTCACACTATCTGCTGAAGGAATGGCACTTCTGATTGGAATGATCTTTATGATTGTCTTCGCCGTTCAAGTAAAGGGCGATACTGATGATAATCAGAATTTAGTCAGCATCTTCGTAGAACGGGTTACTCGTATTAAGAAAAACTGGATTATTCTTTCTGTAGCAGGTGGGCTTGTTGCTGCAGCAACGAGCTTAACCATTATCGCTGGTGATCCAATTTCCTTAAATCTTTTAGGAGAAGGGAAATTCGGTGAGGCTGCATTAGCTGCCTTTGCAAGAGGATTAGGTTTTATTCCTTTAGTATTTTCTACAGCCATTGTTACCGGTGTCTACAGTCCAGCAGGAACAACCTTTGTTTATACTGCGGGAATATTGCTCCATGGGAATCCAATTGTTGCCTTTTTAGTTGGTGCACTCATTATGTTTGTAGAAGTGAACTTACTGAGCGTTGCTGCAAAAGGATTGGACCACTTCCCAGGAATCCGGGAAATGGGAGAACACATTCGTACGGCAATGAACCGGGTTTTAGAAATTGCATTGTTGATTGGTGGAGCTGCTGCTAGTGAACAGATTGCTCCTGGAATCGGTTATTTCTGGGTGTTTGGTGCTTACTTATTAAATAAAACAGCAAACAAACCGCTCGTGGATATGGCAGTAGGACCAGTTGCAGCAATCGCACTTGCGATTATTGTGAACATTCTATACTTGTTGGGTCTTTTCGTCCCAGCAGCTTAACAGATTTATTGAGTTTATTCGGTAATAGAAAAGAGGCGGGAGCTATCCTAGCCTCTTCATTTTTAACTAATGCCTAGGAGGGAATGAAATGCCTTTAGTACCGGGAATGACATATGCACATGAACACACAACCATTGATCTGTCTTCGCTAAAAAATTCAGAAGATACGAACCTCAATTGTTTTGAGGAAACAGTGGTGGAGTACCGAAAACTATATCAAAAAGGGGTACGAAATGTCATCGATGTAACGGTTCGCGGAATGAAGCGTAATCCTCTTTACGTCCAACAAGTAGCCGAGGCATCGGGTATGAATATTCTTCAATCAACAGGATGGTACCAAGATAAATTTCTTCCCGCTTATATTCATGAAAAGTCAATCCATCAGTTGGCAGAAATGATGCTGGAAGATATACAAGTGGGAATAGATGGCACTAACGTTAAAGCAGAGTTGATTGGAGAAATTGGTACTAGTAAAAATGAAATGACACCAAGAGAACGAAAAGTCTTTGAAGCAAGCGTACTTGTGCAAAAGAAAACCGGTGTACCCATTACCACACATACAACATTAGGGACATTCGGAAGAGAACAAGTGGCCTTTTTCAAAGAACAACAAGCAGACTTGTCCCGGATCGTAATCGGTCATGTGGATTTAACAGGTGACATAGAGTATGTGCTTGAATTGTTAAAAGAAGGTGTTTATGTAGAGTTCGATACAGTAGGCAAGGAAAACTATATGCCTGATCAGACACGACTACAGATGCTGAAGAGGATTGAACAAGCTGGATTCACGGATAAAGTATTCTTGTCGATGGATATTACCCGAAAATCTCACCTCGAATACAAAGGTGGACTTGGTTACTCCTTCTTGTTAGACCACTTCCTTCCTTTGTTGAGAGAAGGCGGTATCTCTGAATCGTTTATTGAGAAAATGATGATTCACAACCCGCAAGCTTTTTATCTTACGAAATAAATGGAGGAGGAAACAATGAAAACTTATCCGTTAAAAAGTTTAACAATGGAAGAAGCAACAAAGAAGCAATTTCAACTAGTGGACGCCATTACACAAGTCTTTCAAGGAGCGGAATTTCTTACTCGTGGTGACTTAGGCGTAGTTCCAGGTTATAACCAGCCAATTACAACCCATAAGGTAGAGGAAGTTTTGGCGACCTTTTTTCAAGCAGAAGCGGCCATGTTAGTAAGGGGAGCAGGAACCATGGCAATTCGTCTTGCACTCCATGCTTCTATTCCTCGAGAGGGAACGATTTTGGTTCACGATGCTCCTATTTATCCAACAACACAGACTTCATTTGAAATGCTAGGTTTGAAAGCACTGAAGGTAGACTTCAACAAGATCCACAAGGTAAAAGAAGTGATGCAACATAAAAAAATGGATGGAGTCTTGATTCAACTCACACGGCAAAAACCAGATGATTCATATAATAGTGAAGAAATCATTCACATAATAAAAGAACAGTTTCCAGATTTACCGATTATTACCGATGACAATTATGCTGTATTAAAGATTGCCCAGATGGGTACCGAACAAGGTGCCTCTCTCTCGTGCTTCTCAACCTTCAAAGTTTTGGGACCAGAGGGGGTTGGTTGTATAGTGGGTGAGAAGAAATTCATCGAAAAACTGCGCAAAGAAAATTACTCTGGCGGCTTACAAGTTCAAGGTCATGAATCCTTAGACGTGTTGAGAGGGATGGTATATGCACCTGTTTCGCTAGCTCTGTCGGCACAAGTAGCAGAAGAAACCTGTGCACGGCTAAATAAAGGCGAGCTACCAGAAGTAAAGGAAGCCTTTCTTGCCAATGCTCAATCCAAAGTTATTTTGGTAACGTTCAACGAACCAATTGCCAAGAGCGTATTAAAGAAAGCAGAAGAGCTAGGCGCTGCTCCAAATCCGATAGGGGCCGAATCGAAGTATGAAATCATACCGATGTTTTATAAGGTGTCCGGGACCTTCCGTCAAGCAATGCCGGAAATGGATGAGACCACGATTCGTATCAATCCAATGAGATCTGGTGCGGATACGATTATTCGAATTTTAAGAGAAGCCATCAATGACAGGGATTGAATGCACATGAGCAAATCGTTTTATCAAAAAACAGGTGTAGCAATTGAAAATATTGCTAACGAACTTTATCAATTACAAGCTGGCGATCGCGTTCCAAATATTAGTGAGTTCCAAGAGCGACTCTCCTTATCGAGAGGAACCGTTCAAAATGCATTCAATTTTCTGAAAGAAGAAGGTGCAATTGAAACGGAAAGTAAAGGCCATCTAGGAACTTATTTGAAGAAAATCGAGTATCCGGTCTTGCAGCAATATATTACTTCCAGTCAGCTATCGGGAACCATGCCATTGCCGTATTCCCGATTATACGAAGGGTTCGCAACTGGACTCTACCTCTCGTTCCGCGAAAAAGAAATTAAATTGAACCTGGCTTATGTACGGGGTTCAGAAGAGCGTATCAAAGCGGTCGAACAAGGAATGTTTGACTTTGCTGTCGTATCTCGCTTTGCAGCGGAACATGAAATTGAAAATGAGCGCAATATAAAAATAATTATGTCTTTTGGTGAGTTTTCATACTTGTCTAAGCATATCTTGGTTTTTCGTCCAGGAATCGATACGAAAATGAAGGATGGACTCCGCATTGGAATCGACTATGATTCCTTGGATCATGTTTTGCTGACAAAAGAAATTACCGAAGGATACGAAACAAAAAAAGTGGAGTTACCAAGTAATCAACTCGTATATGCCTTAAGAGAAAACCAAGTGGATGCTGGTGTGTGGAACCACGACGAAATTATTGATAAACGTTATGAAGATGTAACCTTCATGGAAATTCCACTAAAAAACCATCATCGAGCAATGAGCGAAGCAGTGGTCATTTGTCAAAAAGAAAACACACTCGTACCGTCTACTTTTAAGCGTATCGTCGAAGTCGCGCAAATCAGAGAGATTCAAAAGCAAGTGAAAGAAGGACAAATAACCCCGCGGTATTAATGGAGGAGAACCGAATGATTCAAGAGAAGTTAACTATTTTACTAGAGAACGATGTAATCGATGAATTAACTTATCAGTATATGCAAGATACCTTACAGTTTTTACTAAAGGAAGACGTTATTCAAACAGAAGATGATGCGGATACGTTTGTCACTCATTTAGCGATGGCAACGATGCGTCAGCACCGTGAAGAAGAACAAATTGATTCGGTTGAGCCATTTGTGAAGGCAGAAATTATTGCTGCAGCTGAATATGGAGAAGCCGTACGTTTGTGGGAGCGAATAAAGGAGCATATCCAGGTTGATTTTCCGGAAAATGAAAATGATTATTTCTACCTACACCTTGTGACGCTTCTTCAAACGAAACAGTAGGAGTGATTGATGATGTTCATGGAAGCAACAAAGAAACGTAATCCCCGCTTAATTGAGGCCGCAATCGAGTTGCACCAACAGGGAGAAATACTTCCGGATACGTATGTATTAGATGTTGATACGATTCTTTTCAATGCGAGAGCGATTGTAGCAGAAGCAAAAAAGCATGGGATTGAACTTTATTTCATGCTGAAACAAATTGGACGGAATCCAAAACTAGCAGAACTCCTCCTAAAAGAAGGATTTAAAGCGGCCGTAGTAGTTGATTTCCGGGAAGCAATGACCATGATGGATCATCAAATTCCTTTAGGGAACGTGGGTCATCTGGTACAAATTCCGGATCATTTGTTAAAGAAAATCATTTCCTATGGAACAGAATATATAACCGTTTATAGTTTAGACAAATTAAAACAAATTAATAAAGTCGCCAAAGAACTGAACGTACAACAGAAAGTATTGTTGCGTGTGGTGGACGAAGGTGACGCATTGTACCCAGGACAATACGGTGGATTCGAAATGAATCAACTTCTCCAATATGTAGAAGAGTTTCAACAGCTTGATTCAGTTGAAATAGCCGGGGTCACTTCTTTCCCATGTTTTTTATATAACCCAGATATCGACCAATTAGAGAAAACGGCTAATTCCGATACGCTCTTAAAAGCAATGGAATTATTAAGAGAGGCAAACTTCCCAGTCCGAGAAGTAAATATGCCTTCAACCACAAGTGTTTATACGCTACCCTTTCTGGCAAGGTTAGGTGGGACACAAGGGGAGCCCGGACATGCTTTGACAGGAACCACTCCGATGCATGCCACCAAAGAATTGCCAGAAGTTCCTGCTATTGTTTATGTAAGTGAAGTATCTCATAACTTTAAGGGAAAAGCCTATCTCTATGGTGGGGGACTCTATCGAAGAGGCAATCTTAATCATGTTCTTATCGCAAAAGGAACGGAGCGGAAGTCCGGAACCATTTTACCATTGCCGGACGAGAACATTGATTACTATTTGGAAATGGAAGATGAGCAACCAGTTGGAGCAACTGCTGTAATGGCGTTTCGTACGCAAATTTTTGTAACCAGAAGTGAAGTTGCTCTGGTCGCAGGTCTAAAAATAGGGAATCCGCATATAATAGGCGTTTACGATAGCCAAGGAAAGTATATAAGGGGATGAATGAAGTGGGAAGATTTATCGTAATTGTTTTAGATAGTTTTGGTGTGGGCTACATGAAGGACGTAAAGGAAGTAAGACCTGCTGACGAAGGCAGTAACACGGCTTGGCATATTATCGAACAAAAACCGGATATGAAACTTCCGACACTGACAAAACTTGGTTTGATGAATGCAATTGGCACAGAATCTAACCAGTTGAAATTTTCTCCCAGCGCAAACTGGGGAACTGCAAATTTAGGCCATCAAGGTGCCGATTCCTTTTTAGGTCATCAGGAAATAATGGGAACCACGCCGCCAATCCCACTGAACCAGCCTTTTAGCGCGATGATTGACGAAGTGGAAGAAAAATTAGTTAAAAATGGGTTTCAAGTTCGCCGTGTAGGAGAAGGTAATGAACCGAAAATTTTAGTAGTTAATGAATGTGCTACAGTAGGTGATAACTTAGAGACGGATCTTGGGCAAGTCTTTAATATTTCAGCCTGTTTAGATATCATGACTTTTGAAGAAGTTGTAGAACTAGGAAAAAGCGTTCGTGAAGTCGTTAAAGTTTCACGTGTTATCGCGTTCGGTGGCAAAGAAATAACGCTAGAACATTTGCTTGCTGCTCGGAAGGTGAAGGAAAATAAATTCGCAGGCGTGGATGCTCCAGAGTCAGGTGTATATAAAAAAGGATACCAAGTTATTCACCTCGGCTACGGAATTGATCCCGAAGTACAAATTCCTACTATATTAGATCACGCGGAAATTCCTGTCACGCTTGTCGGAAAAGTAGCAGATATCGTCCAGACGAAAAGTCTCGCTGTTTTTCCAGGAGTAGATAGTGATGACTTATTCGATGATTTGATTGGACAGGTGAAGAAAGTAGAACATGGATTTTTCTGTCTCAATATTCAGGAAACCGATTTGGCTGGGCATGCCGAAGACGTAGATCGTTATGCAGACCGGTTAGAAGTTAGTGATAAAAGAATAGCAGAATTAATTCCATTGCTAAACGAAAAGGATATTCTAATCGTCACCGCTGATCATGGAAATGACCCTACAATTGGGCATAGCCAACATACGAGAGAAAGAGTTCCGTTGCTCATTTACCGAAAAGGGTTGGCCGAACACAAAGTTGGCGAACGGGAAAATATGTCAGATACAGCAGCCACAGCTGCAGAATACTTTGGCGTTGCAATGCCGCAACACGGCACATCTTACCTGCAACTCCTATAGAAAAACGGCTGAGACTAAAAAGTCTCGGCCGTTTTCTGTCTCAGTCTGAAGATAAGAGAAAAAAAGCTGCTGGTCTTCAGACTTTACAAACAAAGTCTGAAGACCGGCAGCCAGAAGGTACTCTATCTTCACTTTTACACTTCTAAGTTCACTTGTTCTTCTACAACGGGTTTACGGAGTGCTCCTAATAAGAGGGCAGCTATGATTGATCCGATTGCGAGTGCTAGGAGGAACAACATGCGGTTTTCGCCAAGTCCGATTACGAAGATTCCGCCGTGTGGTGCTGGAATCGAGGTGTTCCAGAACTGGGTCAATCCACCAGCAATTGCTGAACCAACAATGGAGGAACCAATTACGCGCAATGGGTCTGCTGCTGCGAATGGAATCGCGCCTTCTGTAATGAAGGACAAGCCCATCACCAAATTGGATACGCCAGATTGACGTTCAACAGAATTGAATTTATTTTTGAACAAGAAGGTAGCAATAGCGATCGCGATTGGAGGAATCATTCCGCCGGCCATAACGGCAGCCATCCAGCGACCATCGCCAGTATCGGTAAAGATTCCGATGGAGAATGCATACGCAGCTTTGTTGAATGGACCGCCCATATCAATCGCCATCATTCCGCCCAACAAGGCACCAAGTAAAACGGTGTTTCCTGTTCCAAGTCCAGCCAAGAAATCAATCATCGCATTATTAATAGTAGAGAAAATTGGACCGACGATAAAGTACATCGCCAAACCAGTCACCAATAAGCCTACAACTGGGAAAAGGAGAATGGTTTTCAAACCAGCAACCGATTTTGGCAAGTTATTGAATAAGCGTTTCACGCCAATCATGACGTAACCAGCTAAGAAACCGGCGATTAGACCGCCTAGGAAACCAGCGTTACTCTGAACAGCCATAAACCCGCCGGCCATACCAGGAAGTAAACCAGGTCGATCAGCAATACTGTACGCAATGTATCCGGCCAAGATTGGGATCAAGAAGTTAAAGGCCGCATTCCCTGTTTGGTTGAAGGAAAGGAAGAGGGCACTTTCGTTGCCAAACCAGTTCTCAAACAAGAAAGAAATCGCCATAATAATTCCGCCGCCGACAACGAATGGCAGCATGTGGGAGATTCCGTTCATCAAATCCTTATAAAGGGAACTGAATCCGGATGCTTTTTCATACTCGCCTTCATCTGCGTTAGCTGTACTGGAATCGCCGTGGTAGATTGGTGCTTCTTGTTTTACAGCTTTGTTAATTAATTCTTCTGCTTTGTTAATGCCGTCTGCAACAGGGCGTTCCAAGACCCGTTTTCCATCGAAACGGTTCATTTCTACTTTTTTACCAACGGCTGCAATAACTGCAACAGCGCGGTCAATGTCAGAAGCAGTCAAACGATTCTTCGTTCCGTCTGATCCGTTTGTTTCTACTTTGATGTCAACGCCCATCTCAGCTGCCTTTCTCTTCAAAGCATCTTCTGCCATGTACGTATGGGCAATCCCAGTCGGACATGCGGTAACAGCTACGATGAAAGGTCGCTCGGTAGCTTCTTCTGGTTCAGGAGTGGCAGCTTCTGCTTGCTCTTCCAAGTCTTTTTCCCGCTCTGCTGCTTCAAATAAAGCTTCCACTTCTTCAGCGGTCGTTGCTTTCTTCAAACTGTCAATCAAGCTAGGATTCAACAACAAGCGTGACAAACTAGCAAGCACTTGTAAATGAACATCGTTTGCGTTGTCCGGCGCAGCAATCATGAAGAACAAGTAAGCGGGTTGACCGTCTAAGGAATCATAATCAACACCATTTTCACTGGTCGCAAATACAACAGCTGGACGTTTTACGGCCATGTTCTTCGCATGCGGCATGGCGATTCCGTCGCCAATCCCAGTGGATGCTTGTGACTCGCGCAAGTTAATCCCATCACGGAACAAATCCAAGTCATCGATAACGCCTTCTTGATACAAACGGGCAGTCATTTCTTCAATGACTCCTTGTTTGGTCGTTGCTTCTAAAGGCAGGATCATTAATTCTTTTAACATAATATCCTTGATTTTCACAGGTTATTCCTCCAATTTTTGAATCGTAATCTCTGGTAAGAGCGATTCGATTTTTTCTTTTTGGGCTAAATCATCTGAAAATGCGGTCGCGCTGCCGCAAGCCAAGCTGACGCGAAAGGCTTTTAATGTATCTTGTGTCTTCAGGTACGTACCAACAAAACCAGCAATCATCGAGTCACCGGAGCCAACAGAATTTTTCACTTCGCCTTTTGGTGACCAGCCGTGATAAACCGCGTCTTCTGTAAAGAACAGAGCACCCTCGCCAGCCATTGAAACAATAGCAAAGGAAGCACCCTCCGCTAAGAGTTTGCGGCCATAAGGAATCAAGTCTTCCTTCCTTTCTGCCTCAAAGCCATAAATGTCAGCCAGCTCATGATGATTCGGTTTCACCACTAATGGATGATCAGCCAAGGCTTTTACTAATTCTTCGCCAGTTGTATCGATGACAAAGCGAGCACCTTGCGCTTGAATCAAACGAATCAACTGTTGATAATAATCAACTGGTAAGGAAGGGGGCTTGCTGCCAGAAAGAATGACTACATCGGCAGAAGTAAGCTTGGAAAAGGTAGCCTCAAAGGCGGCCTGTTCCTCAGCAGATACTCGTGGTCCGGCACCATTCAGTTCGGTTTCAACACCTGCCTTTACTTTTACGTTAATCCGTGTGGTATCGTTCACGGTGGTGAAAGCTGTATCGATTCCTTCTTCGCTTAGCCAGTCTTCAATATAACCTCCTGTAAACCCACCCAGATAACCAATAGCAGTGGACGCTATATCCAGCTGCTTCAAGATGCGGGATACGTTAATTCCTTTCCCACCAGGTAGTTTTAAATCTTCTTGGATTCGGTTGACGGATCCAAGATTCATCTCGTCGAGTCGGACAATATAGTCAATCGACGGGTTCAAAGTCACTGTATAAATCATTCCGTCGCCTCCCAATACGTTGTTTTCTCTGTCACATTTTTTCGCATTCGTGCATCCAATCCACTACTGATTACATCACAATCGTCCACATCGGCCACTTTGGCAAATGTAACTTCTTTGAACTTGGATGAATCAACCAATACAAAACTATGCGCACTCTGTTCGATTGCTTTTTTCTTAACGGCCGCTTCCTCAACGTCCGGCGTAGTGAAGCCGTAACTTACATCAACCCCATTCATTCCCAGAAAAGCCTTGCTGAAACGGTATTCCTCTAACTGTTTAATACAAGAAGGGCCAATGGTCGCTTTGGTTTGCCACTTGATTTTCCCGCCTACTAATAAACTTGGGATCTTCAAGTCCGCCAACAAACTGGCATGAGGCACGCCGTTCGTAACGACCAGAACGTCCAAACCTTGAAGCAAGGGAATCATTTCAAAGGTTGTTGAACCGGCATCCAAGAAGATTACTTCCTCTGCTTCGATAAAGGAAACAGCTTTCGCCGCAATCAATCGTTTATCGTCGATATGCAACTGAGATTTGGTCTGCATTTCTGGTTCCGAAGAAAGTTTGTAGCCACGCTTGGCACCGCCGTGAACGCGAACACAAATCCCAGCTTCCTCAAGCATGGATAAATCCCTGCGAATCGTAGATTCAGAGCTTCCCGTTCGCTGGACAATATCTTGCATTTTTACTACATTTTGCTCTTCCAATAATTCTTTAATTAGTTGATGTCGCTCATTTGTAAACACTTTCTTCACCTCGTATGCATACTATAGCATGCCAATCATTCAAATTCAATCATAAACATTCAAAATCTATCACAACCAATCATATTGCATTTTTCAAAGGAACTATTTATACTGAAACGATGATGATAAAGGAGGGCTGTACGTGATTTTTTTTGGAACGATTGTCAATAGCTTGGCGGTCTTAGCGGGTGGAACCATTGGCCTGTTAGTAAATAAAGGTTTGTCCACAAGGTTGGCAGGAGCAGTGATGAATGCTCTGGCTCTCTGCGTTTTAGCAATTGGTATGAGTGGGATGTCGGAAAGTAGCAATATTTTAATTACGGTTTTATCGATGGTGTTGGGGGCATTGGTAGGTGAAGGGCTGGATCTGAACGAGAAGATTCACCGATTGGGGCATGCGATGGAACGCAGGTTTCAAACACCGGGCTCGCAAGTTTCTTTATCTGAAGGAGTCGTGACAGCCAGCTTACTCTTTTGTGTGGGAGCAATGGCGATTGTTGGTTCCCTTCAGAGTGGACTATCCGGGAACCACGCCACTTTATTTGCGAAGTCTTTGATTGACGGAATTTCTGCCATTGTGTTGGCTTCCAGCTTAGGAGTTGGGGTCTTACTTGCATCAGGAATTGTTTTTCTTTATCAAGGAAGCATCACGTTGTTTGCCAATATATTGGCGCCTTTATTGACGGATTCGGTCATTGGTGAAATGACTGCGGTCGGCTCACTATTGATTATTGGCTTGGCCTTTAATATGCTCAAGATGACCGATCTCAAGATCATGAACTACTCGCCAGCCGTATTTTTCCCAATCCTTCTTAGCCTATTTATGTAAGAATAGTTGTGCTATAATAGAAGAGATTTCGAATGAGGAGGAAACAAAAGCATGATAACCTTGAAGTCCCCGCGTGAAATTCAAGCGATGGAAGAGGCAGGGAAAGTCCTTGCGGATATTCACGTGGCATTGCGTGAATGGATTAAACCAGGCATAACCACTATGGATATTAATAACTTTGTAGAGAAAAAAATTCGGGAAGCAGGAGCGATTCCAGAACAAATCGGTTTCGAGGGCTATGAGTACGCAACGTGTACGAGTGTCAACGACGAAATTTGTCACGGTTTCCCAAGCGATAAAGAAGTCCTAAAAGTAGGCGACTTGGTGAAAGTGGATACCGTTGTGAATTATAACGGCGCCATGGCTGACTCTTGCTGGAGCTATGTAGTCGGCGAAGCAAGTCCAGAAGTGAAGCATTTAATGGAAGTAACAAAAAAAGCGATGTACCTAGGAATTGAACAAGCGATTCCGGGAAATCGAATTGGCGATATCGGTCACGCCATCCAAACATATGTAGAGAGCGAAGGCTTGTCTGTTGTCCGCGAATTTGTTGGGCACGGAATTGGGCCAACCATGCACGAGAGTCCATCCGTTCCGCATTACGGTGACGCTGGAAAAGGATTGCGCTTGAAAGAAGGCATGACCATTACGATTGAACCAATGGTAAACACCGGTGTTTGGAAATCCAAGATGGACAAAAACGGTTGGACTGCCCGCACGAAAGATGGCGGCTTGAGCTGCCAATACGAGCATACCATTGCCATCACTAAAAATGGCCCTGTTATTATGACAGAACAAGATTAACGTACAAGCAGGCATTCCTAAATGAGGAGTGCCTGCTATTTATGCATAAAAAGGAGAGAAGACCATGACTCAACTCGTAATTTTTGATATGGATGGCCTGATGTTTGATACCGAACGAATTAATTTTGAATCCTGGATGCAAGTAGCCAGGAAGTACGGCTTTGATTTTGATGAGCCGCTCCATTCTTCCTTTATCGGAATCCGCGAAAACGATATTCACACTTACTTAGAAACGATTTATGGTGTAGAGTCGGATATCGCATCGTGGCGAAAAGAGGTCAAGCAAACGCAAGCGGACTATATTCGAACCAATCAAACCGTTCATATGAAAAAAGGTTTGCTCGACTTGCTCGATTTTCTTGACGAACAAGGCATCCAAAAAGCTGTTGCTTCCTCCAGCTCCTTGGAAATGATCAATTATTATTTAACGTTAGAAAACGTAACGTACCGTTTTGATTTTGTCGTTTCTGGCGAGCAAGTAGAGAATGGTAAGCCCGCTCCCGATATTTTCCTGTATGCATGCGAGAAAGCCGGCGTTTCACCAACAGAAGCAATCGTGCTGGAAGATTCAAGAAACGGATTGAAAGCCGCCAAAGCAGCAGGTATCCAAAACGTCTTTATTCCAGACCGTATCGGTGTGAGCGAAGAGATGCTGGCGCTGAGTGACGTGGTGTTGGATGATTTATCACAAGTAATTGGATTATTGACCGAAAAGTGAAGACCAGCCAATAAATTTCGCTGGTCTTCAGAGTTTTGCTTCAAAGTGTGAAGACCAGAGTCCGTGTGGCTGCTGGTCTTCAGCTTTTTGCTTGCAGCATCGCTTCGGTCTTCTTTTTCACGTTATTACGCCATGCATGTACCGTCTTTCTTGAAACGCCGCGCTTTTTGGCAATGGCACTCATATCCATGCCATAGTAAAACCGATCGACCAAGAAGTTCTGCTCTTTTGGAGACAAGAGAAGGAGTATGTTCTCAACCAAAACAATGAGCGCTACATCATCTACGAATTCATTCCCGCCCGTTTCCTCCCCGGTTTCGCCTTCTTCATGGTCCGCCAACTTACGCTCACGCCGTTTTTCATCCAAAAACGCCCACTTCACTCGCTGCAAGGCATAATTAACAAATGCGTAGCGATTTTCTTCCAACAACGGATCCTTCGCACAGCTCGCATAAGCATCAAACAGCTTCAAGCAACCCAATTGATAATAATCCTCAAAATTTTGATGGGAGCGGTACATGCCCATACTCTTTAACGCCGCATAAATCACACCGCCGTACTCTTCTAATACTTGCTCCATTCCTGTTTCAGTAAGTTCTCTCAAAAAATTCAATCCTTCCTTCGATTCACTTACTGAGGCCTCAGTGGGTTCACTATAAAACTTCAATCAAGAGAACAAAAGTGGCGGAGCCAATTCAGGTCCTTTGCTGCCCAAATCGATCCATAAAACGAAGTAAATAGGCATATTTGAATAATTCGTTCTTTCCTGTACAATAAAGATATTAGAAAGGGGAGACACGATGGAATACCCATTATTGCCGAAACAAATGCCAGAACGGATCAAAAAGGTTTGGCGGAACAGTTCACTCACAACCACCATTATTCTGCTTCTCATTGGTATAGGCAGCGCACTGTTCATTCAGTGGCTTGACCACTTACAAGGAATTTGGCTATGGATTTTCGGGACTTACTTCGCCGTCCTTGTGCTGCTTCTTATTTTCACCCTTGCACTTATTCCGTATCGATACAAATACTACCGCTATGAGATTACGGCGGAGGACCTTGCTTTTCAAAAAGGCTACTTTTTCCGGTCCATCACCTATGTGCCGATCAATCGCATTCAGCATGTGGAAACCGAGCAGGGGCCTTATTTGCGAAAAGAAAATCTGATGGAGATTGTCATCCATACGGCTGCTACGAGTCATCATATTGCAGGATTAGACGTGGAAGAGGCGATGGAGCTGCGGAATCAGATTATTGAACTCGTAAAGGTGGCGAAAGAGGATGTCTGAGCGTAAAAGATTCCATCCTCTTGCTATTCTTATTTACTGGGTGCAGGCAGTCAGAGGCTGGCTCTTTCTCTTCTTTATTTTCCTGATTAATGGCGGAATCGCTACACTCTTTGGAGCAATCGTAGCGGGGATTGTGTTAGTACTCCTTTTATTTTTTGCGTTAGGGAAGTATTTTAGCCGGTCCTACGAGGTAACGCCACAGAAGATGGTCATTTATCACGGCATCATTCGAAAGAAAGAAACCGATATCCCGTATCACCGCATGCAAACCATTAAGCAGCGACAATGGTTTTTCTTCAAGCCTTTTCATGTAACCCAACTGTTAATTGAAACTGCTGGAGGAGATGAAACGAAGGCTGAAGCGTCTTTGCCGGCTGTAAAGGAAGAAGTTTTACGTCAGATTGAAGCATATCGTCAAGGTGATCAAGTAGAAGAGGAGACGGCAGAAACATACGATTACCAAGTCACGAATGGGCAAATTTTCCTGTTCGGCTTAACCGACTTGAGTATTTTAGCTAGTCTGTTTGCCTTTTTGGTTTTGATTGACGAGCTTATTCCAGAGAAATGGTTGGAGGCTGCAACAACGACAGCCGAGAGCATTCTACGAGCAGGTTGGATGTTAACCATTGCCGTCAGCTTTTTAATCATCTTACTGGGCGCTAGTTTTTCTCTTTTGAAGAATTTTATTCAGTACTATAACTTCCGGGTCAGCCGTTCTCAGCAAACATTGACGATTGAGAGCGGCTTGTTTGAACGGAAAACGCAAAAAATTCCGCTGGATAAAATTCAAGGCATCCGTATTCGCCAACAACTTCTCCGCAAGCTACTAGGCATTTCGACTGTAGAACTGATGCTGGCGGGCGGTCAAGAAGTAAAAGGAGAAGGGGAGATAACGAAACTCTACTTGCTGCCTATTGTGAAGCAAGAGAACTTGTATCAGATGCTAGGTGCACTGCTGCCAGAGTGGAAGATGCAAGAACCAGACCTTCAATTTGTTTCTCGAAACAGCCTGTGGTACTTCTGGCGCTGGAATGTATTATGGCTGCCGGTCCTTGCTGGGTTCTTTTGGTTCAACCATTGGGCAGGTATTTCCGCCGTCGTGCTCGTTTTGTTCTTGCTGCTATTCTCATGGTTCGATTACCAGTACCAAGGATACGCCATTCAAACTAAGAGCCGAATTTGCATCCAAACTTATGAACTGTGGACCAGCGTGCAAACCTTTGTGGAGCGGCCAAAAGTTCAAGCAGTAACCGAACAGACCACCAAGTGGCTCTATCCAAAACAAATCGGTCACGTAAAATTGTTCGTCAAAGCAGGACAAGGAACGGAAACCATGCAACTTCGCTACATAAAAAAAGAAGCAATCCAAGAAATCAAAGCTTTTTATGAAAGTTAACGAATCCAAAGAGGCTGGGACAAAAGCCCCAATCCTAAAAAGTTCCACACCATCGAACGACTAAATGGTGTGGAACTTTTTTTACTT
>NZ_JARBEA010000002.1 GCF_028863945.1 Jeotgalibaca caeni | reverse complement strand
TGTATTGCCATCCCTATTATACTCCTGCACGTGATTTTCCGTCATGGCATAGAACGCGGAGCGTTCATAAAGTTTTTTGTGGTAAATGACACAAATTTTAATCTAAAACCATACAAAAAAAGTTGTATTAATGGTAAAATGAATAAGATGTACGAAGTATATTCATTTTTAGAAGCTTAAATACATACAGATTTCAGTAATGAGGAGATAGAGCATGGCCAACATTTTGAAACGTTTATTCGAGAATGATAAGGCAGAGCTTAGAAGCTTAGAAAAAACAGCGGACAAAATTATTGCCTTAGCTGACACAATAGCAGCGTTAAGTGATGAAGAATTGACAGCAAAAACAGAAGAATTTAAGCAAAGATACCAAAAAGGCGAAACGTTAGATGACTTATTAGTAGAAGCTTTCGCGGTTGTACGTGAAGCAGCGAAACGGGTACTTGGTTTATACCCTTACAAAGTTCAACTAATGGGTGGGATCACCCTCCATAAAGGAAATATCGCTGAAATGAAGACCGGTGAAGGGAAAACATTGACGGCGACCATGCCGGTATACTTGAACGCTATTTCTGGCGAAGGTGTACATGTTGTGACCGTTAACGAATACTTAGCAAGCCGGGATGCAGTAGAGATGGGTGAATTGTACCGTTTCCTTGGATTAACAGTGGGATTAAACATTGCTGGGAAATCTTCCGAAGAAAAACGTGAAGCATATAACAGCGACATCACGTACAGCACCAACAATGAATTAGGCTTTGATTATTTGCGCGATAACATGGTTGTGTACCGCAACCAAATGGCACAACGCCCATTGAACTTTGCCGTAGTCGATGAGGTTGACTCTATTTTGATCGACGAAGCACGTACGCCATTGATTATTTCTGGACAAGCAGAAAAATCAACTGCGTTGTATAACCGTGCAGATTTCTTCGTTAAAGGGTTAAAAGAGGAAGAAGACTATACGATCGACTTGACTTCAAAATCAATCGCTTTGACCGATCAAGGAATTGAAAAGGCAGAGCGCACGTTCCATGCGAACAACTTGTACGACGTGGATAACGTAAAACTTGTTCATCACTTGGATCAAGCATTGCGGGCCAACTACATCATGCTACGCGACATTGATTACGTGGTAAATGAAGGAAAAGTTCAGATTGTCGACCAATTTACTGGACGGATTATGGAAGGTCGCCGCTACTCCGATGGCTTGCATCAAGCGATTGAAGCGAAGGAAAATGTGGAAATTCAAAACGAATCCCGCACCATGGCAACCATCACCTTCCAAAACTACTTCCGGATGTATAAAAAACTGTCTGGGATGACCGGTACAGCGAAAACGGAAGAAGAAGAGTTCCGCGAAATTTACAATATGGAAGTTGTTGCCATTCCAACCAACAAACCGGTTGTGCGTCAAGACTATCCAGATTTACTATACCCAAGCTTGAAGAGCAAGTTCAGAGCAGTAGTGGCCGACATCAAAGCTCGCCACGAAAAAGGACAGCCGATCTTAGTGGGTACGGTTGCGATTGAAACATCTGAATTGCTATCGAATATGTTGAAACAAGAAGGGATTCCGCATGAAGTATTGAATGCGAAAAATCACTTCAAAGAAGCAGAAATTATCATGAATGCCGGCCAACGCGGATCGGTTACCATTGCTACTAACATGGCAGGACGTGGTACAGACATTAAGCTAGGTGCAGGCGTAAAAGAACTAGGCGGTTTGACGGTAATTGGTACCGAGCGCCATGAGTCACGCCGGATTGACAATCAATTACGTGGACGTTCTGGTCGTCAAGGAGATCCTGGTGAAACGCAGTTCTACCTATCTCTTGAAGACGAGTTGATGAGACGTTTTGGTTCAGAACGAATCCAACAAGTATGGAGTCGTTTGAATATGGATGACGAAGCGGAAGACGTAGCGATTCAAAGTAAAATGCTCTCCCGCCAAGTAGAATCAGCTCAAAAACGCGTAGAAGGAAACAACTACGATACACGTAAGAATGTCTTGGAATACGATGAAGTAATGCGTGAACAACGGGAAATCATTTACGGCCAACGTTTGGATGTCATTATGGAAACTGAATCCTTGCGTAATGTTACTACGAAGATGATTGAACGCACCATTAACCGAATGGTAGAAACGCATACACAAGGTGAGAAACAAAACTGGGATCTTAAGTCCATTCGTGATTTTGCTGCGAATGTGCTGGTTCATCCTGACTCTATCGAGCTATCCGACTTGGAAGGCAAGACAGCAGAACAGATAAAGGAAGAATTGATTAATCGTTCTAAAGCAGTCTATGCTGAAAAAGAAAACAGCTTGCGCAAGGATCAAATGCTAGAATTTGAAAAAGTAGTGATCTTACGAGTAGTGGACCAAAAATGGACCGACCACATTAGTAATATGGATGAATTGCGTCAAGGAATTGGACTGCGTTCATATGCGCAGAACAATCCTTTAACGGAATATCAAACAGAAGGCTATAATCGCTTCCAAGAAATGATTGCTTCCATTGATTACGATGTAACTCGAATTGTCATGAAGTCTGAAGTTCGTCAAAATCTACAGCGTGAATCAGTCGGCGCTAATTCCACCATCCGCCCAATGCGTGAAGGGGAAGCAGGAACGGTTGACCGTGCAGAACAAATGAGACGTGCACAGATGGCTGCCATGCAAATGCGCCAAATGATGATGGCTCAACAAGCTGCAAAACTTCGTGCCCAACAACAAGCTCAGCAGGCTGCTGCAGGACCTGTTGGAGAAGAGGCAGTCGATCAAGTTGAAGTAGAACGAAAGGTTCAAGCAGTTGAACAAGAAACTAACACAGATCCAGCTACTACCAGCATGACGGCGGAAGAGATTGTGAACACGAAAATTGGACGCAACGACCCATGTCCATGTGGAAGCGGCAAAAAATTCAAGAATTGTCACGGAAAAGATATGTAACAATCAGACTGCAGAGTGAAGCCAAGAAACATCTCCACTCTGTAGTTTTTTGTATAGAAGCATGTATTCTAGGAGGAAATTAGATGGAATTAAGTGAAATAAAATCATTTTTAGAAGAATCAACTACCAAAATAAATAGCTTCAGGGGGTCTCTTTGACTTAGAGGCATTAGAAGCGGATATTGCGGAATATGAAGATCGCATGTTGGACCCTACTTTTTGGGACGACTCTACAGCGGCGCAAGAAGTCATTAATGAATCCAATCAATTTAAGAGCGTTTACGACACCTTTCAAAAATTGGTTGCCATGCAAGATGATGTGCAAGTTCTCTATGAACTAGCGAAAGAAGAGCCGGATGAAGGCTTCGAAGAAGAGCTGGAAGAAAAAGTAGTACAACTACAACAAGCCCTTTCTGAATATGAGTTAACGATGTTATTGAATGGACCACATGATAAAAGCAATGCCATTCTGGAAATCCATCCAGGTGCAGGTGGTACGGAATCACAAGATTGGGGCAGCATGCTCTACCGGATGTTTACTCGTTGGGCAGATAAAAAAGGCTTTGCGGTAGAAACGATGGATTATCAAGCGGGTGATGAGGCAGGAATCAAGAGTGTGACCATCCTGATCAAGGGCTTGAATGCATATGGCTATCTGCGTTCAGAGCGGGGCGTGCATCGTTTGGTACGGATTTCTCCCTTTGATTCAGCTGGCAGAAGACATACTTCCTTCTGTTCGATCGACGTAATGCCAGAGATTGCAGCCGATGATGCAGAAATCGAAATCAACCCTGATGACATTCGGGTAGATACCTTCCGTGCAAGTGGAGCTGGTGGACAGCATATCAACAAAACGTCATCTGCTATTCGAATCACCCATATCCCAAGCGGCATTGTCGTACAGAGCCAAGCACAACGCTCGCAGTTCCAAAACAGAGATACCGCAATGGGTCTCTTAAAAGCAAAACTGTTCCAAAAACAAGAAGAAGAACGCGAAAAAGAACTCGCAGCCATTCGTGGAGAACAAAAGGAAATCGGTTGGGGTTCTCAAATCCGTTCCTATGTCTTCCACCCTTACTCGATGGTCAAAGATCACCGTACCAACTATGAAACAGGGAACGTTCAAGCTGTTATGGACGGAGAATTGGATGACTTTATCGATGCGTACTTGAAGATGAACATTGAAACGAGTAACGACTAAAAGGTGAATCATCATCTTGAAATGGCCGTTCCATTATTTCAACAGTTATTTGTAAAAAGGCGGGAGTTCTTCCTAGCCTTTTTACAATAACTTGATTTGGTAGCCCTTCCCGTTACATAAGCAGCTGGGTTTGAAATATAACTGTAAAGAAACTAAAACAGACATTCTCTTTTTCCATGCTATAATAGAACAGCAATCTCATAACAGAGGTTTTATGTCGTTCACGCCGCAAACAAAGTGTTTGGGGTTTTTTTCAAAGTATAAAGAAGATTCAACGGAATATAAAAAAGATGGGTGATTAGATGATTGAAATGCTGAATGTCTCCAAGAAATATCCAAATGGCATTACGGCTGTAAATAATTTAAGTGTGAAGATCGAACAAGGTGAATTCGTTTATGTAGTAGGCCCAAGTGGTGCCGGTAAATCTACCTTCATTAAGATGATGTATCGAGAAGAAAAACCAACTTCCGGTACAGTCAAAATTGGTAAGTTTGAATTATCTAAAATGAAAGAGCGAGAAGTTCCGCATCTGCGTCGCTATGTCGGCGTGGTCTTCCAAGATTTTAAGTTATTACCGCGTTTAACTGTATACGAAAATATTGCCTATGCAATGGAAGTAATTGAAAAAACACCGAAGCAAATTGAAAAGCGTGTTTTTGAAGTGCTGGATTTGGTTAGCTTAAAACACAAAGCACGGATGTTCCCGAATGAGTTGTCAGGTGGAGAACAACAACGGATTGCCATTGCGCGTGCGATTGTAAACATGCCTGGTATTTTAATTGCCGATGAACCAACCGGAAACTTGGATCCTGATACTTCTTTAGAAATTATGCAAATTCTAGAAGAAATCAACAATCAAGGGACGACCATTCTAATGGCAACGCACAACAGCCAAATTGTAAATGATATTAAGCACCGTGTTATTGCAATCGAAAATGGGCGTATTGTACGTGACCAACTGGAAGGAGAATACGGATATGAAGGGTAGAACCATGGGTAGACATATCCGTGATGCATTTAAGAGTTTATTTCGTAATGGCTGGATGTCAATCGCAGCGATTAGTGCAGTAGCAATGACATTGATGCTGGTAGGAGCATTCATTACGATTTTATTTAATGTAAACAAACTAGCAAGCGACATTGAAAATGACGTAAATGTGCGGGTATTTATTGATTTAGCAGCAGAAGAAGCAGACAAACAAACGTTAGAAGAACAGTTGTCGCAAATCGAAAACGTAGAAGCAGTTACGTACTCGACTCGTGATGAAGAGTTGGACAATCTGATTGGCAGCTACGGTGAAGAGTTTAACTTATTTGGCGGAGACGATAATCCTCTGCACGATGTATTCACGCTTAGCACTCAAGTACCCGAACAAACGGGAGAAGTTGCTGAAAAAGCAGGCGAATTGGAATACGTCGCAAAAGTGGAATATGGCGGCACAACCGCAGAGAAGCTGTTTGATACAATCTCTGTACTTAGAAATATCGGATTAATCATCATCATTGGGTTGTTGTTGATTGCGATCTTCTTAATTTCTAATACGATTCGGATTACCATCTTCTCGCGTAGTACAGAAATTGAAATCATGCGTTTAGTTGGTGCGAAAAACAGTTATATTCGTTGGCCTTTCTTAATTGAAGGAGCGGTTATTGGCTTGATCGGATCGCTTATTCCAACCGGGATCATGATTTTCTTGTACCAATTCCTTTACGAAGTTGGATCTACTTATTTAATTGGTTCAAACTTTGCATTGCTTTCTCCAAATCCATTTATTTACTATCTAGGTTTAGGAGTTGTAGGGGTCGGTGTATTCCTTGGATCATTTGGATCTGTGCTATCGATGACAAGATTCTTGAAAGTCTAAACGAAGAAGAGGCAGGACATGTGTCCTGCCTCTTTTTTTCGCTTTCTTTCCATTTTGAAATGGGAGTGCTAAAATGAAAGAGAAATGTCAGGATTCAGGAGGATGAAATGAAAAAAGTATTGATTGTCGACGATGAGCAATCCATTTTGATTTTGCTGGCGTATAACCTCGAAAAAGACGGCTATGAAGTAGTGACCACGATGGATGGAGAAGAAGGATACGATTTGGCGTTGAAGGGATCGTTTGATTTTATCATTCTCGACTTAATGCTTCCATCAATGGATGGAATGGAAATCTGCAAGAAACTCCGCCAAGAGAAGATTGATACCCCTATTTTGATGTTGACTGCCAAAGATGATGAGTTAGAGAAAATTATTGGTTTAGAATTAGGGGCAGACGATTATATGACGAAGCCCTTCAGTCCCCGTGAAGTATTAGCACGAATGAAAGCTATTTTACGCCGGACCAAATCTCCATCGAATACAAACGAATCCCTGCCAGAGGAAACGTCACGTGTATCCAAGGAAGAGCAAGAAGATAAAGTGGTGATTCGAGATATTACGATTTTCCCTGAACTGTACGAAGTTCTGGTAAAAGGGGAGCCGATTGACATCACGCCCAAGGAATTTGAACTGCTCCTCTATATGGCACAGCGTAAAAATCGAATTCTCAGTCGGGAGCAGTTGTTGAACCGAATTTGGAATTTTGATTATGCTGGGGAAACACGTATTGTAGATGTTCACATTAGTCATCTGCGAGAAAAAATCGAAGAGGACACAAAAAATCCTCAATACATAAAAACTGTTCGTGGCTTTGGATACAAATTAGAGGAGCCAAAATAATGCGGAAATTTGCCAACCAATTTCTAGCTCTATTTATTGGGCTTTTTCTACTCCTATCAATGGGAGTAGTTTTTTATACAAATCAATTAGTTCGAAACTCCACTACCCAGACTATTGTACGGAATGTGGAAGAGCGGGCAACCAATATCGCTGCGTTATTGGACGAATGGATTTTGCAAAGTGCTACTTCGGTGCAAACGGCTGTAGAAGATTTTCCTTCCATGAATTTTCTGTTAGATGAAAAAGACAGTATTGCTTTCATGACACCTGATGGAACGTTAGTGTATTCATCAAATGCCTACCAATCTTCTGCAGAAAACCAAAAAAGTACAAAAGAGGTGCGCAGTATTCTAGAAGGTGAGCGAATCGGAACGAGTGGCATTGTCTTGAACCGTAAAAAAGAGCGTGAGTACCGAGTTGCGGTTGCCTTATTTAATGGGAAGGGGGAAAAGGTCGGTATCTTGCGGTTAACGCATGATATGGGAACATTGGATGAACTGGAGGATACGTTGCAGCAATCCGTTTTTGTTTTCAGCTTTATTTCAATTGTATTGGCAAGTTTCATTGCCCTTCACTTGACGAACCGGATATCGCGTCCGCTCAAACGAATTGAATCCCAGATTGACCGAATTGCTGAGGGAGACTACTCCGATGTATATATGGGGGAAGATTATCCTGAAGTCATGGAACTAGGGCATACCGTGAATAAGTTAGCGGACAGTCTGGAAGAGAAAAATTATGCCATCCTTCATTCGAATGAACGCTTAACTGCCTTGTTGGATCGTTTGATTGTAGGGGTTGTGTTACTGGATGAAAATCAGGAAATCCAGGTCATGAATCCTGCTGTTCATAAATTATTGGACATTAACAATGAACTGGTCGGCCACTCCTTTTTGGAACTGGCAAAAAGTTATGGTTTGATTCAAGTCATTCAACAGACGTATCAAAAAAAGGCCAACCAAAATGCAGAGGTATACATCTATTATCCAACAGAACTCATCCTTGATGTGAATACGATGGTACTGCCGGATAGTCAACATAATCAAGTTCTGGTTCTTCTCTATGACATTACCGAAATCAGACGATTGGAGAAAGTGCGTAGTGATTTCGTTGCGAATGCTTCGCATGAATTGCGAACTCCGATTACGGCCTTAAAAGGTTTTGCGGAAGTTTTATTGGATGGAGCCATGGAGGATCCTGCCTTATCGAAGCAGTTCGTAGAAATTATTCAAAAAGAAGCGAGACGCTTAGAAATCCTGGTTAACGATATTCTGGAACTATCTAGAGTAGAACGAAAGCAAGTACCGATGAGTAAAGAACGTGTTGTTCTACGTGAAGTAGTGGAAGCGTGCTTCGAAGTCATTTGTCCACAAGCGAAAGAAAAAAATATTTCTTTGCGTATTTTTTCTAATACCCCCGAACCTGTTATCGTAGAAGGGGAACGCAGCCGAATCGAACAAGTCCTGAATAATTTAATTTTCAATGCAGTGAATTATACGGACAAGGGTGGCAAGGTCTCGGTAATGCTGGAGCAAACGTCAGAGGAAGCAGTCATTCATGTGGTGGATACGGGGATCGGCATCCCTGAAGGAGACATTAATCGTATTTTTGAACGTTTCTACCGAGTCGACAAGGCAAGAAGTCGCAACTCAGGAGGGACAGGACTTGGACTTTCTATTGTTCGGAATTTAGTGGAAAATATGAACGGCTCCATCAGTGTAAAGAGTACACTAGGGCTAGGAAGTACATTTACCGTAAAGTTGCCTAAAAATGGGAATGATTATTCTACAAAAGATTAACCTTCTCTTTACATAAAATTTACAATTCCCTTTCAAACCTGCTTGGTCTATGAGACTTTAGCAGGTTTTTTTGTAAAAGGAAGCTGGAATAATAAAAAAGGCAGTCATTTTAAGTGTAAACTTTACATTAATCCATGAAGAAAATTTACATTGGTCGTCTACAATAAAGGTACGGCAAAAGGCCTAGTACATAAAAAAGGATGGTACGTAGAATGCAAATGAATCGTTTAACGAAACTTGTTTTATCTGTAGGTGCAGTAGGAATCTTGGCAGCATGTGATCCAGGTGCAACGGCTGGAGACGACGCTACTGGTGAAGTAAGCGGAACAATAAATGTGGTTTCTCGTGAAGATGGTTCAGGTACAAGAGGAGCTTTCACGGAAATTACAGGAGTACTAGCAGAAGACGAGAATGGTGAAGAAGTAGATAACACGTATTCAGAAGCAGTTATTCAAAATGGTACAGAAGGTGTTCTTTCTGCTGTAGCACAAGATCAAAATGCGATTGGATACATTTCGCTAGGTTCCTTGAATGATACCGTAAGAGGGTTGCCAGTTGATGGTGTAGAACCAACTGCTGAGACCGTTCAAGACGGAACCTTCCCGATTGCACGTAACTTTAACATTGCATGGGCTGGAGACTTAAGTGAAGTAGCACAAGACTTTGTTGATTATATCCAATCTGCTGAAGGGCAAGAAATTGCAACAGAAGAAGGGTATGTAGAGGCAGTATCCGACGCACCTGCCTATGAAAGCAAAGGACTATCAGGAACGATTTCGGTTGTCGGATCCACATCCGTTTCTCCACTGATGGAAGTTCTTTCTGAAGGATATCGTGAGTTGAATCCAGATGTACAAATTGATATCACTTCCAATGGTTCTTCTGCTGGGATGACTTCTGCAATTGAAGGAACAGCAGATATCGGAATGGCATCTCGTGAATTGAACGATACTGAAAAAGAAAAACTAACTTTTGAACCAATTGCCATTGACGGAATTGCAATTGTAGTAAATAAGAATAACGACATTGACAGTTTGACTCTTGAAGAAGTAAGACAAGTCTTCAGTGGTGAAATTACAAACTGGGAAGATGTTCAATAATAGAGTATAGTCGCAGTGTTCTACGGCCAGATTATTCTGGCCTTTTTTTTTGAGAAGTGTTATAAATGGATTAATCATGCTTCGATTCCAAAGCTGATAAGACGTTGACTGGGGAAACCAGGTCAAGGGAGAGGGGATTTATGAAAAAGAAGTATTTTTGGGAAAGTTTCATGAAATGGGTATTCTTCATTTCAGCCTCTATGTCGATTGTATCAATTGTGATCATTTTTTATTTTATTTTTGAAGGCGGACTACCTTTCATGTTGCGCTATGGAATCGCTGATTTTATCTTTGGGACCAAGTGGACACCATCAAACTCGAATCCACAATTTGGAATTCTACCGATGATTGTTGGTTCCCTCGTGATTACAGTAGGAGCAGTGCTCATTGGTGTTCCTACCGGTGTATTTACTTCTGTATTTATGGCAAAGTTCTGCCCGCCTAAGCTATACCGTTTCTTGAAGCCAGCAGTAAATATGATGGCTGCAATCCCTTCTATTGTATATGGATTCTTTGCGCTGCGTTTAATTGTTCCAATGATGCGTGGTATCGTTGGCGGTACAGGGATGAACATCCTGACAGCCTCTATTCTATTAGGGATTATGGTGTTACCTACCATTATTGGACTTTCTGAATCATCTTTACGCGCTGTACCAAAAAGTTATTACGAAGGAAGTATCGCTCTGGGAGCTACGCACGAACGATCGGTTATGCGCGTTATGGTTCCAGCAGCAAAATCAGGGATTATTTCAGCCGTTATTTTGGGTGTTGGTCGTGCGATTGGAGAAACCATGGCGGTCATCTTAGTAGCAGGGAACCAACCTCGTATTCCATCAAGCCTCACTCAAGGAGTACGGACGATGACCACAAATATTGTTTTGGAAATGGCCTATGCAGCAGGTGAACACCGGGAGGCATTGATTGCAACTGCAGTTGTGCTCTTTATTTTCATTCTGATTATCAATGGCGCATTTACTTACATAAAAAGGAAGGGAATCTAGATGGAATCGAAAATTATCAAATTTCTGGTTTACTTCTTTACGTTCGTTACGTTTGGTTCTCTTTTCTACGTAATTGGGTTTATTTTACTGAACGGAATTGGAAGTCTATCATTGGATATGTTTGCTTGGGAATACACCTCTGATAACGTGTCGATGATGCCAGCTATTATCACAACCTTCATTCTCGTATTCTTTACGTTGCTGATAGCTGCACCAATCGGGGTATTCACTGCTTTTTATTTAGTTGAATACGCTGATAAAGGCAACCGTTTTGTAAACTTGATTCGTATTGCGACGGATACTCTTTCTGGAATTCCGTCCATTGTCTATGGTTTGTTCGGGATGCTGTTCTTCGTTGTGTTCCTGGGCTTCCAGTATTCGCTGTTAGCGGGTATTTTAACATCAGTCATCATGGTATTACCGGTTATTATCCGTTCAACGGAGGAAGCGTTGCTAGCTGTTTCGAATTCCTTGCGGGAAGGAAGCTTCGCGCTGGGAGCTGGACGGCTGCGGACGATTTTCCGCGTTGTGTTGCCCGTTGCGATGCCGGGTATTCTTTCCGGGATTATCTTAGGAGTAGGAAGGATTGTCGGTGAAACGGCAGCGCTGATGTATACACTTGGAACATCAACCAATCTGCCTACTGGACCTTTCCAATCCGGTCGTACTCTTGCTCTACACATGTTTGTGCTAGCAGGGGAAGGATTGCATGTACGTGAATCCTATGCGACAGGGGTTGTCCTGATTGTCATCGTATTGATTATTAATGGACTCTCAACCTGGCTCAGCAATCGATTAACTAGAGGAGCGAAGTAATTTATGAGTAAAAGTAAAATAAGCGTAAATGATATGAATCTGTGGTACGGTGATTTCCAAGCGCTGAAAGGCATTAATATGGAAATCAAAGAAAATGAAATTACTGCTTTTATTGGACCATCTGGTTGCGGAAAGTCTACATTCATTAAAAGTTTGAACCGAATGAATGACTTAGTAGCAGGGTGCCGAATTGAAGGAAGTATTCTTCTTGATGGACAAAATATGTATGCAGATCACTATGATGTTAATATGCTTCGGAAACGAGTCGGAATGGTATTTCAACATCCAAACCCATTCCCAATGAGCATCTATGACAACATCGCCTATGGACCGCGTACACACGGAATCAAAGACAAAAAAGTCTTGGATGAAATCGTAGAACGAAGCCTAAAAGGTGCGGCAATTTGGAATGAAGTAAAGGATGACCTTTCCAAAAATGCGCTACGCGTTTCCGGTGGACAACAACAACGGATTTGTATTGCTCGTGCATTGGCAGTAGAGCCAGAAGTATTGTTGATGGACGAACCAACGTCTGCTTTGGACCCAATCTCTACAGCAAAAATTGAGGATCTGGTTCAAGACTTGAAAGACCAATACACAATCGTAATGGTCACACACAACATGCAACAAGCAGCTCGTGTTTCCGATAAGACAGCCTTTTTCTTAACTGGTGAGATTATTGAATTTGGTGAAACCGATGAAATATTCTCAAACCCGAGTGATCAACGTACAGAAGATTACGTCTCTGGAAGATTTGGGTAGAAAACAGATAAATGGTATAATAATAGGTATAAGAATGATGAGCGAGGTGTATTGGAATGAGAAAAACGTTCGATGATGATTTAAAAACGATGCACGGTCAATTCACCAAAATGGGCCTTATGGTCAATGAAAATATTCTGCGCGCAGTGAAAGCTTTCATCAATCACGATGAAAATCTTGCATTGGAAGCGAAGAAGAAAGATGAAGAAATCAATCAGTTAGAAACAGACATTGAAAACTTCTGTTTCAAACTCATTGCTTTGCAACAACCCGTAACTTCTGATTTACGTTCCATCGTAACCGTAATGAAAGCAAGTTCCGACCTAGAGCGGATGGGTGACCACGCAGTAAGTATATCTCGATCAGTAATTCGAGTAAAAGAGCGCCATAATAAACGAATTCCGGAAGTAGAAGCGATGATTGGCGAGATGGCCGACAACGTGAAATTGATGGTTGAAGAGGGAATTGATGCTTACGTACGCGTTGATTTGGATGAAGCGTACCGCATCGCTGCAATGGACAGTGCAGTAGATAAACAGTTCGTAGCGATTAACCACTTCTGTCTGAAGCAAATGGCAGCCGATTCAGAAGTAGTGCCAGGCGGAGCAGATTATATTTCTGTAGCCGGATATTTGGAAAGAATCGGAGATTACGTAACCAACATCTGCGAACGAGTCGTTTACTTGAAAACTGGAGAAATCCAAGAATTAAATTAAAAGTAGCATAAGAGGCTGGGAATTGACTCCCGCCTCTTTTTATTTCTGCTAAAATAGATAGAAGAATACAGCGAGGTGACAAATGTGAAAGAAGTAATCGACCATGCTACAATAGATTTAACCACTAAAATTTTCAAATTGTTAGGGGACGCAACTCGGTTCCGCATTCTCTACTTGTTGGAAGATAAGGAATGGAATGTAAATGCAATTGCAGTTGAGTTGGATATGGAGCAATCAGCGGTGTCTCATCAATTGAAGAAGTTAAAGGAAGCGCAACTCGTGAAGAGCAGACGCTCTGGTAAAAATATTTTATACAGCCAAGATGATAAGCACGTTTATGAAATTCTGCATATGGCTGTCGCGCATGCGAAACACTCGCATACAGACGAATAAAAAAAGTCGAACGAGTGTTCTTTTTCCTTTTATTGTGTTAAAATAAGGAACGAGAAATCTTTTAGACAAAGGATGTAGACTATGGCAAAAGACCAAATTGTTGTGCGTGGCGCACGTTCGCATAACTTAAAAAATATTGATATCACGATTCCACGGGATCAACTTGTCGTCGTAACTGGTCTTTCTGGTTCAGGGAAAAGCTCCTTAGCTTTTGATACCCTGTATGCAGAAGGACAACGTCGGTATGTAGAGAGTCTCTCTGCATACGCTCGTCAATTCTTAGGCCAAATGGAAAAAGCAGATGTCGACAGTATTGATGGGTTGAGTCCCGCCATTGCAATCGATCAAAAATCAACGAGTAACAACCCTCGTTCTACAGTCGGTACCGTGACAGAAATCAATGATTTTTTGCGTCTTTTGTATGCACGTGTCGGGCACCCGATTTGTCCGAATGATGGGACAGAAATTAGCAGCCAATCACCTGAACAAATCGTTAATCAAATACTGGATTTACCGGAGCGCACGCGTTTGCAAGTTTTAGCACCAGTAGTTTATGGGAAAAAAGGGCAACATAAAAAAGTCTTTGATTCCATCAAAAAGCAAGGGTATGTTCGGGTTCGAGTAGACGGTGAAACGTATGATGTTTCTGAAGTGCCGGAATTAAATAAAAATCAAACTCATGACATTTCGATTATTGTCGATCGGATTGTTATCAAGGAAGGGATCCGTTCTCGACTCTTCGATTCCGTTGAAACAGCACTTCGCCTAGCAGAAGGATATGTAGTGATTGATCTCATTGGAGAAAAAGAAATGATGTTCAGTGAACATTATGCATGTCCTCTTTGTGGCTTTACAGTAGGTGAAATTGAACCTCGTCTCTTTTCGTTCAATGCGCCTTATGGAGCTTGTCCGGATTGTGATGGAATTGGGATGAAACTGGAAGTAGACTTGGATTTAATTGTGCCAGATAAAACATTATCTCTGAATGATGGTGCGATGGCTCCGTGGAATCCAATCAGTTCGAACTACTATCCAGAAATGTTGCGTCAGTTCTGTACGGAATATAAGATTCCGATGGATGTGCCATTTGAAGAATTATCCAAAGAACATCAAGATCTCGTTTTGTTTGGCTCGAAAGGGAAGAAATTCCACTTCTATCATAAGAATGAATTTGGCAGTGTAAGAGATGTGCATATTCCGTTTGAGGGAGTAGCCACAAATGTGAACCGTCGTTATCATGAGTCATCCAGTGACTTTACTCGCAAAGTAATGCGCGAGTATATGACGGAACTTTCTTGTCAAACGTGTCATGGTGCCCGTTTGAACGAACAGGCACTCTGCGTCAAAGTGGCAGGGGAAGACATCGCACAATTAACGAGCCGTTCAATCGAAAAAGCAATCAACTTTTTGAGCGACATGGAATTAACGGAAGCTGAAACGTCCATTGCTGATCCGATCTTGCGTGAAATCAAGTCGCGACTTCTTTTCTTACGCAATGTAGGGCTGAACTACTTAACCTTAAACCGTGTGGCAGGGAGCCTTTCGGGTGGAGAAGCACAACGGATTCGCTTGGCCACTCAAATCGGATCCAACTTATCGGGTGTTTTATACATCTTAGATGAACCTTCTATCGGGTTGCATCAACGAGATAACAACTTGTTGATTGAATCGATGAAGAGCATGCGTGATTTAGGCAATACACTGGTCGTTGTCGAACATGACGAAGAAACCATGATGCAGGCCGACTACTTGATTGATATTGGACCGGGAGCTGGAGAGAGCGGGGGCCAAATCGTAGCGGCTGGTAAGCCTGAAGAAGTCATGCAAGTAGAGGAATCCATTACAGGAAACTACTTAGCAGGGACCAAGTTTATTCCTGTTCCGGCTGAAAGACGAAGCGAAGACCGCGGTGCGGTATTATTGGAAGGAGCAACAGAAAACAATCTGAAAGATGTGGACGTCTCATTCCCGCTTGGCCGCTTTATCGCCGTGACGGGGGTATCGGGTTCTGGGAAGAGCTCGCTGGTGAATCGTATCTTGAAGGTCGCTCTATCGAAACACTTGACCCGAACCAAAGAAAAGCCAGGTGCATTTAGAAAAATTTCTGGCTATGAAGAGCTGGAAAAGGTTATTGATATTGATCAAAGCCCAATTGGTAGAACACCACGTAGTAACCCAGCTACCTATACAAGTGTGTTCGATGATGTACGGACCTTGTTTGCTACTACGAATGAAGCAAAAATTCGTGGATACGGCAAAGGCCGCTTTAGCTTTAACGTAAAAGGCGGGCGCTGTGAAGCTTGTAAGGGAGACGGTATCTTGAAGATTGAGATGCACTTCTTGCCAGACATCTATGTACCTTGTGAAGTGTGCCATGGGAAACGGTACAATTCAGAGACACTGGAAGTTCGTTACAAAGGAAAGAATATTTCAGAGATTTTAGAAATGACGATTGAAGAGGCAGTTGAGTTCTTTGCTGCAGTACCAAAAATTCGCCGCAAACTTCAAACCATTTGCGATGTAGGACTTGGTTATATTACACTCGGTCAACCCGCAACGACTTTGTCAGGTGGAGAAGCGCAGCGGATGAAGTTAGCTAGTGAGCTGCAACGTGTTTCTTCCGGTCGAACGTTCTATATTTTGGACGAACCAACAACGGGACTGCATACACATGACATTGCGAAACTTTTAGAAGTCTTGCAACGACTTGTGGACGCTGGCAATACCGTGTTAGTGGTCGAACACAACTTAGACGTAATCAAAACTGCAGACCATATTATTGATATGGGACCAGAAGGCGGCGTCGGTGGGGGAACGGTGATTGCTACCGGAACACCAGAAGAAGTAGCGGCCGTTCCGCATAGCTATACCGGACAGTACTTGAAGAAAGTACTGGAACGAGACAAGAACAGATAAAATAACAAAAAGTATGGCAAAACGCATCTCGTACGAAGTGCTTTGGCATACTTTTTTCTTCTACGTATTGGTATGTATCTGGAAATCAACCTTAAGACCTATGACTTTGGAAACGTTTCTTGGCATAATAAGTACATAAGAACCGTTTAACGCTAGGTCATAGAATTTGTATAAATGAACCCTTATAAGGAGGAACTACCATGAATGAAAGAGAACGTATTTTAGCGCTTGTACGAGAAGGCATTATTTCTACCGAAGAAGCGATTGAACTATTGGAAAATGCGGCGAAGAAACATGGCAGAGATGCGATGCGTCAGAACAAAGATGAAGGCTTCACTGAAGAAACTGAAACGGTGACGGAAGAGAAAACCGTAGAAGAAGAACGCGAAGAAGCAGAGAAAAAAGACCGTGTGAATTTTGAAAAAATCTTGGAAGAACTTGCTAGCGAAATTTCCTTCTTCTCTTCTCGCGTAGACGAGAAAACAGAAGCATTGCAAGTGTTGCGTCGACAAATCAGTTTGAAGGAAGATCGCAGACAAGAGCTTGCGACTCATGAAGAACTAGGTGGCATGACACCAGAAATGGAAATCGAAGCGATGCGTTTGGATGAAGAATTAGAAAGCCTACGTGGCCAAGAACAAGCTCTACGTGAAGAAAAACGCGAAATGGAAGAAAAAATGCGTACGTTGAAGAAGGAACAACTGGAGAAAAATGTGAAATCCTTCAGCGAAAAGTTCGGCAACAAGGAAGAGTGGAAAGAAACCGCCAATGACCTTTCTGGGAAACTTGGTAAGGTAGGTGCGCAAATCGGCAGCTTCTTCAGCTCTACCATGAATACCGTAATGGATAACGTAGAATGGAAAGAAATTGATTTTAACTTGAATGTCCCAGGATTAGTTAGCAGCAAGTTCTCTCATGACTTCGTTTATGAGAATACGACCGCTACAATTTTGGATTTCCAAATTGCGAACGGGAATATCGTTTTTGAAAAAGGCGATACCGAAGACATTCGCATCCATGCGGACGTGAAAATCTATGCGAAAGTGGAAGAAGGAACACCATTTGAAGCATTTGAAGCACGCAGCCATATCGAAATAGATGAAGACCAACTAAAATTCCATGTACCAAACAAACGAGTGCGCTGTGACTTGCTTGTCACTTTGCCAGCTCGTGAGTATGACTACGTTGCCTTCAAGATCTTAAACGGAAATCTGTCATTAAACGACTTGAGTGGGAAAGACGTATATGTTAAATCAACAAATGGTAAAATGACATTCACCAACCTGCAAGCAACGATGTTGGAACTGGATGGTGTCAACGGCAGCATTCAAGTAGAAGACAGCAATCTTGTTGATTTGATGGCGAAATTAGTGAATGGTACGATTACAACAAACAGCCAAATTGCCAGCTCGACTCTTTCCGTAGTAAATGGCGATGTCAAAATGACCTATCTTGATACAGAAATGAAACGGATTGAGGCTACTTCTGTAAACGGAACAGTTAAATTGGCGATTCCAAATGAAAAGAGCATCGAATTAGAAGCAAACAGCTCACTTGGAGCCATCAAAAATCGGATGGTTGATGGTGAAGTTGTGAAACAACGTGACGAAAAAACAAATAAACATCTTCAATATCGGAGACTGGTAGACAATGCCCCGGTTGTGGTAGAATTGAAAACAACAAACGGGAACATTATGTTGAAGGACACCGATCGTAAATAATGGGAGGGAGAAGTATGAAAAGATTAACGAAATCCGCAAAAGATAGACAAGTAAGTGGTGTATTAGGTGGGATTGCTGAATATTTTGGTATTGACTCTACAATTGTACGTGTGATATTCCTAATCTTTGCCTTTGCTGGAGTAGGATCGCCTGTATTCCTGTACATCCTGTTGGCGATTCTCTTGCCAGAACCAAGTCGTGAGGATCATAATTACAGCGACAGCACGACCTATAGCAGACCGCGTTCAAGCCAAGCGCGTCCGCGTAAAGAAGCAAAACCAGTTACAAAAGAAAAAGAAGACGATGATTGGAGCGACTTTTAATGGGCTTTTGGAAGAAAATAGCGATTAATTCTATTGTCTTTATCGCATTAGCCTTCCTACTGCCAGGATTTGTGGTGAGTAGTGCATGGACTGCCTTTTGGGCAGCAATCGTCCTCTCACTGGTGAATATCCTCGTGAAACCAATCTTGCATATTCTTTCGTTTCCGATTACCCTGCTAACGTTTGGGTTGTTCAGCTTCATCATCAATGCGTTGATGTTGTCCCTGACTTCCGCCTTAGTAGGACCGGGATTCTGGTTTAGCAGTTTTGGGGTAACCTTACTCGTATCTTTAGTTTTATCACTGGTACAGAGTATGGTGTCTGAAAATAAGCGCGCATAAGCAATCGAGCAGAAGCAAAAGGGTACTTCCCTTATGCTTCTGCTTTTTTAACTTTATTCACTTTCTGATAAATGTTATGATTGAACAGAACATGTATGCTTCTGTACCAGTACAAAATAAGTGAGGGAAAAATAATGCCAAATAGTGTAACCATCCAAGAATTAGTAGACATTTCGTCTTATACCATTCTTTCTGGCGAAGAGTTCTTAAATAAAAAGATTACATCCACGGAAATTAACCGTCCTGGCGTAGAGCTTACAGGATATTTTAATTTCTATCCATCTTGGCGGGTTCAGTTAATGGGGCAGACAGAACTGTCTTTCATTCAACGCATGACCCCGGAAGAACGATTAATTATTATGCGCCGCCTTGCGCAAAAGGAAACACCTTGCTTCATTATTTCCCGAAAAATGGAACCACCTGTTGAACTTGTAAAAGCTTGTCAAGAAGCGGGAATTCCGATTCTCCAAGCGCAATCAAAGACAACGCGTATTTCCAGTAACGTCACCAACTTCCTGGAAAGTCGTTTAGCCGAGCGCGTATCGATGCATGGGGTTTTGGTTGATGTGTTTGGGATGGGCGTCATGATTACCGGAGACAGTGGTGTCGGTAAATCAGAAACGGCCTTGGAGTTGATTCAAAAAGGACATCGTTTAGTAGCGGATGACCGGATTGATTTGTATCAACACGACGAAGATACCTTGATGGGAGAGGCACCGCCGATTCTGCGTCATTTAATTGAGATTCGCGGTATTGGGATTATGGACGTCATGACGTTGTTCGGAGCCGGTGCTGTGAAGCAATCAAATGAAGTAAATGTGATTGTCAATCTAGAAATGTGGACGCAAGAAAAGAAATTTGAGCGGCTGGGCAGTACGGAAGAAATGGTAAATATCTTGGATGTGAAGATTCCAAAGATTACCGTTCCGGTTAAGACTGGTCGAAACTTGGCAATCATCGTTGAAATGGCTGCTATGAACTACCGGGCTAAGACGATGGGATATAATGCTGCGGAGACCTTTGAACGAAACTTAGATAATTTGATCAAAGAGAACTCCAGACAAGAGGATTAGGAAAAGGTGAAGAAAGAATGGAACATTTTTTAACAGCAATCAATCCAATCGCAGTGAAGTTTGGAGAGTTTGAAATTGCTTGGTATGGTGTTATTATTGGCGTAGGAATCCTCCTCGCTATGTATCTAGCTTCTAAAGAGGGAGACCGAAAAGGGATGCCGCCGGATCTCATTTTAGATGTGGCATTTTGGGCGGTACCTTTAGCAATTCTTGGAGCACGCGCCTATTACGTTCTTTTCGAATTAGATTACTACTTGGCTAACCCAAGCCAGATTCTACAAATTTGGAATGGCGGTTTAGCCATTTATGGGGCACTGTTGGTTGGTGGATTAGTCGTTTTCTTTTATACGAAAAAAAGAGAAGTTCCGTTTATGCTGACACTCGATGTATTGGCTCCCGGAGTATTAATCGCTCAGTCCATTGGTCGTTGGGGAAACTTTATTAATCAAGAAGCGCACGGTTCAGAAGTAACCCGATCCTTCTTGGAAGGCTTGTTTTTGCCTGAATTTATTATTAATCAAATGAATATTGAAGGGATTTACTACCATCCAACCTTCTTGTATGAATCGTTATGGTCGTTGCTTGGATTTGTCTTTATTTTATGGATCCGCAGACGCCCGAACGTATTGCGTGAAGGGGAAGTATTCTTAACGTATGTGATGTGGTATTCGTTTGGCCGCTTTTTTATTGAAGGAATGCGGACGGATAGTCTGTACTTCTTAGGAATTCGTGTATCCCAAATCTTGTCCATCCTACTCTTCTTAGGAGCTCTTGGTATTTGGGCGTTTAGAAGATACAATAAATACCCGAAAGACCCGTATTATACGCAGATTAACCTTGGTATGAATCCAAATCTGCCAACAGGGAATGGAGGAAAGAAATGAAGCAAACAATAGCAGTGCTAGGAGCGGGTTCGTGGGGAACCGCTCTTTCAATGGTACTAGACGAAAATGGGCACGACGTTCGTGTCTGGGGGAACAACCCGGCTCAAATTGAAGAGATGAACCAGCAACACACCAATGCCCATTACTTGCCTGAATTAGTATTGAGCGAAGGAATTGTAGGCTATACGGACCTTTCTGCGGCAATCGAAGGAGCAGACTTCATTCTTTTTGTCATCCCAACGAAAGCCATCCGCTTTGTAGCGAAGCAAGTCGCGCCTTTGTTAACCGGCGAGAAGAAACCTGTTTTGATCCATGCGAGCAAAGGGTTGGAACAAGGCACGCATAAGCGGATTTCAACGATTATTGAAGAAGAAATTCCTGCTTCCTTGCATCAAGGTTTGGTCGTTTTATCCGGACCAAGTCATGCAGAAGAGGTCGCAAAGAAAGACATTACGACTGTGGCAGCAGCTTCTGAGACAGAAACTGCGGCAGAAATGGTGCAAAAAATCTTCATGAATTACTATTTCCGAGTTTACACCAACCAAGATGTGATTGGTGTCGAGCTAGGAGCTGCCTTGAAGAATATTATTGCAGTGGGAGCAGGAGCTCTACACGGTTTAGGCTATGGGGACAATGCGAAAGCCGCATTAATGACGCGTGGTCTAGCAGAAATCAGCCGTTTAGGAGTTGCGTTTGGCGCAGACCCATTAACCTTTATCGGATTGAGCGGTGTAGGCGATATTATTGTTACGGGAACCAGTATCCATTCACGAAACTGGCGTGCCGGGAACTTAATTGGGAAGAAAGTACCTCTTCCAGAAATTCTAGAGAGCATGGGAATGGTAGTGGAAGGTGTTGAAACCACCAAGGCTGCCTATGAATTAGCCCAAGAAAAAGGAATTGAAATGCCGATTACCGAAGCAATTTACCGAGTTTTGTATGAAGGAGCAAACGTAGAAAAAGTCATCCGTGACTTAATGCTACGTGATCGAAAAGCAGAACAGTAAACGTGTAAAGGAGCAAATGATCATGAAAAAAGTAAAAAAAGCCGTTATTCCAGCTGCTGGTTTTGGGACTCGCTTCTTGCCGGTTACCAAAGCGATGGCAAAAGAGATGTTACCAATCGTTGATAAACCAACGATTCAATTTATTGTAGAAGAAGCAATCGAATCAGGAATTGAAGATATTCTGATTGTAACCGGGAAGAGCAAGCGACCAATTGAAGATCACTTCGACTCGAACATTGAATTAGAGGCGAATCTTCGTGAAAAGGGCAAAGACGAATTGTTGAAGCTGGTTCAAGAAACAACCGGCCTGCGGATTCATTTCGTACGTCAGTCTTATCCAATGGGGTTGGGGCATGCCGTTCTGCAGGCGAAGGCCTTTATTGGGGACGAGCCGTTTGTCGTCATGCTTGGTGATGATTTGATGAAGGATGAAGTACCTTTGACTCGCCAGTTGATGGACGGTTACGAGCGTACTCATGCTTCAACGATTGCCGTGATGGAAGTTCCACACGAAGAAACTTCTAAATATGGAATTATCGATCCAGATAACGAGTTGGAGGAAGGGCTATATAATGTACGCCGCTTTGTGGAGAAACCAGACCCAGCGGATGCGCCAAGTGATTTAGCCATTATTGGCCGTTATTTATTGACTCCAGAAATTTTTGAAATTTTAGAAAACCAAAACCCAGGTGCAGGTGGAGAAATTCAACTGACGGACGCGATTGATACGTTGAACAAGACACAACGTGTTTTCGCCAAGAAATTTACCGGACACCGCTTTGACGTGGGGGATAAGTTTGGTTTCTTGACGACAAGCATCAGCTACGGCTTGGAACATCCAGAAATGAAAGATAAACTAAGAGATTACATTCTCGAATTAAGTGAACGCCTGGAACAAGAAGAAGGCCAGTAAGCAGAAGGTTCGCTATTTAGCCGGAAAAGGCATAGACTAGAGCAGATTAGAAATGTTTAAAAGGGGTATCTAAATGGAACAACAAGAAAAAATTTATGATGTCATTATCATTGGTTCAGGACCAGGTGGGATGACAGCGGCGTTATACGCCTCCCGTGCAAACTTGAGCACGCTTGTATTAGAGCGCGGTGTGCCAGGCGGGGAATTGCTGAATACAGCTGAAGTGGAAAACTATCCAGGCTTTGACTCCATCATGGGGCCAGAATTGGCTGACAAGATGCATAAGAGTTCCATGCGTTTTGGTGCTGACCAAGCTTATGGCGATGTGAAACGCATCGTTGTCGATGGTGCGTACCGAATTGTTGAAGCAGGGAAGAAATCTTATAAAGCAAAAGCAGTTATTATCGCAACCGGATCCTATCACCGTAAGTTAAATGTGCCAGGGGAAGATCAATACAATGGCCGTGGTGTTTCTTACTGTGCGGTCTGTGACGGCGCGTTCTTCCGCAACAAGGATTTAATTGTGGTCGGCGGAGGAGATTCAGCGGTTGAAGAAGGAACGTATCTGACTCAATTTGGTGATGTGAACATTGTTCATCGTCGGGACTCATTGCGCGCCCAAAAAATCTTGCAAGATCGTGCTTTCAAGAATGAAAAAGTAAACTTCACTTGGGATACCGTTGTAGAGGAAATCCAAGGAGACGGAAACAAGGTAACGGGTGTAGCAATGAAGAATGTGAAAACCGGTGAAGTAGTCCAACAGAATATTGACGGTGTTTTCGTCTACGTAGGTATCTTGCCGCAATCCGATGCATTCCGTGATCTCGGAATCACTGATGCGGAAGGCTGGATCGAAACCAACGAATACATGGAAACAGCTGTACCGGGTATCTTTGCAGTTGGTGATGTACGTAAGAAAACTTTACGCCAAATCACGACAGCAGTTGGGGATGGCGGAGAAGCAGGAAACCGCGCATTCCATTACATTGAAGAATGGAACGACCGTTACGCAGTTGAGAAATAAGAGTAGGGGCTGGAGCATACCTCCAGCCCTGTTTTTATGAAAAAATCGAATTGACCGCTAGATTTTTCTGTGCTATTCTATATGAATAACAAAAATGAGCAAGCTCTCATAATTCTAAGGGGAAGTTAATTAGTTGCTTCCACTACTTTTTTTCTGTATTGTTTTGAATGTGCCAATGAAAAGATAGGGTGATATCATGTATTTTATTGAACTTTTTATTCAACATTTTCCTTCCTTTATGGATGCTATGGGACAAACTGTCCAGATCACCTTATACGCCTTACTTTTTGCTTCTATCATTGGAATCATTTTTGGCTTAATGAAGGTATCGGGAAATAAAATTATTTATTCGATTGCGAATGCGTATATTTGGCTGATTCGCGGAACGCCTCTACTCGTACAAATCTACTTTATTTATTTCGGCGTGCCAATGGCTACTGGAATTAGTTTGTCGGAGTGGAATGCGGGAATTATCACGATGAGTCTGAACGCAGGCGCTTATATGGCGGAGATTGTGCGTGGAGGAATTGAGGCAGTCGATGTGGGTCAAATGGAAGCTTCTCGTAGTTTGGGATTGCCGTATGGTACTTCCATGCGAAAAGTAATCCTGCCGCAAGCATTAAGAACGATGTTACCTTCCATCATCAACCAATTCATCATTACGTTGAAAGATACGTCATTGCTGTCCGTTATCGGCGTGCGCGAGCTCACCATGAATGGGAAAATTATTACAGCCAACAATATGGAAACCATTCGCATGTGGGGAATCGTGGCCATTTATTACTTAGCAGTCATTTCCTTGCTGACATTCATTGCGAATCGCTTAGAATCCCGCATGTCTTACAGCAAAAAAACTGCTACCTAACCCATTGACAAGAAAACGTGCAAGTGAGCCACAAAAAATAGCTCACTTATACCAAAATGGCCGAAAACGTACAAGTGAGCTCTAAAAAAAGTCTTACTCATACCAAGAAGGCGAAAAGCGTGCAAGTGACCCTCAAAAGAAGGGCTCACTTGCACGCTAATTTTTTTCAAAAAAACTGCCTCCGAAGAGACAGTATTTATAATTATTCACCTAAATATGTATCGATAATCTTGTCATAGTCGCCGCTATCGCGTAAGTTCTTCAAACCAGCATTGAATTTCTCTACTAAGTCCGTTTGTTTGCCTTTCATCGTAGCGAAACCATAGTTGCTGCCTTCAGGTGATTCGTGAATGACAGTCAATTCCATGCCGCGTGCAATTTCGTATTGAATAACAGGGTAGTCTTCAAATGCTGCCGCAGAGTTTCCTGTTAGTACGTCTTGGTACATGGTAGCTGAATCTTCTACGTACTTCAATTCAAAGCCGTATTCATCCTTCACGCTCTCCGCATACTCTGCTCCAGTGGTTCCTGTTTTTACAACTACTTGCTTACCGCTTAAATCTTCGATAGCAGCAATTCCGGAATCAGGCTTCACAGCAACTCCAACGGTACTTTCGTAATAAGGATCAGAGAAGTCATATTTCTTTTCGCGCTCTTCGTTGATGGACATTCCTGCAATAACACCATCTACTTGATTAGCTTCAAGTGCAGTTACAGCAGCGTTAAATCCAAGGGAACGCAATTCATATTCAAACCCTTGGTCCTTTGCAATCGCATCCAGTAAGTCTAAGTCGATCCCAACAAATTCACCTTCATCATTCTCAAACTCAAACGGTGCGAAAGTTGTATCCGTCCCAATCACATAAACATCGCCATCTGTTGCTGCAGCATCATTGTTTCCGCAAGCTGCTAGGGTAAAAGCAACAAAACCAGTTGCTAATAAACTCATCCATTTTTTCTTTTTCATATTTATTTCCTCCTTAAAATATATGATGTTAGTAAAGGTGACATTGTTAAACAAATGATTTTCATTAAGTTTCATGGACATTAGAATACCATGCGGGTTTCCAGGCTGTCAATGTGATTCTGAGAATTTGATTAACTAATTTCATCTGATTCTAACATAATATGTAAGAAAATCTAACATACAATTTTTGCGACGTCTCCTCGTAAAAACGGCCTTGCGTTACTTTTTTACCTCTATAATGCTATAATAAAGAAAATATTGTGTTGGAGGTTAACGAGATGGTTTACATGAATACATATGAACAATGGAAAAATAGCGAACAATTAGATGTTCAGTTGCGAGAAGAACTTTTGAATATGGCAGAAAATGAAGAACAAATTAAAGATGCCTTTTTCTCTCCCCTCGAGTTTGGTACTGCTGGAATGCGCGGGGTTATTGGTGCGGGAATTAATCGTATGAATATCTATACGGTGCGTCAAGCAACAGAAGGGCTTGCCCGTTTAATGGAATCGAAAGGCGAAGAGGAAAAGAAACGTGGTGTAGCAATTGCCTACGACTCTAGAAGATTTTCTCCTGAGTTTGCGTTGGAAGCAGCGAAAACACTTGGTGCGCATGGAATTCCTTCTTATGTGTTTGAAAGCCTGCGTCCAACACCAGAGCTATCATTTGCTGTCCGTCATCTACAAACCTTGACCGGAATTATGATTACCGCAAGTCACAATCCTCCTGAATATAATGGATACAAAGTATACGGAGATGACGGCGGACAAATGCCGCCAGCTGATGCGGAAGCATTAACAGACTTCATCCGTGCGATTGAAGATCCGCTGAATATTCCGGTAATGGAAAAAGAAGAGCTAGAAGAAAAAGGATTGCTTACCATTCTGGGTGAAGAAATCGATCGAGCTTATTTGAAAGAAGTAGCAACGGTTTCTGTTAATCCAGAGTTGATTGCTGAAATGAGCAAAGAAATGAAGCTTATCTTTACACCGCTTCATGGAACCGGAAAGATGCTAGGCGAACGTGCACTGACCAATGCTGGTTTTGAGAGCTTTACCTTGGTGCCAGAACAAGCGGAGCCGGATTCTGAGTTCCCAACGGTGCAATCACCAAACCCAGAAGAGCCAGGCGCATTTGAATACGCAGAACGCCTCGGTAAGGAAATCGGTGCGGATATTTTAGTGGCCACCGACCCAGACGCGGATCGTCTTGGAGCAGCGGTTCGGACCAATGAAGGAGAATATGTAGTCCTAACAGGGAACCAGATTGCTTCCTTGATGGTTCATTATCTCTTGCTGGCTAAACAAGAAGCCGGAACCCTTCCAGAGAATGCGGTAGTCTTGAAGTCGATTGTTTCCAGCGAATTCCCAACGGTTATTGCAGAATCCTTTGGCGCGAAGATGGTGAATGTTTTGACCGGGTTCAAATTTATCGCTGAAAAAATCAAACAATACGAAAGTGATGGCAGCCGTACATTCCAGTTTGGTTTTGAAGAAAGTTATGGATACTTGGTAAAACCATTTGCTCGAGATAAAGATGCGATTCAAGCTCTCGTATTGATTGCAGAAGTTGCGGCTTATTATAAGAAAAAAGGCCAAACGCTGTATGACGGATTGAACGAGTTGTACGAAACATACGGCTATTATCAAGAGAAGACCTTGTCGGTTACGATGAGCGGCTTATCAGGTGCAGAGAAAATCAAAGCATTGATGAAGCAATTCCGTGAAGATGCGCCAGTAGCGTTTGCTGGTGAAAAAGTAGTCGAAACAGAAGATTTCAGCACTCGTTTACGGACATCAGCGTCTGGAGTGTCTGAAACAATTGATATGCCAAGTGCCAACGTGTTGAAGTATCACTTGGAAGACGGCAGCTGGATTGCGATTCGCCCAAGTGGAACCGAACCAAAGATCAAGTTCTACATTGGTGCAAATGCGGACAGCCAAGCAGCGGTTGACGAAAAGGTAGCAGCATTCGAACAAGAAATAAAACAAGTAGCAGGAAAATAAAACGAAAAGGACGAAGCGGGAATCAAAATCCCAGCTTCGTCCTTTTTTGTATTCATTTTATCTTCTAGATGCACGCTTGGATGGATCCAAACGGTTCTCTAGATATTCCAATACTAAGTCTGTCAGGATAGCCATCAGTGCAGTAGGGATAGCACCGGCTAAAATAATCGCTCCGCCGTTGGTTGCATTGACTCCGCGTGTGATGATGTCACCTAGTCCTCCAGCACCAATAAAGGTTCCGATGGAAGTAACCCCAATGGCAACGACTAATGCATTCCGAATTCCGGCCATGATGACCGACAGGGAGAGCGGCAATTCAACCATCATCGTCAACTGCGTACGGGTCATTCCCATCCCTTTACCTGTATCAAGAAGCGCCGCATCCACGCTTCGCACGCCTGTATAAGTATTTTTAATAATTGGTAACAGTGAATACAAGAAGACTGTCGCGATAACCGTATCCGCACCCAAGCCTAATCCCAACATCAAAATAGAAAGAAGGGCGAGTGAAGGGATGGTCTGGATGACGTTTGCAATCCCGATGACCCAGCCCGCCAATTTCGTATGGCGGGAAATCCAGAAACCTAACGGAATCGCCAGAATGGCTGCAAACAATACCCCGTAAATGGAAATCAAGAAGTGGCGCCAGAATTGGCTGAGTACGTACATTCCATTTTCAGAAAAATAGTAAACCAATTGTTCGAATGTATTCATTTGACTCATATCCATTATTCTCGCTCCTTCAGGGGTGTGACGTCTTTGTCTTCAAAGTAGTTGTTTTCTTCTAAAAATTCATACGCTGCTTTTTGTGGCTCGATCAGGTTGTTGTCAACTTGATAGTTTAACTCCTGCATTTTTTCGTCCGTCAGCATATCTTCCATCTTCAAAAAGATGGTTTCTAACTCAGGATAAGCTTCCAGGATGGCACGTGTTGCGACCGGACTGGCATCATAAGGAGGGAATAGATTTAAGTCGTCTTCCAGTACAATCAAGTCATAGCTGGCAATCCGTCCATCTGTCGAGTATCCCAACACAACATCCATACTGCCGGCTTCTAGTGCATCATAGACGAGACCAATCTGCATCGGATAAATCGTATCGAAGTCAAATTCATACAAATCTCTAAACGCATCGTAGCCATCTCCCTCACGTTCCATCCAAGAGGTGTCTACTCCAGCTCTCAGAGATTCTGCCAAAGGTGCGAGGTCGCTGATTTTTGTGACCCCATTTTCTTCTGAAAATTCTTGTGTCACCAGGAAGGCATACGTGTTTGAGAAGCCGTAATCAGGGAACCAAACTTGATCAAACTCTTCGTCGAACCCTTTGACCACCGCTTGATATGCTTCAGCTGGATCGGTGATTGGGTCCATCCCTAGTTCACCGGTTAAAGAAGTTCCAGTATAGCGAACCGCTGATACATTCGCATCTCCGCCCATCAAAGCCTGGTGATTCAAAGTGGAAGAACCAAGATTGTTAACCAAGCCAATCGGAGCATCCGGGATATAGTGCGTAACCATTCCCTCTACCAAGTATGCCATGATCTGCATCTCGGTCGTTGTTCCACCCGTAATGACAATCCCATCTTCCGAATAAGTCGCACCAAGTCCTGGGAGAGAACAAGCTGATAAAAATAAAACAAGTAAAGGCATCACGAGCCATTTTTTAAGGTGTTTCATGAAGTCGCTCCTTTCTCAGAAGAGGTAGTAGGAGTGACCGAAACCTCTACTCTGCCTAATAGGAAGTCTGCCAATAGCGCCAGTATTGTAACGGGAATCGTTCCCCAGATAATCATTTCTTGGTCATATACGTTCAGTCCATTGAAAATGTAATCCCCGAGTCCGCCAGCACCGATGTAAGAAGCAAGCGTAGCCCAAGCAATCACATACACACCTGATAACCGAATGCCCGACATAATAACCGGAGCTGCAAGCGGCAATTTAACTTGCAAGGTTTGTTGTCGAACGGTCAAACCCATTCCTTTGGCAGCATCAACGACGTTCGGATTAACGCCGCGAATCCCGATATAGGTATTGCGTAAAATCGGCAATAAGGAATAAATAAACAAAGCCACAATCGCCGGTAGTTTGCCAACACCGAATAGAGGAATCATTAAAGCGAGTAGAGCCAATGAAGGAACCGTTTGAAGGATGGAGACAAAGCCAATCACATAGCGAGAAGCTTTTTCAAAACGGGTTAATAAAATGCCCAAAGGTACGGCTACAAGAGCACCCAGCGCCAAAGCTATCATAGAAATAAAAAAGTGTTCGCCAATTTTATAAAGGAGTTCTGAACCATTCGATTGTAGAAAACTCATTATTCAATCAGCTCCTTTTCTGGTTGAACAGGCTGACTCACGACCGTTGTCGTTTCAATTACTTCTTCCATTTCTTCCAAATCAGCATCACTCCAGATGGAATCGTACACCATATCCACTACAGAAGTGCGGGTGATCAGGCCAAGCAAATGGTCATTCTCGTCCACAACCGGAATGTTTTTATAGCCTAAAATTAAAATTCGTTGCAGAGCATCACGGACGAGCGTTCCAGCCCGGACAAAAGCAACTTCTTCCATAATATCGTTGATTGAAACATTTCTGCGTCGATTCCGTTCAATGTTCTCTACGGACAAAATACCGAGTAACTTTTGATCATGATCGGTTACAAACAAGTTATCTACGCGCTCTTTCCGCATCATACTGATTGCTTGTCCAAGGGAAGCTTCCGGATTCACCGTGATAACCCGTTCGTTCATGATTTGTTCAACGGTCCGTAAGTTTGTTTTTGCTTGGGTAAGTCGCGTTTCACCAATGAAGTTTTCTACGAACTCATTTGCCGGATTCATTAAAATATTGTCAGGCGTATCAAATTGAACCACTTTTCCTTCTTGCATAATGACAATCCGGTCCGCTAGTTTCAGTGCCTCATCCATATCATGCGTAACGAAGACGACGGTTTTTCCCATCTCTTGTTGCAAGTGTTTCACCAGCTCTTGCAGTGCATCGCGCGTAATCGGATCGAGAGCGCCGAATGGTTCGTCCATCAAGATGATATCTTGGTCGGCAGCTAATGCGCGGATTACGCCAATCCGTTGCTGTTGCCCACCAGAAAGTTCTGCTGGATAGCGACTTAGGAAGTCACGCGGCAAGTCTACTCGGTCAATCAATTCTTCAGCGACTTTCTTTTGTTTCTCGTCCGGCCAGCCCAACAGCTTAGGTACCATGACGATATTGTCGTAGATAGTCATATGCGGCATTAAGCCAATCTGTTGGATGACATAGCCGATTTTCCGACGTAGTTCGACGGGATTCATTTTCTGGATATTCTGACCGTTCACAAGAATTTCTCCAGAAGACGGTTCAATCATTCGGTTAATCATCCGCATGGACGTCGTCTTTCCACTTCCACTTGTTCCGATAAACACAATAAATTCTCCTTTTTCAAAAGAAAGGGAGATATTATCCACTGCTTTTTTCCCATTTGGGAACTGTTTGGTTACATTCTTAAATTCAATCATGATGCTCCTCCTATAATCATAGTGAACTCACACGTCCTCTATTATCGCAATTCTCAAAACTGAATGCAAAAAACAGCGGTAAATATCGGGGTCTTTCCACAATGTTTATCGCTTACAACCTTATTATAACTACATTCTCATAAAAACAAAAAAATCCACTCCGATTTATCATAAATTGAAAAGAGTGTATCAATATATGAAAAGAAACGAAAAAAATCGTGCGTTATTTTTCTTTTAGAGAGCTTGTATTCGACACGCCCGGCATGCTATAATGAGTCAAGTTCGAAAGAGGAGGAATGATGATGGCTGAGACACTAGAATTGGTGATCATTACAGGGATGAGCGGCGCAGGAAAAACAGTGGTGCTGCAGACATTTGAAGATTTAGGATATTTTTGTGTGGATAATATGCCACCAAGTTTACTACCCAAGTTTTGGGAATTAGTCAAAGAATCTGGTAAGATCAGCCGAGTGTGTTTAGTCATTGATTTACGTTCCCGTGCTTTCTTTGATGAGATTATGAGTGCAGTAGGGAATTTGGACAATACCTCTTTTGTTACAACGAAAAGTATTTTTCTCGATGCCTCTAACGACTCGCTGGTTTCCCGTTATAAGGAAACACGACGCAACCACCCATTAGCACAATCGTCAGGGACGGTTTTAGAAGGAATTAAAAAAGAGCGCGAGTTATTAAAAAATATTCGAAATCGTGCGCAATGGGTATTGGATACCAGCCATACAACCCCGCGCCAATTACGCGAAATGATTTTAGATCGTTTTCAAGCGGAGGGAGAAACTATTTTCCATATTGAAATGGTTTCCTTTGGCTTCAAGTACAGCACGCCGATCGATGCAGATATCGTGATGGATGTACGCTTCTTGCCAAACCCACACTATATTGATGAACTTCGCCCGTTAACGGGACTGGACAAGCCCGTTTATGACTATGTGATGCAGCAACCGGAGACAGAGAATTTCTACCGAAAATTTACGGAACTCCTTGATTATATTATTCCCGGATACAAAAAAGAGGGGAAAGCGAGTGTAACGATCGCCATCGGTTGTACGGGTGGACAGCATCGATCCGTTGCCCTAAGCGAGCGAATCGCCCATCACTTGGAAACGGACGGCTATGCTGTCAATATCACTCATCGTGATAAAAACAAACGAAAAGAGGCAACACATCGGTCATGAACACGAATCCAAAACTAAAGAAACGGCAGAAAAAAATCGTGGTCCTCGGTGGAGGAACCGGATTGCCCGTCATCTTAAAACACCTAAAAAAATATAACGTAGATTTAACAGCTGTTGTTACGGTTGCGGACGATGGGGGAAGCAGCGGCATCATCCGCAACTATGTCAACATCGTTCCGCCTGGCGATATCAGAAACTGCATGATTGCGTTGTCTGATTTACCAGATTTGCAAAAGAGCATTTTCCAATACCGCTTTGATTCGAAGGACGATTTCTTCTCGGGACATGCGATTGGGAATCTAATTATTGCTGCCTTAACCGAAATGAGAGGTAATATTTTTGATGCCATTCGTTTGTTGTCGGCCATGATGCAAGTCAAAGGACGGATTTATGCGGCTGCTGAAGAACCACTCGTTTTGCATGCTCAATTTGAGGACGGTCAAGTAGCAAAAGGGGAGTCCCAAATTGCTCATCACCGTAAGAAAATTGAACGCGTACACGTTACGCCGCTTGATGAAACAACGGAAGCCAAGGCAGCGCGTGATGTCATTCAATCCATCAATGAAGCAGATATCATTATTTTAGGGCCAGGAAGCTTGTATACGAGCTTATTGCCAAACTTAATGATTCCCGACTTAGGGGAAGCAGTGATTCGTTCATCGGCTGAAGTCGTTTATATTTGTAACATCATGACCCAACTAGGAGAAACCGAAAGTTTCTCAGATGCCGATCATGTGAGAGTGCTGCATGAGCATTTGGGCACAAAGTTTATTGATACGGTATTGGTAAACACAGAACGGGTACCGGATGAATACTTGAATCAGCAAGCAGACGAGGAATATCTTCTTCAAGTAACCCATGACTTCCAAGCGTTGCGTAATGAAGCGTGCCGGGTCATTTCTGCGGACTTCTTAAATGTAAAAGAAGGCGGCGTCTACCATGACGGTGATAAAGTGGCGCAAGAAATTATGAACTTAAGCTCAGCGGTGCGAATGCATAATGCTCCGTAGAGATTAAATGGATCCAGAAAGAGGGGAGGAATGAGCATGTCCTATGCTGCAGAAGTTAAAAAAGAGTTAACGACCTTAGAAGTACACCGTGAACATGCGAAAGCAGAATTGATGGCTTTGATTCGAATGAGCGGATCGGTAAGTATTTATAACCAAAAATTAGTCTTAAATATCCAATCAGAAAATGCTGCGATTGCCAGAAGGATGTATAGTTTACTGAAAGACCACTATCAAGTGGAAGGGGAATTATTAGTCCGACGCAAGATGAAGTTGAAGAAGAACAACATTTATATTGTGCGCCTGAAACAAGGGGTAAGCGAGTTGTTGCAGGAACTGGATATTTTTGATGGATTAAGTTTTAAAACCAGAATTTCTGACGAAGTGATGAACAATGAACAAAAAGAACGTTCATACTTGCGTGGTGCTTTTTTGGCGGGCGGATCGGTTAATAGCCCGGACACAAGTCGGTATCACCTGGAGATTTATTCCAATTATGAAGACCATAACCAAGATATCTGTGACATGATGAATCACTTTGATCTCAATGCGCGTACGATTGACCGCCGAAACGGGTATATCACATACTTGAAGGAAGCGGAGAAAATTGCTGACTTCCTTGCTCTAATTGGGGCTCATAATTCCATGATGAAATTTGAAGACGTCCGAATTGTCCGCGACATGCGAAATTCTGTCAACCGACTGGTGAATTGTGAGAATGCTAATATGAATAAAACCATCGATGCAGCAGCCAAGCAAATTGAGAATATCGAGTTCATCGAAGCAATGGTGGGTTTGGACAAGTTGCCTAGTAAACTGCGTGAGATTGCCATCTTGCGGGTGGAGAATCCAGAGATCAGCTTGAAAGAACTGGGAGAAATGGTTCCGAGCGGTGTTATCTCCAAATCAGGTATTAACCACCGGATTCGTAAAATCAATGAATATGCTGAAAAATTACGTAATAAAGAATTTGTATTGTAAGCAAATAGCAGCCAACCCTCTAAACGAGGGTTGGCTGCTATTTTTTACCTTAGAAAGGTACTTCGATTGGCGGTTCGACTTTTTTCTTTGGCTCCACAAAATGTAAACTCTCTACGACCAACTCCACAACAAATACTTGTTGTTCTTGTTTGTTCAGGTAAGAACGCGATGCGAGCTTTCCGTTCAAGCCAATGAGAGACCCTTTTCCGCAGTATTCCTTTAGCAAGTGGGCTGTCTTGTCCCAAAAAACGACGGGAATAAAGTCTGCTTGCTGTTGTCCTTCTTCTTTCTTGCCCAACCGTTGCACCGCCAGGGTATTGTTTGAAACAAAACGGCCATGGCCTACTTCTTGAACTTCGACAGACCGGACCAACCGACCTAATAATGATACATGATTCATTCTTTTCTCTCCTTTCTTTCTACTATTAAGATACGTAAATAATTGCGATTCCCTTTTTTATTTTTCAAAAAATTCAAATAAAATTCATAGCTATTTGATACAGTAAGAAAGAGAGCGTAAAAAAGACAGGAATACGTTATAATACAAGCAAAAGAAAGGTGATGGCGATGAATATTCTCATGATTGAAGACAATGAAGCAGTATGCGAAATGATGGATATGTTTTTCGAAAAAGAAGAATGGCTGCCCGTCTTTAAGGGAGACGGAAAAGAGGGGCTTGACACCTTTTTGGCGGATCCAGAGAAGTGGGAGATGATCATCTTGGATCTGAACTTGCCGACCATGGATGGGATGCAAGTCTGTCGTGAAATCCGAAAAGTTTCTCAATTCGTGCCCATTATTATGCTGACTGCACGAGATTCAGAGAGTGATCAAGTAATTGGATTAGAAATTGGTGCTGATGAGTATGTCACCAAGCCGTTTAGCCCGTTAACCTTGATGGCTCGGATTAAAGCCCTGTATCGACGCATCCAGCTTACGCAGCCTGCTGCCGCGGATGACAGTGATGAGCGGTTTGATATTGTCACCAAGCACGTCAAAATCAGCACCTATACGCGTGAAGCATATATTGGTGGAGAGAACATTGAGAGTTTGACACCGAAGGAATTTGAAATTTTTGCCTTGTTGGCGAAACATCCAAAGCAAGTCTTCTCCCGGGAAAACTTGCTGACCAGTATCTGGGAAGACCCGTACTTTGGAGACGAACGGACCATTGATGCGCATATTAAAAAGCTCCGGCAAAAAATAGAACTCGTAAGCCCGCAAATCATCCAAACGGTTTGGGGAGTAGGGTATAAGTTTGACGATTCCGTCATGGATGAATAGGAGGCCCGTCTTTGAAATACCTTTATAAACATTTATTGGCCTTTTTCTGTGTTATTTTATTCACGGTTTTTTCAACGGGAATGATCTTTGTCCGCCTCGTCATTGATAATGTCTATCAGGAAAAGGAAACGCAACTTTTTGGTTACGCAGAATCGGTGATTGATGGAAATATGACGATTCAAGAAATAGAAGCCGGCATCAAAATGATCTCTCATCAAGATGTTTTGCTTGCCCTTTATGATGACGAGGATCAGTTGGTTTATCCGGTCGAAGATACACGCTATTCCAGTGGATTGACGCCTGAGGACTTAAACCAATTGGCGAAAGGGGAACGATTATCCTTGTCCTACCGCGATCGTGGCTTCATGAATGAAGATATGTCGATCGTGACGGTTTATTTGCCCTTGTTCCATACTGTAACTGGAGAGTTTTCTGGCTTCGTGGCCGTTGCTTCTCCAGTTAGCGGCATCCAAAACGATATTAACTATACGCAAAAGCATATCCTCTTGACCGTATTGATTTCGGGCGGGATTGCGAGCTTGATTAGTATCGGTTTTGCCAACTATCTATCCCGCAGAATTGTACGGATGCGAAATGCTGCCAAAGAAATTACTGAAGGAAACTTTGATATATCATTAGACGACTACGGCAAGGATGAGTTTGATGAACTCTCCCATGATTTCAATTTGATGGCTCGTTCCTTGAAAGCGTCAGAAGTTGAGATTGAACGACAAGAAAACTTGCGGCGTCAATTCATGATGGATGTGGCGCATGAAATGCGAACCCCGCTTACAACGATCAATGGCATTTTAGAAGGGCTCGCCCATGACATGATTCCTGAAAAAAGCCGCCAACGGAGTATTGAACTGATGCATAAGGAAACGAAGCGAATGATTCGCATGGTTAATGAGAATCTGGATTATGAAAAAATTCGTTCGGAACAAGTGACTTTGGTGAAACAGGAATTCTTAGCAATCGATGCTCTGACCACCGTTCACGAACAACTACGCCAGAAAGCAGCAAGTAAAGGCAACGAGATTGTTGTTCAAGTGGAAGAACAAGTAAAAGTCTATGCCGATTATGATCGCTTTATCCAAATTATTGTAAATCTTGCTAATAACGCTATTCAGTTTACCGACAACGGAAGTATTCGGCTGGAGGCAAAAGAGGAAGAGGGATATACGTGGATTCAAGTTTCCGATACAGGAATCGGAATCGCAGAAGAAGAGTTGAATAGTATTTGGGAACGATTCTACAAGGTAGATATTTCACGCAAAAATAATAAGTTTGGCGAATCGGGTATCGGTCTAGCAATCGTGAAGTCCTTAGTAGACAATCATGGTGGTACAATCAGCGTCCATAGTGAACCGGGTAAGGGAACCGTGTTTACCATTCGACTGCCTAATAAAGAGAAGGAATAATCAAATAAGCCCGTTCACACAACTGATTAACGTTGTGTGAACGGGCTATTTCTATTTTGTTATTCTTCTGTTTCTTCCACAGGCTCTGTTGGAAGTTCACTGCTTTCTTCTGTTCCTTCTTCAACAGAGGCAGGTTGGTTGCCCGGAAACTCTGGAGCATCGGTTTGATAAAGAGGAACTGTTGATTCGCCATTGTTTTCTTGGAGCAAGGAAGTTCCTTCCTCGCCAGATGACTGGAAGTCCTCCAAAAGTTTCGCAGGGGAATCGAGGTAATTGTGTAAGGATTTGTCTGCCGGTGTGAAGTTTGGCGGCGAATAGAAGCGGAGCAAATCACCGTTAACCACTTGGTCAGACATATTTAATTGCATTTGTCCGGCTTCCTTCAATTCTTGTACTTTCGCAGCAATCGGACTTTCCATCTCTGGATCAAGGTAGATGGGGTTTCCAGTTGCCGTATCATACAAGTTATTGCCAAGAGCTGTATAGATAGGGGAAATGACATTCCCGTTTCTTAGGACAACCAAGTTATCTCGATCTGGAGAAAGTAAATCTTGTCCCATTTGAATATAAGACTGTGTATCAATCCCCAATAAGTGAAGAACCGTTGGCATGACGTCAACTTGTCCACCGTATGTATCGTTGATTCCACCTGTTCCAATTCCTGGAGCGTGGATAATGAGTGGGACACGTTGAAGCATCGTGTTCTCGTAGTCATTCCATGTTTCAGGGTCTTTATCTAACAGTGGAGCCAGTGTTTTGTTCCGTGAGTTTGAGATTCCATAGTGGTCACCGTATAGAACAAAAATAGTGTTTTCGTACAAACCACTGTCTTTCATGTACTGGAAGAATTCCTCTAACGATTCATCCGCATAGTGAACGGTATTAAAGAAGCCATTGATGGTTTCATCTTCCGTATCCGGGATGTCGAAAACGGTATTCAATTCATCAGGAGGGAACGGGAAGTGATTCGAAACGGTAATGAACTTCGTATAGAACGGTTGCTGCATTTGTTCTAAGTACTGTACCGATTCTTGGAAGAACAATTTATCCTTTAATCCGTACTCCAATGAATTCTCTTCATTCAAGGTATAGCTTGTTTCAGAACTAAAGAAATAATCATATCCAAAAGACTTATAAACATTGTCGCGGTCCCAGAAGGAGCCAACGTTCCCATGGAAAACGGCACTTGTATAGCCTTTATCCTTTAAGATCTGAGGAGTGGAGTGGAAGGTGTTATCCGCTCCGACTTGAGTGAAGGCAGAACCTTGCGGCAATCCGAATAAGGAATTATCAATCAATAACTCGGCATCACTTGTTTTTCCTTGACTGGTTTGATGGAAAAAGTTTGAGAAACTATAAGAGTCTGGACTATGATAGAGTTGATTCAAGAAAGGTGTGACTTCACTTGTAACACCATTTTCTTCCGTTAAGGATAAATCAATTAGAAATTGTTGCATACTTTCCAAATGGATAAAGACAACATTTCGGCCTTCTGTTTGGCCAAAATAATCCTCTGTTGGCGCAGCATAGTGGTCGTCTACATAATCAAGTACAGGAGCCATATCGGAGCTATCTGCGCTCGCACGGACAGCATTTGCTTGTGCAGTTTGGATTCCGTCGTAAATTGTGTACACATTCATCCCTAAATATTTTACAATGTAGTTACGGTCGAAGGTCCGGGTCAATAATTGAGGGCGATCAATTTCCGCCAAACCTAAATTGACCAAGAAAATAACCACTGAAAGAGCTAATGTGCCAATCGCCATTCGTTTCTTGAGCGGAGCTCCTGCCTGAACGGTCGTTTTTCTTTTCCGGAACAACCAAATGAGGAGAAAGAAGTCAATCCAGTAAAGAATATCCTGTAAATGGAACATCTGGAAGATGCTGGCACCAATACTTTTAGTGGTTGTAGTAGCACTAAGAACTGCTTTTATCGTAATAAAATCGCTGAATTCTCGGTAGTAAAGAATATTAGCGAATAAGAGTAGCGAGTTAAGGAAATAGATGACAAAGAGAGCACGGTAGCCTCGCTTCGCATCGGAAAACCAGAAAGAGAGACTGAAGAGTAGCAGGGAACTAGCTAGTGGATTCAGGAATAAGAGAAAATGCTGATAGATTCCCTCAACCCCTAGAGAAAATTCTAGATGATAAGCAAGATAGGTTTTTAGCCAGAAAAAAATCACAGCAAGTAGGAAGAAACCAACCCTCGTGGGCGTTGTTTCTTTCAATTTTTGTAGCAAGGTAATCACTCCTTTTTCTTATGAAACTTATATATGTAAAGTTTTTGTAATGTTGTAAATAATAAGTAAATTGGTATTGATATTATACGGCGACACGGGAAAGTAGTCAAATGAAGTTCATGAAAATGAATGAAAATTTAAAGAAGTTTACAGAAAAAAAGGAGTAAATAAAATGAAAAAACTAGCAGTAAGTAAACGAGCAGTTCGTGCAATAAAGCAGGGAGCGCCTTTGTTAACAGAGTATACATTTGAAAAAGAAGTAGCGTTCGAGGAAGGGGAAATCGTGACCCTTCTGACGCCAGAAAACCAATTCTTAGCAATGGCCTATTTAGCAAAGCAAAACAAGGGACTAGGATGGGTATACTCGCATAAAGAGGGAACGACGTTGAACCGTGCCTTCTTCAAGGAGCAGTTCCAAGGAGCGAAGAACAGACGCCAGCTCTTACTCCATAATGAAGAAACAAATGCGTTCCGTCTGTTCAATGCAGAAGGGGACGGGATTCCTGGGCTAACCGTAGATTATTATAATCAGTATGCTGTTTTCTCTTGGTACAGTGAGGGAATCTACACGTATCAAGACGAAATCATCCAAGCCTTTAAGGAAGTATTTCCTTTTATCAAGGGAGCTTACGAAAAACATCGCTATCAAGCAAATGATGAACAAGCGAGCAGCTACTTGTACGGAGAGGAAGCTCCGGCACCGCTTCTCGTTCGAGAAAACGGCATCCAGTACGCAACATACTTGGATGAAGGATGGATGACCGGTATTTTCCTTGACCAACGTCACGTACGCAATGCCATCTTGGAAAAGTACGCAGCAGGCAGAACCGTCCTCAATACCTTTAGTTATACCGGTGCTTTTTCAGTAGCGGCTGCTATGGGCGGTGCAGTTCATACAACGAGTGTCGATGTGGCGAACCGTTCTTTGGAGAAAACACGGGAACAATTTGAAGTAAACGGCCTGAATCCAGATGACCACACGATTCGAGTAATGGATGTATTTGATTACCTTCGCTATGCCAAACGGAATGAATTGCTGTTTGATTTAATTGTGGTTGATCCGCCAAGTTTTGCCCGGACGAAGAAACGTACTTTTTCCGTGACGAAGGACTACAGCGGCATGATTGAAGAGTTGATTGATATTGCCTCTAACCAAGGAACCTTCATTTTCTCTTCAAACGCAGCGAGCTATAAGCGCGATTCGTTCTTAGAGGATATCAAGCGAGCATTTACCAAAAAAGGAAAAACCTTCCGTTTAGTAGAGGAATTCAGCTTGCCAGAAGATTTCCCTGCTCCAAAAAGCAGCCACATTAGTAACTATCTAAAAGTATTTGTTATTCAATTAGTGAATAAATAACATAAAAACAAGGTTCGAGCATAATAATTTGCTCGAACCTTGTTTTCTGTTTAGGAAGAGTACTATTCATCAGTTGCTGCGTGGAACCCGGCCGTATGACCGGTCACAAAGGCACCGGTAATGTTGTAGCCACCTGTATAGCCATTGTAGTCCAATAATTCGCCGCAAAAGTAAAGACCTTTTGCCTTTTTGCTTTCCATCGTTTTAGGATTTACTTCTTTCGTTGACACACCGCCGCCTGTCACAAAGGCTTTGTCTAATGGCTGCGTGCCATTTACAGTAAAGGAAAAGTCTTTACAAAATTCAACGAAGGCTTTTATGACTCCCGGCGTCAATGTCTTCAATGCTTCGTCCGGATCAATGGAGGCTTTTTCAAGTCCAAAAAGCAAATACCGTTCAGGCATCAAATCTTTCCAACCGTTTTTGACAGATTTATTCGGTGCTTCCTTTATCAAGCGCATCAATTCTTGTTCCAGTTGACCGGCACTCTTGTCGGGGAACACATCCAAGGTCATGTCCACTTCTTCAACCTTGTCTCGTTTCTTGGTTTGGTGGACGAACATCGAGCAACGCAGGGCAGCGGGACCGGAGACACCGAAATGGGTAAAAATCATGTCCATTTGATGGGTGACTACTTTTTTACCTTTTTTATTTTTCACACTCAGTGCGACATTTCGTAAAGACAAGCCTTTTAGTACTCGCTCCGCAATAAATGGCTCATCGGAAGTGATAGGCGCTTCGGTTGGATATAGTTCTGTAATCGTATGTCCGGCTGCTTTGGCAAATTTATAACCATCGCCGCTTGAACCGGTTCGAGAATACGTTTTTCCACCGGTAGCAAGGACAATACGATCAGCCGCAAGTTCTTCACCATCATCCAGTAAAACGCCGGCGACCTCATTCTCAGAATTGAAGCGCAAGGACTTCACTGTAACATTCGTGCGTACCGTTACGTTTTGTTTCTTCAACTCTTCAATGAAGGTTTCGAGAATAGTACGTGCCTTGTCCGTTACGGGGAACATCCGTCCGTGATCTTCTTCTTTTAACGCTACACCGCGCGACATAAAAAATTCCATAATGTCGAACTGATTGAATTGGTTAAAGGCACTATGCAGGAAACGACCATTTCCAGGGATATAGGATATAATTTCTTCTTCTGAACGATTATTGGTAACATTGCAACGGCCACCACCTGTTAGCAGCAATTTACGACCGAGACTGGTATTTTTTTCGAGCAAGGTAACGACAGCGCCGGTCTTTGCCGCTGTTGCAGCTGCCATCAAGCCGCTGCTTCCTCCACCGATAACGATGACATTTTTTTTCAACTTTACACACTCCTTATTCTCTCTCATTTTAGCATAGCTTGGACATGAATACAGGTAGGAGTCGATAAAAAAGAATTTGGAAGGGGTGTTATAGTATAATGAAAAGAGGAAGACCTAAAAATAGACGATAACATACATAGAAAGAGGGATTCAAAATGGACTTTATGAAAGTATTGCACGCTTGCCAACCATGTACCGAATTCAGGGAGGAGCGTTTGACCAATGCTCAAGTAGAAAGCATCGTAGTTGCGGGTCAATCTGCACCGGTTGTAGAAGAGTTACAAGAATCATTCCACATTTCTGCCATTCGTAGCGAATATGCACAAGAATACTTAGAAATACCGATTACCGACTTACCGGAAAAAACGCGTGACGAGATCAAAACGGGAGGCCCGGTTTACTTTATTATTTCTGTAAAGGATAACCAACAATCACCGGAATCGATGTTTTTATATGCTGGAATGATTATGGCGCACATGCAGATGCAAGCAACGAGTATTTTGTTGGGTTATAATTTCTTATCCGAACAAAAAACAGTTAAGTTGTTGGAAGCACCCGAGCAGAAGAGACGTCTTGGTATTCCACAAGATTTCACCCCGATTCAAATTCTAAAAGTCGGCTACACAGAAGAACCAGTGGAAAACCGGACTCCAATATTAAGTGAAGTATTTACACGGATCATTAGTTAATTAATTTTGAAGGAAAGAGTGGAAGAAATGGCCTATATCTCGTTAAAGAACGTCAGCAAATATTATCAAATGGGTGAATCAACGATTGTCGCCAATAATGATATCAACTTTGATATTCAACAAGGCGAATTCGTGGTGATTCTAGGACCATCTGGAGCCGGTAAATCGACTGTTTTGAATATTCTAGGTGGAATGGACAAGGCGGACGAAGGAGAGGTTCTAATTGACGGCACCGATATTGCTCACTTCACTGATAAGCAACTGACAACGTATCGCCGGTACGATGTGGGCTTTGTTTTCCAGTTTTATAATTTAGTTCCCAACCTCACTGCGAAAGAAAATGTAGAACTTGCTTCTCAAATATCTGAACGTGCCTTAGACTCTACGGAAGTAATGGAGAGTGTAGGGCTCGGCGAACGAATGGACAATTTCCCGGCTCAACTTTCTGGTGGGGAACAGCAGCGCGTCGCCATTGCCCGTGCGATTGCCAAGCAACCGAAGCTCCTTCTATGTGATGAGCCAACGGGAGCATTGGACTATGAAACTGGGAAACAGGTCCTGCGTTTGTTGCAAGAAACGTGTCAGCAAACAGGAACGACCGTCATTGTGATCACCCACAACCAAGCCATTGCACCGATGGCGAACCGTATTATTGAAATCAATAATGCTAAAGTGCGGGCCGTACGGGAAAATAAAAATCCGAAGCCTGTAACAGAAATCGAATGGTAAGGGGCTGAGGATGTGGGAAAGAAACAAGCACTATGGAAAGATATATGGAAAACAATTGGAAATAACAAAGCTCGTTTTCTAGCCTTGTTCGCTATCATCTTGTTGGGAGTCGGGTTTTATGCCGGTATCAGCGCAACCGGGCCGGATATGATTGATACTGCTGATCAGTATTATGAGGAAAACCAGCTTTTTGATGTTCGTGTGTTATCTACTTATGGCATTCAAGAAGAGGATAGGGAAGCATTGGCGGAAGTGGATGGGCTCCAGATTGAACCCATCCAAACCATCGATGTCGCGGTGAAAGACGGAGAATCATTGCTGCGGATTTTTCCTTATTCAACAAATAGGCAATCCATCAATGATTATGCCGTGGTAGAAGGACGTCTGCCGGAAACAAGTGGAGAAATTGCGCTAGATGCCATTCCTTTTTTACTAGAAGCATATGAAATCGGCGACACCATATCCTTCCAGCAAGAGGATCATGAAGACGCACCCGTTTCCCTAAACAATCAAGAGTACGAGGTAGTGGGATTTGTTCAGTCCCCTTTATATATAGAAGAAATCAGTCGAGGAACTAGCCAAGTCGGCAAGGGAACCTTGGACGGCTTCGGCGTGGTCGTAGAGGAAGACTTAACCGGAGATTTGTTTACCGAAATGTTTGTAAGAGTGAAAGAGGCACAAGATTTCATAGCTTATTCAGCAGAGTATGAAGATTCCATCGCTACGAAAAGTGAAGAAATCGAACTTGCTCTGAATGGTCGGCCGATGGAACGGATCAACGAGATTCGGGCAGAAGGTCGTAAAGAAATCTTCGAAGGTCAAGAAGAATTGGCAGATGCACGCGAACAGTTAGAAGAAGCAGAACAAGAACTGGCAGATGCCAAGACAGAGCTAAAGGAAGCACGAGCAACCTATGAAGAAAATCTAGCCCTCTTTCAATCAGAAATACAAGCAGCAGAAGAAGAGATCGCAGCCCAACAAGCAACGATTGATCAAGGTTTGATGGAATATAAGGAAGGATTGGCAGCTTGGGAAGCCGGGGCGCAGGAATATGCAGCAGCTAAGGAATCCTGGGACATGCAGCGGGAAACCTTCTTGCAGCAGGCAGAAGGGGCTCCTACGCTGGAAGAGCTAGCCCAGAATCCATTCCCAACACCAGAGGGGCAGCAACTAGCACAGCAAATTCAACGTGTATTAGAGGGAGAAGCTGAAATTGCGATGGCCCGCAATCAATTGCAGATGCACATCCAGACTTTGGAAGCTCAAGAAGCAGAACTGCAAGGAGCAAAAACGCAATTGGAGGCGGACAAGCAAACCGCTGCGGCTCTTCTAGCAGAAGTGGAGGCTCTCCGAGCAGCATTGGGTGAGCAGCCTGCAACACTCGCAAACAGACAAGCACAACTCCAAACCATTCGCCAATACATAGCGGAACCAATCGAAGAATGGACTCCAGAAGAGATAGCAGAGCGCCGCCAAATAGTCGAAGCACAAGGAAACGTAACCTTGCTCTATCAACCATTTCTGCAGTTCTTAAATGGAGAAATTCCAGCAAGCGCCGTGCCAATTGCAGAAGAAGAGGGAATTCAAAATCAAATCATTGCCCAAATGGATGCTTTGGCGCAAACAGAAGCGGCTTTGGCTGCGTACCAAATGGAAGAGCGAGAACGTGTATTGTCGGAACAAAGCCAACAACTGGAGCAAGCGAAAAGTTTGGTCGATGATAATGCTCAAGAATTAGACAACCAATCAGCAGCACTTCAAGAAGCACGAACCGTTTTAGAAAATGAAGTGCAAAAGGCCATGCAAGATATTCGCGGACAAGTGGCTGCGGCTGACCAACAGTTTGCTGAACAAGGAGCTGCACTGGAACAGGCGCGGACAGAGCTTGAAGCGGCACGGAAGCAGTTAGAAGAAGGCCAAGTGCAGTTGGATAGTGGCCGGGAGCAATTAGCAGCAGAACGTGCCGAGGGAGAAGCTGCACTAGCAGATGCCTTGGCTCAGATTGAAGCCGGTGAGGCAGAATATGAGGAAGGGTTGCGTACCTTTGAAGCAGAACGAGCAGACGCCGAAGAAGAGATTCAAGAAGGTGAAGTAGCCTTAAGCAAAGCCATCGAGGAACTTCAACAATTGGATGAGCCGGTTTACTTCGTACAAGACCGCTCCATTAATCCAGGTTACGAAGGATATGGAGACAATGCCAATCGGATCTCCGCAATTGCGTCTATTTTCCCTGTTTTCTTCTTCATGATTGCCGCGTTAGTGAGCTTCACAACGATGACACGGATGGTCGATGAACAACGGCAACAAATGGGTACGATGAAGGGGCTTGGTTACAGCAACTTCGATATTGCGAAGAAATTCATCGTCTATGCTGGAATTGCCTGTGTAGCAGGGACAGCTCTTGGATTGTTAGCGGGGTATCATTTATTCCCGACCATTATTTTCCAAGCCTATAGCTCGCTGTACAATTTGCCGGATGTAGAGATTAATTACTATCTTTCTTATGCTCTTATTGCCTTCCTCGTTGCCCTTCTGTGTACCGTAGGACCGGCTTTACTAGCGACAACACGCAGCTTGCGGGAAAATCCGTCCGCATTGATGCGACCAAAGGCACCGAAAAAAGGAAAAAGAGTGCTGTTGGAACGAATTCCGTTTATTTGGAACCATCTTGGCTTTAACGCGAAGATTACCGTGCGGAACTTAGTGCGTTACAAGGTACGAAACTCCATGACGGTGATTGGGGTAGCAGGATGTATGGCGTTGATTCTGACTGGATTTGCATTGCGCAATTCCATTTCCGGTCTTGCCGATACACAATTCGATGAAATTATGAAGTATGATGCGATTGTGGCGCTGCAACCCGATTTAACTAACGAACAAATGGACACCTACATCGAAGAAGTAGAGTCTTATCCAGAAATTTTCCAGCATTTACCGGTTCTTCTTGCAAATTACCGAGCTGAAAAAGCAGGGATCAGCAATCAAGAAGTGAATGTCATGGTGCCAGAAACGAAGGAAGAATTGTCTGATTTCGTTCGCTTGCAAGAACGGGATAAAGATGTTTCTCATCAGTTAACCGATGAGGGAGCAATCATTTCAGAAAAATTAGCGATCTTGTTAGAAGTAGAGCCAGGAGATGAAGTGGTCCTACAAGATGATGAGGAAGCAACGTATTCCATTCCCATTCAAGCCGTGACCGAAAACTATACCGGACACTATCTCTACCTATCACCAGACTTGTATGAATCGATTTTTTCCGAATCATTTGAGCCTAGTGGGGATTTGTTACTCTACGAGGCAGATGCAGCGTGGCAATCAACCTTTGCGGAAGAAATGATGGAGAATGCACCGGTTGCGTTGATTACCTTTATGGACTTGGTAGACCAGGCATTTGCTGATACGTTAGCAAGTTTGGATATTATCACTCTTGTGTTAATTATTTCAGCAGCCGCATTAGCGTTCGTTGTTTTATACAACTTGACTAACATTAACGTCTCAGAGCGGATTCGTGAACTATCAACCATCAAGGTGTTGGGCTTCTATCCGTTAGAAGTCAGCATGTATATCTATCGGGAGACCTTTATCCTAACCTTGATCGGTATTTTAGTTGGATTTGGCTTCGGTAATGTGCTGGCGACCATCCTATTGAAGATGGTGGAAGTGGACTTCATGTTGTTCCCAATTACCATTTTGCCGTTAAGTTATGTGTACTCCGCCATCTTAACCTTGATTTTCTCCTTTGTTGTAATGGTCATTATGCATTACAAATTGAAGAACGTGGACATGATGGAAGCTTTGAAATCTGTCGAGTAACTTCTAAAAAGCGTTTCATTTTGTGCATGCTGCTCTGTTGGTATAAAGTAAGGGTATCAATAACGATATGCAGAGAGATATGGAAGGAGCAGCAAAATGAATAAGATCGCAAAAAGTTTGCATGAAACAAAAGGTCAATTGTCCGCCGCATCGAAAATGGCGAAGAATCAATTGCCTCCTGACTGGAAGCAAGCCAAAGAAGTTCAAATTGTGATTCCCACTCCACAGAAATCGAGCCTTTTCAAAAAGTTATTCGTCCCTGTCACAGTTGCTGCAGTCACCTTATTGTTTGCCCCTAAGTCAGGGAAGGAGCTTCGTGCTAGTTTACAAAAACAAATCACGAAACTGAAAGAAAATGGTTTAGAACCGATTCGTTCTCTGAAAGAGGAGTTCAAGGATACTTACAAGGAAGTGTCACGTGAAATGGAACAGGAAGAAGAGGAATATCTGGTAGCGGATGTCGTATCAGACGTCAGCACCATTCCCGATGCTTCCGACGATCCTGCGGCTGGTGTAGGAAATGTTCACGGTACACCGTTCGAGCCAACTACAGACGAGACCGTTCCTGCCGATCAGTTGGACGAAGCGCTGAAGGATGTAGGAGCAAAGTTCAATGAATATTAAAAAGTAAATATAGTAGGCAGCTAGTCAGCTTTGACTAGCTGCCTTTTTTTATTAACCACAACCTCACATTTTGAAAGCGTAAACAAAAAATGAAAACGCGTCCTTCTAAAAGAAATGCTAAAAGAAATGCTAAAATCGGGTTGCTTAAATTGTCAGAATATTCTATACTATGAACATTAAAATTTAAGGAGAGACATCTCATCGTCTCTCAGATACATAGTTAAAAAAGGCGAATGGTGGAGGGAATAGAAATGAATAAAAAATATTTGGTAGGTTTAGCTTCAATGGCACTATTGGCAGCTTGTGGAAATGGCGGTAACGCAGAGAGTGGAAGCGGGCAAGGTGCTTCAGGAGAAGGCGTTACAATCGGAGGAAACTTCGAATTATCAGGCGGTGCGAGTGCCTACGGAACACCTATGAATCAAGGGGTCCAATTAGCTGTCGATTTAATAAACGAAGCAGGCGGCGTGTTGGGTGAAGAAGTAAGCTATGCCTTCTATGACAATACCTCCAATCCGCAAGAAGCTGCGAGCGTCGCAACACGTTTAGCAACAGAAGATGAAGTAACTGCCATTATCGGACCTGCAACAACAGGGGACGCAAATGCTCAAACACCAGCTGTCACACGTGCAGGCGTTCCAGCCATCTTGCCAGCAGCAACTGGAGATATGGTAACGATGGAAGACGATGAAACCGTACTAGAGTATATCTTCCGTGTCTGCTTCCAAGACTCCTTCCAGGGAGAAGTGTTAGCGAACTTCGCTCAGAATGATCTCGGCGCGACAAAGGCGGTCATCTTGTATGACAACTCCACTGATTATGGTGTTGGATTGAAAGAAGCGTTCGAAGATGTCTTCACTGGAGAAATCACAGAATCGCAAACGTTTGTAGACGGAGACACAGACTTCAACGCTATTTTGACGAAAATCAAAGGACAAGACTTCGATGTTATTTTCTTGCCTGGTTATTATGAAGAAGCAGGACTTTTAATCAAACAAGCACGTGAAATGGGAATCGACCAGCCAATTCTTGGGCCAGATGGATTTGCGAACAGCACACTGTTAGAACTTGCTAGTCCAGATAATGTAGACAATGTGTATTATACCGGTCACTTCACGCCAAACAGTGAGGAACCCGCGTTGCAAGAATTCTTAGCGGCCTATGAAGAAAAGTATGACGCAGAAGCGGATTCTTTCGCAGCACTTGCTTATGATGCAGCGAACCTTCTCTTTGAAGCAATCGAAACAGCTGGTTCTACCGATCCAGCGGCAGTAACGGCAGCCATTGCTGAAACGACAGACTTCGAAGGAATCACAGGAACCTTCTCTTTGGATGAAAATCATAACCCAATCAAGAACACGTATGTAATCGAACTTCAAGATGGAGAAGAAGTAAACCACACCATCGTTAAGCCGTAATAGACAAAACACGGATAAGTAAGAGGCTGGGTTGTGTCTCAGCCTCTTTTTATTATCAAAAGAAAAAGAAGAAACAGAAAGTAAAGAGGTGTGAATATGGAGAGCTTTTTCCAGCAGTTATTAAATGGAATTTCACTGGGAAGCATCTATGCGTTGATTGCACTGGGCTACACGATGGTCTATGGCATTATTAAACTGATTAACTTTGCTCATGGCGATATTTATATGGTGGGAGCATATGTCGGCTATACCATGATCCAAGAAGTAGGCTTAGGTCTTATTCCTGCTCTGATTATTTCCATGGTATTTTGTGCAATATTGGGAGTGGTGATTGAGAAGGTTGCCTATAAACCGTTGCGCGGGGCAACCCGGATTGCTACGTTGATTACGGCGATCGGTGTATCTTACTTATTGCAAAACGTCATGATTTACTTAATGGGTGCAGAACGACGATCCTTTCCAAGTGCATTGGAAAACCAGATTTTTAGTCTCGGAAACGTCAGCATCAGTTCCCAACAAATTACGATTATTCTAACAACAATCTTTTTAATGACCGCTCTACAGCTCATTGTGAAATATACCAAAATGGGAAAAGCCATGCGTGCGGTGAGTACCGACCTTGATGCAGCACAATTGATGGGGATTAATATTGACCACGTTATTTCATTTACCTTTGTTCTTGGATCTGCTCTAGCGGGCGCTGCAGGAGTACTGGTAGGAATCTACTATAACTCAATCGATCCGTTAATGGGTGTGACGCCTGGTCTGAAGGCATTCGTTGCAGCCGTATTTGGTGGGATTGGAATTATTCCGGGCGCAATGGTCGGCGGCTACTTGATCGGGATTATTGAAACGATGGTAAGTGCACTGGGTGGATCCATGTTTAAGGATGCAGTAGTCTACCTGATCTTAATCTTGATCTTGATTGTGAAGCCATCCGGAATCTTCGGTAAAAATACGAAAGAGAAAGTATAGGTGAGAATCGATGAAACAATTCAATAAAACAAATGCAGGTTGGCTCATCCTCACTATCTTAGGCGGATTGCTGCTTTACTTCGGCATCAGTACCAACACCATCTCTTCCTTCCATCAAATAACCTTGATGTCCATCTTGATTAACATGATTTTAGCGGTCGGCTTAAACTTGGTCATTGGCTTCTCTGGACAGTTTTCCTTAGGGCATGCTGGTTTCATGGCGATTGGGGCTTATAGTGGTGCGGTTGTGGGCGAGATGGTGGAAGGAATTCCAGGTTTCTTGCTCGGCTTGGTAGTCGGTGTGGTCTTAGCCATGTTTGCGGCACTCATTGTCGGTGTTCCTACCTTGCGCTTAAAGGGAGACTACTTAGCAATTGCTACACTTGGGGTATCTGAGATTATCCGAATACTCATTATCAACTTACCAGATTTAACCAATGGTGCAAGAGGAATTACGGGGATTCCTTTTCCGTTCGAATCCAACTTATCCTTTATCATGCTGACGTTCGCAATCGTCGTAATTACAACGATTATTACAGTCAACTATATAAAAAGTAGCCCAGGAAGAGCGACCGTTTCCATTCGTGAAGACGAGATTGCTGCTGAATCAATGGGGGTCAATACGACGTTGTATAAAGTGACGGCCTTCATGATCGGAGCAGCTACTGCCAGCATCGCAGGGTCGTTGTACGGCACATTCTTTAGTGTCATTAACCCGAGCGATTTCACCTTCCAACGTTCGATTGATGTGTTGATCATTGTGGTGTTCGGTGGAATTGGCAGTACCACAGGAACGTTTGTGGCAGCAATTGTACTGGGTATCTTGAATACTGCCTTGCAGACCGTTGGGGAAATGCGGATGATTTTTTATGCAATCGCATTGATTGCCATTATGGTCTTTCGTCCAGGCGGTTTACTAGGAAACCGCGAATTCACAATTTCAGGCCTGCTTAATCGTAAGAAAAAGGAGGGAAGCAGATGAGTCTATTAGAAGTAACTGACTTAACCAAAAACTTCGGTGGTCTAGCTGCTCTTGCCAATGTAAACTTCCATTTAGAAGAGAACGAATTAGTAGGATTGATTGGACCTAATGGAGCTGGGAAAACGACTTTCTTTAACCTTTTAACAGGGGTCTATGAACCGTCTGAAGGAGAAATTGTCGTAGAAACAGACGGCAAGAAAACCAAACTAAACGGCAAGAAACCATACGTCATTACCGACCTAGGCTTAGCACGAACCTTCCAAAACATCCGCTTGTTCCGTGATTTAACGGTGATGGACAATGTATTGGTTGCCTTGCACAGCAAGAAAGGGGTTGGCGTTTTCCACAGTTTGCTGCGAACCCCGCGCTACTATCAAAACGATGTAGAACTGCGTCAACGGGCAGCAGAATTGTTGCGGATCTTCAACTTGGAAGACAAGCAAGAAACCTTGGCAAGAAACCTCCCTTATGGAGAACAACGCCGCTTGGAAATTGTGCGCGCTCTGGCTACCCAACCCAAAATATTGTTCTTAGACGAACCGGCTGCAGGAATGAATCCACAAGAAACGGCAGAATTGACCGAACTAATTCGTCAAGTCCAACGTGATTTTAAGATTACCGTCGTATTGATTGAACATGATATGTCCTTAGTAATGGGTGTTTGTGAGCGGATCTACTGTTTGGAATATGGACGCTTGATTGCTGAAGGAACCCCTCAGGAAATACAAAAAAATCCAGCCGTCATTAAAGCCTATTTAGGAGGAGAATAACGATGCTGAAAGTAGAAAATCTATCCGTCCAATATGGCATGATTCAGGCTGTAAAAGAGGTCTCCTTCTCGGTAAACGAAGGTGAAATTGTTACCTTAATTGGCGCAAATGGAGCTGGGAAATCCACCATTTTGCGCACAATCTCGGGCTTGGTTCGGCCATCCTCCGGAACCATTACGTATCTGGATCAAGACTTGGTAAAGACTCCTTCTCAAAAAATTGTGAAGCAAGGCCTGGTTCAAGTTCCCGAAGGCCGTCATGTATTCAAAGGATTAACCGTTCAGGAAAATCTTGACTTAGGAAGTTTCACTCGGAAAGACCGCGAAAATTTTGCGGCCGATTTAGATATCGTGTTTGAACGGTTTCCTATTTTAGCGGAACGGAAGAATCAGGATGCAGCCACTTTGTCAGGCGGCGAACAACAAATGCTGGCAATGGGACGGGCGCTCATGGCGAAGCCAAAACTATTACTGCTCGATGAACCATCGATGGGATTAGCTCCTATCTTTATCAAAGAAATTTTCCGTATCATCCAAGATATTCAAAAGCAGGGCACCACGATTTTGTTAATCGAACAAAATGCGAAAGTAGCGTTGGAGATTGCGGATCGCGGGTATGTATTGGAAACCGGAAAAGTAGTCCTACAAGATACAGGAAAAAATCTGCTGCAAAGTGATGAAGTTCAGAAAGCATATCTAGGAGGTTAATCCATGGATGTAAATAGTTATATGACAAAAGAAGTGATTACCATTGATCCAAAAACAAAAATTTTGGATGCATTGGACTTAATGAAACAACACAATATTCATCGTCTTCCGGTTGTGGAAGGAAACCGAATCATTGGTTTGATAACAGAAGGCGTCATTGAACGCAATACGCCATCGACCATGACGAGCTTAGATATGCATGAGGTCAATTATTTGCTGAACAAAACCAATGTGGGCGATATTATGGAGAAAAAAATTATCTCGATCCATAAGGAAGCATTGCTGGAAGAAGCAGCAATCAAGATGCGTCAAAATAATATCGGAGTTCTACCGGTCGTAGAAAATACAAATCAGATTGTGGGGATTATTACCGAGAAAGATATTTTTGATGCATTCGTTGATGTGCTCGGCTTTTACACACCCGGTGTCCGCGTTGTAGTGAACATCCGAGAAGACCGTAAAGGCGTCTTGGAAGAAATTACAGATTTCTTCTATGAAGCGGAAATGAACATCCAACAAGTAGCCGTCTACCGGAAATCGGATATCATCCAGGTGATTATTCAAGTAGACAGCGACGATGTGGATGGCATCCGCACCAACTTAGAAAGCAAAGGATATGAGGTAGGATCCATTTTGTATAAAGATCCCACAGCTTTATGAGTTAAGAAGACTTCTGAAACCTCAGTTCATACCTAGAATTTTTGGGTATGACTGAGGATTTTTTATAAATAAATCATCTTTTTGAACAGGCAATTCAGCTCACTTGTGTAGTTTGATAAAACGGTTTTGAGTCGCAAATGTTTTAAGTGCGTCATACACGTGGGAAGTGTATAATAATAGTAATCAATGATTTGAGGAGGCTTTTTATGAATCAGGCATTAGTGAGTATTGTATTACATGCAATCAAAGAGCAATATGTCAGTGAAAAAGCATTTTATTCTAGTCAATTAGGGATCTCTTCTCAGAGCTGGGATCGGTGGAAAAAGGGAGAACACGGACTGAAACCAGATAACATGCAAATCGTAGCGAAGCTTTTTAGCGATTACGAATGGATGTTGGTGCAGAAAGTGGCTCGCAACGCCGATATTTTACCAGAAGTAGCAGATGAGCCGGTTCGCGAATATCAGTTTCTCAAGTATCAAATTGCAAAAAAATGGCTTACTTCTGGACTAGCTTCCATGAAGTGGCTCAGTATAGAAGAAAGCCAGGCTGAACAACCTGTCCGTAAAGCATCGATTACAACCTTACGGCTGGAAGCAAATTATGATTTTTGGAGTTACAAAGACATTATTAACCTTCGTTTACCAAGTGTCATCAGACAACAAATTGAAACGAAAAAGGTTGATTTACTTGCCTGGATGAGCGAAAATGATCCAGATACCATTCAAACGATGAAATAAAGCACGTCATGGAAGATAGAATATGTTATCATGAGGAATAATTAATGATTAAAAAGAAGGAATAAAAAAATGGCAAGGAAATACGAACAAAAAAGAATAATGAAGATGTTGTTACTTAGCGGTTTAACCGTAGTCAGCTTGAGCGGGTGCGCAGTCGTTGAAGATCTGTGGGGAGAACTCACAGGAAATGCAGCTTCGTCTGAAACGACGGATAGTCAAACAACATCGGCTTCCTTTGAGACGGAAACAAGCGAAGAGCCAGTGGAATCATCAGAAGAGAGTGCGGAATCCATCCAGTCAAGTTTGGCCGACCAACTCATTGATGTACCGGAGGCCCATACTTCGGATTGGAATCTTATCCTCGTCAATAGAGACCATCAGCTTACTGCTAACTTAGAATTCGAACCGTACTATACGGAAAATGGGTTCATTTTAGACCAACGGATTGCGGAGCGTTTCGAAGCCATGTTAGCGGATGGACGGGCGCAAGGGATGGAATTTGTCCTTGTTTCTACGTATCGTACCCTTGCTGATCAACAAGCAAACTATGATTCAGTTTACCAATCGTATCTGAATCAAGGGATTTCTCATGAAGAAGCAGTCAAAAAAACAGAAGATTATATTGCTTTGCCAAATGCGAGTGAACACTCGACCGGTTTAGCGTTTGATATTACCGAACCAGACTTGTATTACCAAAAAGACATGGGGTTGGTGGATGACTTTGACCAAACATTAGAGGCACAATGGCTGTATGAACATGCACCAGAATACGGTTTTATCCTGCGCTATCCGAAAGGAAAAGAAGCGGTCACTTATATTCAGTATGAGGCATGGCACTTCCGCTACGTAGGGGTAGAGAATGCTCAGTATATGCAGGAAAATCAGTTAACCTTAGAAGAATACATTGAAATTCTGCAACACAATGAATCAATCCGGCAACAGATGGAAGCAAACAGTGAATAAAGGATTTGACGGAGTTCTGGTTTCAAGGAGGAACTATGCCAAGGAAAAAGTGGAGCAAAAGTAAGAAAAGAAACGTGCAGGCTGCTGTAGAAAAAGGAGTGCGCATTCTCTTTGCCATTCTGATCGTTTACATGGCAGGATACACAATCTTGACGAACACTCGTTCCCCAGAAGAGGAAACGAAAGAGGTCGAAGAGCACACCTCATTCATTGAATTAGTGGTTCCTGTAGCACAGAAAATGCAAGAAATATACGGGGTACGGGCCAGCATCAGCATCGCTCAAGCCATTCTGGAATCCAATTGGGGCATGAGTGAGTTAGCCTTGAACTACAATAATTTATATGGAGTGAAGGGGGACCCGGAGGAATCGGTCTTGATGGAAACGCAAGAATTCGTGGATAACGAATGGATTACCATCCAAGATTATTTCAAGGTGTATGAAAACTTCGCAGCTTCGATTGAGGATCATGCTCAATTAATGGTGGAAGGAACTTCGTGGAATCCCACTTTGTATCATCCTGTTTTGAATGCTCCAACTTACCAAGAAGCAGCAAAGGCACTCCAACAAGCAGGATACGCCACAGATCCAACCTATCCACAAAAGGTCATTGATATCGTCGAACAATACGAGTTATATAAGTATGATTTGCCTGTTCAACAACAATAGGAAAGTAGGGGAGAAGGAAATGGTACAAACAATTCTACCAGGGCAGACAATTGGCATTATTGGCGGCGGGAAAGCAGCACGCTTACTTGCCTTAAAAGCACAAGAAATGGGCTACTATGTTGGGGTGCTGGCAAAAAATCGCCACTACCCAGCTGTCCGTGTAGCTGACTGGTGGATGGAGCACCGCCCGAATGAGCCGGCAGTCCTATTAGAACTAGCAGAGAAGTCTGCTGTGCTTGCCTTTGTGGCGGAGGAACTCGATATGGACGTTCTTTCATCACTTCTTCCTTATATTCAACTACCTCAGTTCAGTGAATCTCTCTCCATCACCCAAGACCGACTGATTGAGAAGGTCTTTTTGGAGTCCTTAAACATCAATGTGTTGCCTTATGCAACCATTACGACTCTGGTAGATATTCAAGAAGCAGTTCAGAGCATTGGGTATCCTTGTGTATTAAAACCAATTCGGGTAGAGCCGAACCAACCGAAGAATCTCTTCCTCTATAGCGAAGCAGACTTTCATAAGGCAGAGAAACTGCTGGCTACGGGAGCATGTCTGCTGGAATCGTGGATTCCTTTTGAGAAAGAAATGGCCGTTACCTTTATAGTAGACGGGAATCAAACGGTGACGTCCTTTCCAATTGTGGAAACGTGTCATCAAGATGGTGTCCTAAAAAGAACGGTCTTACCAGCTCCGGTTGAAGCAGACATGCGAGATGCTATGAAGGAAATCGGCGAGAGAATCGCCAGAGCGATGGAAATCGTCGGGATTGTAACAATTGAATTGTTTGTTACTTCAGCCGGCATGATCTACGTCAAACGTATTTCTACCCAGCCTCATGCCGCTACCGATTACTCGCTTGATTTGTGCAACCTTTCGCAGTATGAAGCTTTGATTCGAGCGATTACAGGAAGAACGGTACCAGAGATTACTTGCAGTGATCCAAGTATTACCTATTATGTGGATGCTTCGAAAATGAAACAGGTAGTTGCTGCCTTGCCGGAACATCCGGAATGGTGCGTCCGTTTCTATTCACACACAGCGGCTGATGAAGCGGGATTAGTGGGGCAAGTGACGGTTCGTGCAACAGAAGTGGATGAATTTTTTACCGAATAGAAATGCAAAAAGAACTCGAGCCGAGCAAATGGCTGGAGTTCTTTTTGTGTGGAGCGGTATGTTATATATTTCGATTAATAAAATATACTGCTGGATAATAGGGCATACGGAATACTCGAGAAGCGATGTACTTAAAAAGAACGGTATCCGCAAAAGGGAATTGGATGGTTGTTCTTCGAGGAGGCGGAAGGAACCCTTCTTGGGTGAGTTGAATGACTTCCTGCTTTCCTTCGGCGACTTGATTCGCCAGAGAAACGCTGCTCTCCATATTGCTGAGCCAAAGAATACTAATAAAGGCAAGAACGAATAAATAAATCGAAACCTCTTTTTTCTTCACGGCGGGTCCCCCAATACTGACATACCTTATTATAGCGCTTTCTTTGAAAAACAGCCAGATAATTTTTGGTGGTTTCGTTGCTGTTAGGGAGTGAAAATGATAGACTAAATCATGATGCTTATTTTGAAAATAGCTGAGAATAAGAGACTGATAAGAAAAGAAAGGATGGCCATTGTGCACGAACATCATTTACTATCTGGCTTGAACCCCAAGCAACAAGAAGCCGTACTGAAGACGGAAGGCCCACTGTTAATCATGGCCGGAGCTGGCAGCGGCAAGACACGTGTCCTTACCCATCGAATGGCCTACTTACTAGAAGAAAAAGGGGTAAACCCTTGGAATATATTGGCAATTACCTTTACGAATAAGGCAGCAAAAGAAATGAAAGACCGAGTCATCCGCATCGTCGGTCCAATCGGCAATGACATGTGGGTTTCCACCTTTCACTCCATGTGTGTGCGAATCTTGCGCCGAGAAGCAGAGCAAATTGGCTACTCCCGCAACTTCACCATTAGCGATCAGAGCGAAACAGAAACGTTAATGAAGCGAATCGTAAAAGAGCGCAATCTTGATCCTAAAAAGTATGAGCCTCGGATGATTTTAGGGAAAATCTCCACAGCCAAAAATGAACTGTTGACCCCCAAGGCTTACGCCAATATGACGGGCAATCCGTTTGATCAGATTGTAGCGGAATGCTACCAATCCTATCAACGGGCGCTGGAAAATGCACAGTCAATGGACTTTGATGACTTGATTATGTTGACTGTACGCTTGTTTGAAGAACATCCAGATATACTAACGTACTACCAGAACAAATTCCATTACATCCATGTAGATGAATATCAAGACACCAACTACGCCCAATACCAATTGGTTCGGTTAATGGCGAAGAAGTTCGAAAACATTTGTGTGGTGGGCGATGCCGATCAAAGTATTTACGGTTGGCGTGGAGCAGACATGACCAATATTTTGAACTTCGAACATGACTACCCGAAGGCCAAAGTAGTATTGTTGGAACAAAACTACCGTTCAACGAAGAATATATTGAAGGCAGCCAACGGAGTCATCAGCAATAACCAAAACCGTAAGGAAAAGAACTTATGGACAGACAACGACGATGGGGAACGGATTACGTATTACCGCGCCCAATCTGAGCACGATGAAGCACGTTACATCGTGTCAACCATGCAAGAACAAAAAGAAAAAATGGGTCGTAAATACGGTGACTTTGCCATTTTGTACCGTACCAATGCCCAATCACGGGTAATTGAAGATACCCTGGTAAAGTCAAACATCCCTTACAAAATGGTCGGCGGACGGAAGTTCTACGACCGAAAAGAAATTAAAGATGTGATGGCGTATTTGCGTCTCCTTTCCAATCCGGCCGATGATTTGAGTTTCAACCGAATCATTAATGTACCCAAGCGTGGAATTGGAACGGTCAGTCTGGAACGTCTTTATGCGTTTGCGGACCAGTACCAGTATTCCTACCTAGAAGCGGCTCAGAATGTCGCCTTATCCCCTTTAACAGGGAAAGCCGCAAAAGAAACGGCCAACTTTGCTAAAACGATTACTGACTTACAAAAAATGGCAGAATTTCTTTCCATTACTGAGTTAGTGGAAGAGATGCTGAAAAAAACGGGTTATTTAGAAACGTTGAAGCAAGAAGGTACGCTAGAAGCGGAATCTCGAATCGACAACATCAACGAGTTCCTGTCAGTCACACAAGAATTCGAACGGTTGAACGAAGGCGAGTCAGACTTAGTAACCTTCTTAACCGACCTGGCTCTGGTATCGGATTTGGATAATGTGGAAGAAGAACCGCAAGAAGAAGTGACCTTGATGACCCTTCATGCAGCCAAAGGATTAGAGTTTCCGGTTGTCTTTATCATCGGGATGGAAGAAGGAGTTTTCCCATCGTATCGTTCCTTGATGGAAGAAGCTGAAATGGAAGAAGAACGGCGGTTGGCGTACGTAGGAATTACCCGTGCAGAGCAACAGCTGTACTTGACCAATGCCTATAGTCGCTTGTTATATGGCAGGACGCAAAACAATCCAGCTTCCCGATTCTTAGAAGAGATGGCAGAAGATGTACTGGAAATGGCGAATGGTGCGGCCAGAAGTCCATTCCTTGCTGCCTCCACTTCGAATGAACCGACTACTTACCAGCAACGCTGGAAAAATGAACGGTATCAGCGTGCCTTTAGTGAAACCCATCAACCAAAAGTAAAAACAGAAACGCAGTCAATCTCCCAAAAAGGGAACAGCGGGGCTGATAAACTTACTTGGAAAACAGGGGACAAGGCCAGTCACAAAAAGTGGGGAGTTGGCGTGGTCGTTCAAACAAGCGGCGAGGGAGACGGATTGCAGTTGGATATTGCATTCAAGGACATCGGCATCAAACGTCTGCTTGCTTCCTTCGCTCCCATTGAGAAAGTATAAGGAACCATCAGATTCATCATTTCGTTCAGTAAAGGAGACGAGTGGTCCATGAAAAAGAGAACATTAGCAGAATCAGAAGAGCGAGTAGTTACCTTACGAGAAGAGTTATCGAAACATAGCTATGCGTATTATGTCTTGGATAAACCTTCCATCACCGACCAGGAGTATGACCAGTTGTATCATGAATTGGTAGAGATTGAAACGGACTATCCGGAACTGATTACCTCTGAATCCCCTACGCAACGAGTGGGGGGAACGATTTTACCAGGATTTGAGAAAGTAACTCATGATGTGCCGATGTTAAGCCTAGGCAATGCTTTCAATCAAACCGACTTGTTGAATTTCGACCAGCGCGTGAAACGCCTGACTGATCGACCGATTCAATATATTTGTGAGTTGAAGATTGATGGGCTTGCGGTTTCTCTACGTTATAAAAATGGCATATTCCAACAAGGAGCAACGCGCGGAGATGGTGTGGTTGGAGAAGATATCACCCAGAATTTACGTACCGTCAAAGCGATTCCATTACAGTTAGCCGAGCCGTATACGTTTGAAGTGCGCGGCGAGTGCTATATGCCGAAAGCCTCCTTTGCCAAGTTGAATGAAGAGCGAGATGAAAAAGGACTGGAAATTTTTGCGAATCCGCGTAATGCAGCTGCTGGTTCGTTGCGTCAATTGAATTCCAAGGTAACAGCCAGTCGGAACTTAAACGTGTACTTATACAGCGCTGCGAATTTCGATGAGCTGGAAGTAGATTCTCAAGAAGAACTCCTGAAGAAGTTGGCTGCAATTGGACTGCGGACGAATCCAGAACGCCGGTTGTTTGATTCAATTGAAGAGGTTTGGTCCTTTATCGAAGAAATGACCGCGAAACGTCAACAGTTACCGTATGAAATTGACGGAATTGTCATCAAAGTAAATGACTTTGCGACACAAGAAGAAATTGGCTATACCGTTAAGGCACCGCGTTGGGCGATTGCCTACAAATTCCCGGCAGAAATTAAAGAAACAGTCGTGCGAACCATTGAATGGACAGTGGGCCGTACGGGAGTGGTCACGCCAACTGCGATTATGGATCCCGTATTCGTGGCTGGATCAACCGTGCAACGTGCTAGTCTGCACAACATTGATTTATTGCAGGAAAAAGACGTCCGAATTGGCGATACCGTTCTGATTCATAAGGCAGGCGATATCATCCCGGAAATTCTGGGAGTTGTGCTGGAGAATCGTTCGAGTGATAGTGAACCGTACCCGATTCCAGAAACATGCCCGGCGTGCGGCAGTCAGTTAGCCCATCTGGAAGAAGAAGTAGCATTGCGCTGTCTGAATCCAAAATGTCCTGCTCAAATTAAAGAAGGGTTGAGTCATTTTGTTTCCAGAAACGCAATGAATATTAGTGGTTTAGGTGAAAAAGTCGTCAGCCAGATGTTTGAAAAAAGGCTGGTAAAAGACGTAGCGGGACTATATACTTTGACAATGGAAGATTTACTTCAATTGGAAAAAATTAAAGAAAAATCTGCCACAAATATTTTGAACGCAATCGATGCAAGCCGCGATAACTCCTTGGAGCGTCTCTTATTTGGTCTAGGAATTCGCCATGTTGGAGCAAAGGCTGCCCGCATGCTTGCTCAAGAATTTGAGACGATTGAACGTTTGATGACCGCTACAAAAGAAGAGATTGTTGCGATAGAAGGATTTGGCGAGATTATTGCCGATAGTGTCGTTGCTTATTTTTCTCTGCCAGAAGTAGCCGATTTACTAGAAGAATTCCGCCAAAGTGGTGTGAATCTAACTTATAAGGGAAGTAAAAAAATAACCATTGCGCCACAAGAATCGATATGGCAAGGAAAAACAGTGGTATTAACTGGTAAATTAAATCATTACACCCGTCAAGAAGCGACGGAAATGATTGAGAATTTAGGCGGAAACGTAACGAGCAGTGTGTCGAAGAGTACCGACTGGATCGTTGCGGGACTGGATGCAGGCAGTAAGCTCAAAAAAGCAGAGTCACTCGGCATCCCAATATGGACCGAAGCAGAAATGCTGGAACATTTAGAAAGAAGTGAACGTTAGTGAAATGGACGAAGACAGGAGGGAAGCTGGGCTTTGTATTGGCCTCTCTTCTTGTTCTTACCGCTTGTACCGATGTGGAAGAACAGCCCGAAACAAATACAAATATGCAAACACCTAACCAAAGTACGGTTCCGGCACAAGCAACGAATAATCAATTATCAAATGATTACTACCGGGCCCTGATCGTGGATGGCAAATATCAACCAAGTAAAAATCGTGGGGTAAGCTTGAGCCTGAATTCTTCCATCAACATGAAAGATTTTGAGTCCGGCTTGTTGGAAGTCGCAAAAGGCGTTTTTCCGACCGATCAGTATTTTTTCCAAGAGGGACAATACATTGATGCGGAGACCGCTACTAGTTGGTTGAGCCGTCAGTCTGAAGAAAATCCAAATGGGTTGAATCCAGCTGGAAATGGCGAAAATGACCCAAGTAAGCGAGTTCCGATTTATTTGGATCAAATTCTAGAACAAAACTTCATGGTTCAAACCGATGCAGGCTACCAGCTTGGCGGGATTGCTATTGGACTGGCTATGAACCAGATTGACTACTATAGCGTAAAAGACGAGAATGAAAACTTTGAGTTTTACGAGCAGGACTTAGATATGGCGCAAGTTGAAGAACGGGCAAAAGAATATGGGAATAAAGTTGTTTCACGACTGCGGGAGATATCTGGTTTAGAGAGTATTCCGATTACGGTAGGGATTTTTGTACAGGCACCGCAAGATAGCTTAGCAGGCGGTGTGTATCGTTTTGAAGGCCTTTCGCAAGAAGGCGGCGAAGTAGCAGAATGGGTTCCGCGTAACGAAAAGAAAGTGCTGTTCCCAACGGAAGAAGAGTCGGAAGATGCGTCTCATTTTGCTAACTTCCGTAACCAAGTGCAAAACTTTTTCCCAAATTTGAGTGGAATAACGGGGATTGGCCATTATCGTAATGATCAATTACTTTCCTTGAAGATTGACGTGATGACACAGTTCTACGGTGAAACAGAAATGATTGCCTTCACCCAACACATCACCGATGCGGCAACGCAGTACTTGCCGGAGAATGTTCAAATTGAAATCAATATCAAATCGATTAACGGAACGGAAGCCTTTTTGGCGAGAGAACAAGGGAACCAGACCTTCAATTTCCACATTTTCGATTAAACGGAGTGATGAAATGCGTTTTAGACCCGAATCGTTGGACTGAATACAGGTAGTTCTTAGGAACCTTACTCAGTCTGACGCATGTCGGGTCTGCATTTTGGATTAAATTCCAGGAAATATAAGGAGTCGAGTTATCTCAGCCTCTTTTGTGCTAAAATAATACAATGTAGGTAAACAGTCCTAAATAAGGAAAAGGAAGAAGGGGATCAAATGAATATTAGCGAAAACCAAGTACGCCATGTTGCTAAATTGGCAAAGTTAGAATTTCAACCTGATGAAATTACTCATTTTGCAGAACAAATGAATGATATCATCCATATGATTGAACAGTTAAACGAAGTAGATACAACAGATGTCCCGGTAACCACACACGGCTACGAAATGAAAAATGTCTTGCGTGAAGACATAGCTGAAACAGGCACCGACCGAGAATTGTTAATGAAGAATGTAAAGACTTCAGATAACGGAATGATTCAAGTGCCAGCAATTCTAGATAGCGAGGTAGAAGGTGCATGAATATATTCGATCACACACTAACAAGCTTGCATGAAGGCTTGAAAAATAAAGAGTTCACTTCTGTAGAGTTGACTAAGGAAGCCTTCAAGCACATTGCTGAAGTAGAACCGAAAGTAGACGCATTTATTACCTTAAATGAAGAAGCGGCATTAAAAGAAGCAGCTGCTGCGGATGAAAAAGGTTATGCAGACGGCAATATTCTACGCGGAATTCCACTAGGGATTAAAGATAACATCGTAACAGAAGGGGTAACCACAACAGCGGCAAGCCGTATGTTGGAAGACTTCTTGCCAATCTATGACGCAACCGTTGTAACCAAGTTAAAAGAAGCAGGCGCAGTCAATGTTGGGAAGTTGAACATGGACGAGTTTGCCATGGGTGGTTCTTCAGAAACGTCCTACTTCAAGCAAACCAAAAACCCATGGGATACCACGCGTATTCCAGGTGGTTCTTCAGGCGGTTCCGCTGCCAGTGTGGCTGCCGGTGAAGTGATTGCTTCATTAGGTACCGATACAGGTGGATCCATCCGCCAACCAGCTGCTTATACCGGTTTGGTAGGGATGAAACCAACATACGGACGGGTATCTCGTTACGGACTCATCGCCTTTGCTTCCAGCTTAGATCAAATTGGGCCGTTCACACGTACCGTTACTGATAACGCACATCTTTTGGAAGCAATCAGCGGATACGATCCAAAAGACTCGACGAGTGCAAAATTAGAAGTACCAAAATTCAGTGCCAACTTGAATGGGAAAGTAGCAGGCATGAAAGTTGCCTTGCCAAAAGAATACTTCCAATCAGGTGTATCAGAAGAAATCCAAGCAGCTGTGAAAAAAGCAGCAGCGCAGTATGAAGAAATGGGCGCAGTTGTTGAAGAAGTTAGCTTGCCGACTCTTTCTTATGGAATTCCAGCTTACTACATCATTGCTTCTTCAGAAGCATCTTCAAACTTGCAACGTTTTGACGGTGTACGTTATGGATACCGTGCAGAAGACACAAGCTCGTTAGAAGAATTGTATGTGAAAACTCGTTCCGAAGGGTTCGGTATGGAAGTGAAACGCCGAATCATGTTGGGAACATTCTCCTTGAGTGCAGGTTACTACGACGCCTTCTTTAAGAAAGCAGGTCAAGTACGTACTTTAATCAAGCGCGACTTTGCACGTATTTTCAGCGAATATGACTTTATTTTAGGACCAACCACAACGTCTACTGCTTTCCGTTTAGGTGAAAAGATTGATGATCCGTTGGCAATGTATATGTCTGACCTATTGACCGTAACGACAAACTTAGCCGGCGTGCCAGCTATTTCTGTACCAGGTGGCTTCTCTAAAGAAGGTCTGCCAATCGGGCTACAATTGATTGGAAACTACTTTGAAGAAGAAAAACTGTACCAAGCAGCATATGCCTTGGAACAAGCGAATGATTATCACACCAAACACCCAAACTTGTAGGAGGCGAACGAGATGAATTATGAAACAGTCATTGGGCTAGAAGTCCATGTGGAATTAAAGACCGAGTCAAAAATATTCTCCCCATCTCCAGCACATTTTGGGGCAGAACCAAACACAAACACAAATGTCATTGACTGGGGTTACCCAGGCGTGCTTCCTGTGTTAAATAAAGGTGCCGTTGAATATGGAATGAAAGCAGCGTTAGCATTAAACTGTGAAATCAACCGTTCCACGCACTTCGACCGCAAAAACTACTTCTATCCAGATAATCCAAAAGCTTATCAAATTTCTCAATTGGACCAACCAATTGGCTATAACGGCTGGATTGAAATTGAAGTAGAAGGCAAAAAGAAAAAAATCCGTATTGAGCGTGTGCATTTAGAAGAAGATGCTGGGAAAAACACGCACGGCACAGACGGCTATTCCTACGTTGACTTGAACCGTCAAGGCACTCCGTTGATTGAAATTGTTTCAGAAGCGGATATGCGTTCACCAGAAGAAGCGTATGCGTATCTAGAAGCATTGCGCGAAATTATTTTATATACCGGTGTATCGGACGTGAAGATGGAAGAAGGATCCATGCGTTGTGACGCAAACATTTCCATCCGTCCATACGGTCAAGAACAATTTGGTACCAAAGCAGAGTTGAAAAACTTAAACTCCTTCAACTTTGTTCGTCGTGGATTGGCTTTTGAAGAAAAACGCCAAGCGAAAGTGCTGAATGCAGGCGGAGAAATCTTACAAGAAACACGTCGTTACGACGAAGCAACCGGCGACACCATCTTGATGCGTGTGAAGGAAGGCTCCAGTGACTACCGTTATTTCCCAGAGCCAGACGTTCCAGCACTAGAAATTTCAGAAGAATGGATTGAAAAAGTCCGTGCTCAATTACCGTCTATGCCAAAAGAACGTCGTCTCATTTATACGAAAGAGTACGGTTTGCCAGATTATGACGCAATGGTGCTTACTTTATCGAAAGAAATGTCTGATTTCTTCGAAGAGACTGTAGCAACAGGCGTAGATCCAAAACAAGCTTCCAACTGGTTGATGGGCGAAGTTTCTGCTTACTTGAACAGCGAAAAGCTTGAACTAGCAGATACAAAATTGACTCCAGCGAACTTGGCTGGCATGATTACCTTGATTGAAGATGGCACCATCAGCTCGAAGATGGCGAAGAAAGTTTTCCGTCTCCTTGCTACAAAAGGTGGCGACGCGAAAGAAGTCGTAGAAAAAGCAGGGTTGATTCAATTATCAGATTCCGCTCAACTATTGCCAATCATCCAAGCCGTGTTGGATCAAAACCAACAATCAATTGATGATTTCAAAGCAGGTAAAGACCGCGCACAAGGATTCTTAGTCGGTCAAATCATGAAACAAACAAAAGGCCAAGCAAACCCAGGAATGGTAAACAAACTGTTGGCTGAAGAATTAAATAAACGCTAAAAAAGAGAGTCGAGGACTGCTGGAAAGCAGTCTTCGACTCTTTTATTTTTGTGGTTTTGCGGAAGTGGACAAGTGGGGACCCTGAAAGGAGCTCACTTGTCCAAAAAAGTAAAAAACGGACAAGTGAGCCATAAAATGAGGAGGCACTTGTCCAAAAAAAGAAAAAATGGACAAGTGAGGCTAAACATACACCCCGACTTGTCCAAAAAGTTTAAATCAATTGTTTACTGATGTTTCGCACGGTTTCGCGCTCGACTAATTGATGCGGAATCACGATACGCATCCCATTTGGAGCTGTTTTGTGGTGCAGCTGGTCAATGAGCGAATCGGTGCCGCGTCTGCCTAACTCTTCAATATCAATATCAATACTCGTGAGATAAGGGTGCAGCAAGGTTGTGAAGATCGAGTTGTTGAAGCTGATAATCGAAAGGTCATCGGGTACTTGATGACCATGGAATTGCGCCAGCTGCAACACTCGTAGCGCAAAAATGTCGTCAATCACGACTGCAGCTGTTGCTTGCGTCTCGTGAAGAATATGTTCAAAATGCATGTAATCTTCTGGTTGTTGAAGCTTCACAGCTGGGAAAGGTTCCAACTTCGCAAGTATCAATGCCTTCTGGTAGCCGAAGTACCGTTCGAAATAAATCAGTTCCTCAGTCGTATTGGTGATGAAGAGGATGCGCTGATGACCGTTTTTGATTAAATAATCGGCCGCATGCTTACCAAGTAACTGATTATCGTTGTCTACATACGCTACTTGCTCTTCGTTTTGGTAGGGCTGGCCAATCAAGGTGAACGGGATTGCTTGCTGGATTAGGTAGTCAATGATTGGATCAGAGCGGTCTGAGTAGAGCAAGATAAAACCATCCACTTGTTTTTGTAAATGCATTTGTTGCACATTATCCAGCAAGTTGGCAAAGTTACGTGCAGACGCGATAGCGGTGGCCATTCCATTTTCGTGAGCTTCTTCGTTAATGGCTTCAATGATTTCCAGGTAGAAAGGATTTCCCAGACGCTCCTTGGAATCAAGGGGTGGGAGAATAACGCCAATGGCGTTGGCTGTTCGCTTTCCCAGATTTTGGGCAGCCTTGTTGGGCACATACCCCATCTCTTCCATCACCTTGCGAACTTTCTTTTTGGTGGCGGCAGAAATACTAGGATGGTCGTTGATGACGCGTGAGACGGTAGAGGTAGCTACCCCTGCTTTTTTTGCCACGTCTTTTACGGTAACGGTCACTTACTCACTCCTTTCCTCTTTTCTTCTATCATAACCCAAGAAAGGCCTTTCCAAAAGAATAAATCACGCGTGCCAAACGTTTTCTAAATACTCAAAGGTTAAATGAGCGGTGTCTGGAACAATTGCAATGTCTGAGCCTAAGTCTTCTGGCTGGCCGACGCCGATTGGAAGGGCACCGGCTGCTTTAATGGCTGCAATTCCTGCCTTTGCATCTTCAATTCCCACACATTGTTCGATCGGTACGCCAACCATTTCAGCGGCCAACAAGAACAAGTCGGGAGCTGGTTTGCCGTTTGATACAGCAGCTGGATCTGCGATTGCATCGAAGTAGTCGGTTAAGCCCATTTGTTCTAATAAGAAAGGACCATTTTTGCTTGCAGAAGCGAGAGCAATCTTCACATCTCGAGCTTTCAATTCTTTCAAAAGAGTTAAGATGCCTGGGTAGATCTCTTTTGCAGAAAAGTCTTGAATCGAATCTACATAGTAATCATTTTTTGAAGCCGCAAAAGCTTGGAACTCTGCTGGCGTATAGCGGTCTGCTTGACCGCCATGTTCCAGAATGAGTGACAATGAATCTTCACGGCTCACGCCTTTTAGCTTTTCGTTGAAAGTGCGATCGATAGTAATTCCTAATTCATTGGCCAGTCGTTTCCAGGCAATGTAGTGGTATTCCGCTGTGTCGGTAATGACACCGTCTAAGTCGAATAGCGCTGCTTGAAACATGAGTGTTTCCTCCTTTTATTGTGGAATATCCATGGATAGGCGGTCTTCTAAGAGATAAGCCTTACCGTATAATTCAAGTGAAAGTGGTTCGCCTTCTAGCAATTGGATTGAAGTGGTTTCCTTGTCAGCCGTAATTAACAACAGGCGGCCACGGTAATTAATGTGGAACGAATAACGATTCCAAGAATTTGGTACGAACGGTGCGAATGATAAGGTCTCGTTCCAAGTCTTCATTTGCGCAAACCCTTGAACGATTGCCAACCAGCTACCAGTCATGGATGTGATGTGCAGCCCATCTTCCGTGTCGTTGTTGTAATTATCCAAGTCAAGACGAGCCGTACGTTGGTACATTTCTACTGCCTTCTCCTCCATGCCTAGTTCTGCTGCTAAGATTGCGTGAATAGAAGGGGACAAGGAAGATTCATGAACCGTCATCGGCTCATAGAAAGCAAAGTTTTTGCGCTTCTCTTCTTCCGTAAACTGGTCGCCAAAGAAGTAAATTCCTTGCAGGACATCTGCTTGTTTAATAAAACAAGAACGTAAAATGTGATCCCATGACCATTTTTGGTTCAATGGCAAGTGAGCTGGGTCTAATTCGCTAACCGACATCAGTTCTTTATCCATAAAGGTATCATGCTGGATGAAGACTCCAGTTTCTTCGTCGACAGGGTAGTACATATTTTCTACAATATCCGCCCAATTTGCCAACTCTTCGTCAGAGATTGTAACAGAAGCTTCTGCTGCATATGTTTGGTACGTTTCGCTTGTATAGCGCAACACCCATGCTGCGATTGTATTGGTGTACCAGTTGTTATTCACGTTATTTTCATACTCGTTTGGTCCCGTTACACCGTGCAACATGTACTTGCCAGCTCGCTTGGAGTAATGAACGCGGTCTGCCCAGAAGCGAGCCACTTCAGCCAATACTTCCAAACCTTCATTTTTCAAGTAGCTGTCGTCACCTGTGTAATTGGTGTAGTTGTAAATCGCGTAAGGAATTGCGCCATTACGGTGAATTTCCATAAAGGTAATTTCCCATTCGTTGTGGCATTCCACACCTGTAAAAGTAACCATTGGGTAAAGCGCGCCTTTCAATCCTTGTTGCTGTGCGTTGTGAATCGCACCAGGCAATTGATTGTGACGGTATTTTAATAAGTTCTTCGTTACATTTGGATCAGCCAATGCTAAGTACAAAGGAACTGCATAAGCTTCTGTATCCCAGTAGGTAGCGCCGCCGTATTTCTCGCCGGTGAATCCTTTCGGTCCAATGTTCAAACGCTCGTCTTCCCCGTAGTAAGTAGAGAATAATTGGAACAAGTTAAAACGAATTCCTTGTTGTGCCGCATCGTCGCCTTCAATAACTACGTCTGCTAGCTTCCAACGCTCTAACCAAGCAGCAACGTGAGCAGCTCTCAGTTCATCGTAAGAAGAAAGACCGTCTAGAAGAGATAGAGCAGACTCCACTTGTTCTGCTTCTTCAATGTCTCGGCTAGTTACGACAGAAATCAGTTTTTCAAATTGAAGAGGGGATGCTGGATCAAGATTGTATTCAAAGTGATTTTCTACCAAGAAGTCTGCTTCTTTTATGGTACCTGTTGCCGTTGTCCGATTTTCCATTGCTGCAGTAACAGTAAATTGCTCAACGCCAAATGGATTTGGAATCGTGTGGGTCGTCAAGTAGCTTGTCTCTGCACGTGATCCACGGTCCAATTCTTCCCAGAACATCTCACCGTAGTTGCTGTCTTCGTTCTTTACGTTTCCATCTAACTTTGAAACAACCTTCAACGTACCGGTTCCGGCTACAGTTTCGACGGACATCCGAATCGCTGCAATTTCTTTTTGAGCGATACTGAAGAAACGTTCGAAAGTGAAGCGGGCTGTTACGTCAGCGATCGTTACCGTGAACGAACGATTTAAGATTCCGCTCTGCATATCTAGTTCTAAATAAAATTCGTCAGGATCAACTTTTCCTAAATCTACTAATTGATCATTGATATACAGATCCATTGCAGTAAAGTTGATGGCATTGATTACTTTTCCGAAATATTCCGGATAACCGTTTTTCCACCAACCAACACGGGTTTTGTCTGGATACCATACGCCTGCAAGGTATGTGCCGGAGTGATGATCACCGGAATAGGATTCTTCGAAGTTTCCGCGCATGCCCATATAACCATTTCCGATACTGGTCATAGATTCTTGTAGGCGGCGAGTTTCTTTGTCCCATGTGTTAAGCGATACTTTCCAAGGGTCAACATTGAATAGATGCTGTTGTTGTTTCATATTATTTTCCTCCTCATTGAGTTCTACGTACCCATCATAAACGCAACCGATTGCGTAGTCAATAAAAGTTTAATAAAAGAACAATAAAGGATAACTAAAAGGGTTTACAAAAAAGGGTAGGGCAACTATAATGGGGAATGACGAAACCGATTGCGTTACGCAATCATAAATTAGGAGGAAAAGTCGTGAAGAAAGTTTTTAACTTTGAATTTTGGCAAAAATTCGGTAAAGCCTTAATGGTTGTTATCGCAGTAATGCCAGCTGCTGGTTTGATGATCAGTATTGGTAAAACCATTCCTTTGATAAACCAAGATTTAGGATTACTCGTTACTACTGGTAGCGTTATTGAGAATATTGGTTGGGCAATCATTGGGAACTTGCATATTTTATTTGCTCTTGCAATTGGTGGGAGCTGGGCGAAGGACCGCGCTGGCGGAGCATTCGCTGCAGGTGTGTCGTTTGTCTTAATTAACCGAATTACCGGTTCCATCTTTGGTGTAACAGGCGATATGTTGAATGATCCTGAAGCTTTTACTCATACGATTTTTGGAACAAAGATTATGGTGAACGGTTTCTTTACAAGTGTATTAGAAGCACCTGCTTTGAATATGGGTGTATTCGTCGGAATTATCGCTGGTTTTGTTGGGGCGATGGCCTACAACAAGTACTACAACTTCCGTAAACTTCCGGACGCATTGTCCTTCTTTAACGGAAAACGCTTCGTACCATTCGTGGTAATTTTATGGTCTACCCTTATTTCATTAGGGTTGGCAATTGTATGGCCCTACATTCAAGCTGGAATTAACAACTTTGGTCTATGGATTGCGCAGTCGCAAGATACAGCACCAATTTTGGCACCATTCTTGTACGGAACACTGGAACGTTTGTTATTGCCGTTCGGCTTGCACCATATGCTGACGATTCCAATCAACTACACGCAACTAGGTGGAACTTATACCATCCTTTCAGGTGCACAAGCAGGCACGCAAGTGTTTGGTCAAGACCCTCTGTGGTTGGCTTGGGCAACAGACTTGGTGAACTTAAGAGGAACCGATGTGGCACAATATGAATCCGTATTGACTGGCTGGACACCAGCTCGTTTCAAAGTAGGACAAATGATTGGTGCTTCTGGTATCTTGATGGGACTTGCGTTTGCAATGTATAAGAACGTGGATGCTGACAAACGTGATCGCTACAAATCCATGTATATTTCTGCAGCGCTTGCTGTATTCTTGACTGGGGTAACGGAGCCGCTTGAATTTATGTTTATGTTTGCTGCTGTTCCATTGTATGTGGTATACGCATTTATCCAAGGAACTGCTTTTGCAATGGCGGACATCCTGCCGCTGCGTTTGCATTCTTTCGGTAATATTGAGTTGCTAACGAGAACACCAATCGCGATACAAGCAGGATTAGGCAGAGACCTGATTAGCTTTGTACTTGTAGTTGTTGTTTATGCAGTATTGACGTACTTCATAGCGAAGTTCATGATTCAAAAATTCAACTTTGCTACACCAGGACGTAACGGAAACTACGAAAATGAAGGTACAGAAGCAACAACAACTTCCACTGAAAGCAGTGCAGCGAATGTAAACCAACAAGCTGCGACCATTGTTGGCCTACTAGGCGGCCGCGAGAACATCGTTGACGTAGACGCTTGTATGACAAGACTTCGTGTAACCGTATCAGACAAAGCTGCTGTTGGAAATGAGCAAGAATGGAAGAAAGCAGGAGCAATGGGCTTGATCGTAAAAGATAACGGCGTACAAGCTGTTTATGGTCCAAAGGCGGATGTGCTGAAATCAGACATCCAAGACTTGTTGGATTCGAACGTTGCTTTGCCAGCCCGCACAACGGTAGAAGAACCGATTGCTGAAGAAGCAGCAGAAGTAGTTGCACAAGGCGTGAAGAGAGACATTCTAACGGTCGCAGACGGTGTAGTAATGCCGATTGACCAAGTGAATGATCCTGTATTCTCCCAAAAAATGATGGGTGACGGATTCGCTGTAGAGCCAACAAACGGCAATGTTTATGCGCCGATTCACGGAAAAGTTGCAGCAGTATTCCCAACGAAGCATGCAATTGGTTTGGTAACAGAAGAAGGAATCGAAGTTTTGGTTCATATGGGAATTAATACCGTTGAATTGAAAAATAACGCCTTTACTCTTCATATAGAAGAAGGGCAAGAATTACGTGCAGGCGACTTGATTGCAGAAATGAATCTAGAAGCTGTTCAAGCAGAAGGAAAAGAAACGACGATTGTGGTAGTATTTACGAATGGGGACCAAGTGAAGGAATTCAAATTGGTTGAAACCGGACAAAAAGCTGCTAGAAATCAAATCGGAACTTTCGAAATATAGAAAATTGTGAAAGAGGCGGGAGTCAGTCCCAGCCTCTTTTCTTGTAAAGGATGGGAACAATGAAACTACTTACGTTGAATACACACAGTTGGATGGAGGAAAATCCAGAACAGAAGCTCCAGCAATTAGCTGAAAAAATTGGCGAAGAACAATATGAAATCATTGCCTTGCAGGAAGTGAATCAATTATTGGATTCGAATGTCGCACCAGTTGATGCCTTTTTCCATCCAGTGGAAGACCAATGGCCGATTCACGAAGACAATTTCGCTTACCGGCTGGTTGAGTTACTGAAGGAGAACGGACATCGTTATCACTGGAGCTGGTCCGAGAGTCATCTTGGTTATGACCGTTTTGCCGAGGGAGCCGCGATTCTTTCGAAAACAGCCATTTCTCCAGAAAGTTTGTTAGTTTCAACCGCAAACGACTTTCATGATTACCATACAAGGCGGATACTGGCCGGTAAAACGCTGATTCAGGATCAAGAAGTGTTGGTTTTGAGTTGTCATTATTCTTGGTGGGAAGCTGGTTTTCCATATGAATGGCAACAGACAGTGGAATATTTGAATGGAAAGAATCTGCCGCTCCTTTTGATGGGAGACTTCAATAATGCGGCGGATCGTAACGATGAAGGGTATGACCATCTTCTAGCGAGCGCACCTTACTTGAATGACGCATACACGGTGGCAGATAAGAGAAATGGGAATTATACAGTGGAGAAGAGTATTGACGGTTGGGAAGGCAATGCCGACCAATTACGAATTGATTATGTGTTTTTAACCAGTCATTTCCAAGTCGCTACTTATCAAGTTACCTTTGATGGCATCGATGCGCCGGTTGTTAGCGATCATTACGGAGTAGAAGTAGAACTCACTGTTGAAAAGTAGGTTGGTGATCGGAAAGTATGATATAATAACCAACGAATTGATTTAATGACAGTGAAAGAAGAGGCACAGAATCATGAAGGCACGAGTAATTTACAATCCGTCTGCGGGGCGGGAACAATTAAAAAGGAATATGATTGATATTCTGCAAATTCTAGAAGAAGCAGGATATGAAGCCAGCGCTTTTGCGACTACGCCTGAGCCCAAATCAGCGGCTAAGGAAGCAAGAAGGGCTGCCATTTCTGGCTTTGATTTAATTGTGGCTGCTGGTGGAGATGGCACCGTAAATGAAGTCATTAACGGAATTGCCGACTTAGAAAAACGTCCCACCGTTGGAATTATTCCAGCCGGTACGACAAATGATTATGCGCGAGCGTTGAAGATTCCGCGTGCAAGTCTCTTGGATGCAGCGCGTGTGATTGCGGCCGGGCACGAGATTCCAATGGATATTGGTCGTGCAAACCAGCAGTACTTCGTAAATATCGCAGCAGGCGGATACTTGACGGACTTGACTTATGAAGTTCCGACCAAGTTGAAAACAGCTTTTGGATATTTAGCTTACCTCGTAAAAGGTGCAGAGAAATTGCCCAACATCAAGCCGATCCATATGCATATTGAATATGAAGGTGGCGTGTATGATGGGAAGGCGTCTATGTTTTTCGTAGCCATGACCAATTCTACGGGTGGCTTCGAAATGCTGGATCCAGATATTGTGTTAGGCGACGGTAAATTTTCCTTATTTGTTGTAAAAACCGCTAATATTTTTGAGATTCTTCAAATTATTGGTTCCGTATTAAACGGGGGAAAACATATTGGGCACTCGCAAGTGTTGTACGCGAAGACCAACTTTGTAAAAGTGGAATCCAAAGACAATCAACGGATTATGATTAATCTAGACGGAGAGTATGGTGGCGATGAGCCGACTACTTTCGTAAATCTGCAACAACACATCAAGATTATCGGTAATCGCTATGATTATGCAGAAGCAATCGATTCTCAAGCAGAACGCGAAGCGTTCATGGATATGATGGATGATTTGCAGGCAGAGAAAGACAAGACAGAATAAAAGAGAGAGTGCTAGAAGTGATGGACAAGAAACCCGACACTTCTGGCACTCTTTTTCAATGTATAAATTTACTTCAACATTTTGCCATTAGAGAAAAAATCCAAAATCTGTTATAATAGGAATATAACAATGTAGCTGGTAGCTCAATGAGCTTGGGTCAATTCAAAGGAGGACAAAAATTGTATCAAGTAAATGATTATGTTGTCTACGGTAATGAAGGTGTTTGTAAAGTCGAGGCGATGGAAAAACTTGATATTACGGGTGTCGATGCTGAGAAGTTGTATTATGCACTTCAACCGCTGTATCGCAATGGGAGAGTATACACCCCGGTCGACACGAAGATATTCATGAGGCCAGTCATTTCTAAAGAAATTGCAGATGAGCTCATTGATCAGATTCCCCATATTCAAGCCGAAACAGGAGGGCCAACAAATGCATCCCTCTTGAAGGAAAAATATACAACGGTTCTTCAATCCAATGACTGTGAAGACTTGATTCAGCTGATTATTTCTGTATATGAAAAGGGAAGAATTGCTGAAACCAAGAACAAAAAAATGGGTCAAACAGACAAGTTCTTCATGCGAAAAGCAGAAGAATTATTGTACGGCGAATTTGCGGTGGCGTTGGATATTCCGCGCAATCAAGTTCATGCCTATATCGAACAACGAATCGATAGTATTTCAAAAATTAGTTAAATCAAAAATAAAACTGCTCTCAGATATCAGATAGGACTCCTATCTTGAATCTTGAAGCAGCTTTTTTTATAGATTAAATAGGAGACCAGTTTACGACTGCAAACTTGAAAAGAGATAGAACTTTCCTTTTTGAGCCATTAATTCGTCGTAGGTTCCTACTTCCACGCAGTGACCATCTTCAATTACGGCGATCCGGTCTGCATCGCGAATCGTAGAGAGGCAATGGGCACAGTCAGAAGAAAAAAGAGAAAAACAGTCGGGCTTGCCACAAAGGTGATAGTCAAAGCAACGGCCAAGTTCATCACAACATTCAGCATGCTGACAAAAACTTGGGAAGAGAGCATTTGAATGGCTTCTACATCGCGCATGATTTTTGACTGGATGTGACCAGACTGGAGCTGTTTTTGAAAAGGGATCGAAAGTTCTTGTAACTTTTCAATCATGGACTGACGCAGGCCCGTTTCAACCTTTCGGATGGCTTGGCTATGATACTTTGCATGAAGATAATTCGTAAAGATATTTTGGAATACTAAAACGAATAAAATAATACCATTCAGATAAATTTGACGCAGACTGTTTTCGGTTCCTTGAGTGGCAGCGTTGATAACATTGGCGATGATGACGGGCATGATCCAAGCGGGGATTCGCTTGATCACATAGAAGAGTGAGTAGAGAGCGAGTTTGCCGTAGTGACCTTGGTAGAGACCAAGGAGAGTCATAAAGGTACGGTTCGAATACTTATCATAAGCCTTTTGTATGCTAGAATCCATAAAAAGTCCCCTTATTATCATATTATCAAATAATTTTAGCACGCTTGGAAGGGGCCGCAAGAAAGAAGACCTGAAATGAATTTGCATCCCCTTCTCGAATGTGCTAACATAGTAAAAATTTATCAAAAGACAGAAAGGATGAGAAAATATGGGAATGCATCAATATATTAAGAGCTTAAGTGATTTGGAGAATATTTTTCGTTGTCCGGGGAAATTTAAGTATCAGGAACATTCTGTTGCCGCTCACTCCTTTAAGGTTACACAAATTGCTCAATTTCTAGGCACAGTGGAAGAGCATGAAGGAAATGAAATTGATTGGCGCTCCTTGTATGAAAAAGCCTTGAACCATGACTACACGGAACTATTTATTGGGGATATTAAAACGCCGGTGAAGTATGCCGATCCAACCTTGCGGGCGCAACTGGCGAAGGTGGAAGAAAGTATGACAGCACAGTTCATTCATACGGAAATTCCCGAAGAATTCCAGGAAGTTTATGCCGGCCGCTTGAAGGAAGGGAAGGACGATACTCTGGAAGGGAAAATCCTATCCGTTGCGGATAAAGTGGATTTACTGTACGAATCATTTGGCGAAATTCAAAAAGGAAACCCAGAAAGTTTATTTACAGAAATATTTGAAGAGTCACTGACAACGATTCTCCAATTTAAGGAGATGGCTTCTGTCCAGTATTTCTTGGCCAATGTATTGCCGGAATTATTGAGTGGGGACTTCACCAATCAAGAAGAATTACGGGAAACGTCGTATCGTATTTTACAGAATTTCGATATCAAACAGACATTCCGTGCGTAAAAAATCATCCTTTAGCCCGGTACATATTCTTTCTTGTGCGTTATAATGGAAGATAACGAATAGAGAAGGGAAGTGAAGAGGGTTACGCCTCTACTGATGAATAAATTTATCCAATGGTTTCAAAACATTATGCAAAAAGCGAACCGCGTAGATGACTTTTCACAATTTTTAGTGAAAGCTGGTGCTTTGGTCGGTGTCGTTGGGATGCTGTTTAACAGTGACCTCATCTTGTGGATTGGGTTCGGATTAATCTTATGGATGTATATCCGTACGTTCTCGAAAGACAAACAAAAATTTGCCTATCAAAATCAAAAGTTTCTTCAATATAAAAGACACATTTTGAATAAGTTCCATGCTCAGGATCAAAAGGTACAAAAAAGAAGAACAGCCTATGAGCAAAGGAAAGCCCATCGTTTCTACAAGTGTCCCAACTGCAAGCAAAAAGTGCGCGTTCCAAAAGGGCATGGGAAGATTTCCATTACTTGCCCAACTTGTAAGACGAAATTTGTAAAGAAAAGCTAAGAGGAAATGGTTATGAAACGATTTAAAAAGGGTAGTTCGCTACTCATTCTTTTTCTGCTAAGTATTTTGACTGCCTGCAGCACGTTACTAGTTGAACCAACAGCTGGTGTAGTGGAAGGCGAGTGGTACTATCAGGAGGACGAGGTAGCAGAATACCTCTATTTATATGAAGAATTACCCCCGAATTATCTGACGAAAGATGAAGCAGAAGATTTGGGTTGGGAACCATCCAAAGGGAATTTATGGGAAGTAGCGGATGGGATGGTGATTGGCGGGAATTATTTCGGCAATTATGAAGGGCTTCTGCCTGAAGCTCCCGGCCGTGACTATTATGAAGCGGATGTAAATTACGAAGGCGGTCACCGCAATGCAGAACGTTTGATTTTCTCTGATGATGGTCTGATTTTCTATACCGCTGATCATTATGAATCCTTCGAGCAGCTATATGGGGAGGAGTAAGTAATGAAACGCGTTGTGTTAGATGGGAAAGATTTTACCGATAAACAAACGGCACATGCCATCCTGAAAGAAGTGCTCGAGTTGCCAGATCATTATGGCAATAATCTGGATGCGCTCTGGGATTGCTTGACAACTGATTTTTCGAAGCGAATGATTGTCATCAAGAATGCTCACCTTATTCCAGATCAACTCGGTCGATACGGAGCCGTTTTATTAGGTCTTCTATCACGGCTGCATCAAACCACTTCTGCTAGTACGGTTGTCTACCAATATGAATTTAAATAGAGATCCAAAGGGAGCGACACTCATTCGCTCTTTTTGGATCTCTTTATGATTATGGTTTCAAAATGACTTTCACGTTGTTATCTTTTTTCTTATCGAAAATATCATACGCTTCAGCAGCATCTTCGAGCGGCATGGAGTGGGTGATAATCGTTGTCGGATCGAATTTTTCTTCAATAATCATGTCATACAATTTCGGCATCAAGTGAACGACTGGTGCTTGTCCCATCGTCAAGTTGACGTTCCGACTGAATAAAACATTCAGTGGAAAAGAAGATGCAGGCGTTAAATATACCCCTGAGAGATGCACCGTACCGAATTTGCGAACACATTCAGAAGCAGTCAGAATTGGAGTGATGGTTCCCATTTGAGGGCTCACCATATTTCGAGCTTTCTCCATCGTTGGTTTTACGCCATCCATCCCGACACAATCAATCACGACATCGGCTCCGCCATTCGTTCTTTCATATAATTCCAAGCCCATTTTCACGATGTTGGTATTACTGAAATCATAAATTTCTACATCATTATACGATTTGGCCAATTCCAAACGATGTTTCACGGTGTCAACCGCAATGACTCGTTTAGCGCCTTTCATTTTGGCAAACTTTTGTGTCATCAAGCCGATTGGTCCACAGCCGAGAACAATAACCGTATCGCCTTCTTTAACCCCACTTTTCTCCACGTTCCAATAAGAAGTGGGAATGACGTCTGAGAGGAACAACACTTTTTCATCAGGCAGGGTGTGGTCAGGTACGACAAAAGAAGTTTGGTCTGCAAAAGGTACCCGCAAGAATTCTGCTTGTCCTCCTGGGTGGCTGCCGTTCAATTTCCCGTAGCCGAACAATCCCCCAAAATCAACGGCATGGTTGTCATTCGACTGGTCGCATTGGCTCTCCATGTCATGGGTACAATACCAACATTCACCGCAGCTGATGTTAAACGGAATCACCACGCGGTCGCCTTTTTTCACAGTCTTCACAGCAGAACCAACTTCTTCAACAATCCCCATTGGTTCGTGTCCGACCACATAATCCTCTTCCATAATCATTTTCCCATTGTGGTAGAGGTGTAAATCCGACCCACAAATAGCAGTAGAGGTAATTCGTACAATCATATCAGTAGGCTTTTGAATTTCTGGATCGGGAACCGTTTTAACAACCATCTTTTCATTTCCTTGCCATGTTACAGCGCGCATACGATCTCTCCTTTACAAATCTATTTTTTACTCTTTTATTGTAACAACCGGAGCCAAAAAGGTTTAATGAAAACCCTTAGGAGGTTGAAAAAGTGTTTGGTTCGTCTCTTTTACGTCTTCCGTGCTAGAATAGACGCATATCGAACATAAAGGGGCGTTACAGATGAGTATAGGCTATGCGTGTTTAACAGTAGGCGTTTTGGATACGGATATGAAATCCATCACGCAAAAAAATGTAACCGAAGATTCATTAACAACTTTGATTTCCCACAACTTGCAATCATTAGAGCGGATGATTGACTTTAATGAGGCGAACAACATTCGGTTGTTCCGGATTAGTTCAGGGTTGATTCCGTTCGGTTCGAGTCCTGTGAATGAACTAGATTGGTCTACCCTCTTTAAAACAGAATTCCAACGAATTGGTGAAAAAATTAAACAAAACGGCATGCGTGTTTCCTTCCATCCTGGGCAATACACCGTGTTGAACTCGCCGGATGAAGGGGTTGTAGCGCGAGCGATTGATGATTTGGATTATCATGTAAAAGTTCTCGAAGCACTCGGCACCGATGCTTCACACAAAGTAGTCCTGCATGTAGGGGGAATCTACGGGGAGAAAGAAACTGCCATGGCGCGGTTCGCCAGTACTTATCAAACACTGGAACAACGAATCAAAGACCGTTTGGTAATTGAAAATGATGATCGTTTGTATAACATTGAAGATGTCCTCGCACTGTCAAGAGAATGTGAGATTCCCGTTGTGTATGATAATTTGCATAATGCTGTAAATCCGTCTGATCCAGAGAAGTCGGATGCGTATTGGATTGAGGCAGCAAATGCTACGTGGCAGGAGAAAGACGGCAAACAGAAAATTCATTATTCCCAACAAGATGCGGAGAAACGGTTGGGTGCTCATACACCAACGATTTATTTGGACTTGTTCTTGGATTTCTACCGAAAACTACCTGATCCAAATGTGGATATTATGCTGGAAGTGAAAGACAAAAACTTATCCGCAGTAAAATGCATCGTCGCAACAGAAGAACCGTATCAAGTTCGCCATCTGGAAGAAGAGTGGGCACGGTACAAATACGCCGTTCTGGAAAAATCTCCTGCATTTTACGAAGAAATCCGGGAACTCTTGAAAAACAAAGAACAAAATCAAACGGTTGCGTTCTACCGCATCATTGAGCAGATTTATGCCTTGGGACAAAATGCTGGTTATGCTGTGAATGCTGCCCAACACGTCTGGGGTTACTTCAAGAATGTGGCCACAGAAAAAGAAGAGAGCGCCTTTTTCCAACGTTTAGGAAAATATCAACAAGGCACACTCTCTCTAGAAGCATTAAAACGATACTTATGGAAGCTGACGGTTAAGTATGAAGTGGAATACTTATTGCACTCCTTATACTTTGCCTTTTAAGCTACTTGGATTCATCTTTTTTATGTGAAATAACGTCGGTGTCACGCTTTTTGGCAATTTCTTTTGCTCGTTTCTCTGCATCCTTTTTTGTATCAAAGGTCTGAGAAGCACGCTTGGCACCTTCTGTTTTTATATCCCATTCTTTATCATCGTGATCGTATTGCACATGGACATTTTGTTCCATGTATTCGGGGCTCTTACTACGGTCCCTTTTTTCATGTTCCGTAACATCTTTTTTCTCTAATTCTTTCTTTTCCTCGTCGGTCGCATCGTCCACCCATTTTTTGGCTTGAGCCGTTGCGATTGGGATTGCATCTTCTTCCTTATACCCTTCTTCCAACATCGCATTAGCAATATCAATGGCCTTCAAACGTGTCGTCTCATCAAAATTTTTCCAACTAGCGGGGTAATCTTTTTCGGTCCATGGCATAAAAATCCCTCCTGTTATCTTGATAGTCTTAGTGTACGTAAGAGAACAACGCTTATCAAACGATATGGTGTTGGAAAAAGAAATGGACAAGTTTCTGTTTTCTTGCTATATTATGAGAGATATAGAGAACTTGCACTTGTAGAAAATAAACGATTCAATCATCGGTTATTCGAGTGCCATCGTTTTTAAGAAGACGATTGTAGCGGATAATTGTCTCTCTTTTGCTTGGGCAAAAGGAGACGTTTTTTTATGAAGACAGAAAAGGAGTAAAAAAATGGATTACAAATTGTTGGTTGCCAAGGAAATTCAGCAACATGTGTCTGAACATCTGACTGTAGATGAAGTATACAACTTATTAGAAGCACCCAAACATGTCGAGCACGGGGATGTAGCTTTTCCTGCTTTCTCTTTAGCGAAAGTATTTCGCAAAGCTCCACAAATGATTGCTGGTGAATTAGCGGAAAAAATTAATCACGATTTCATCGCTAAAACAGAACCGGTCGGACCTTACGTCAACTTTTTCATGAATAAAAATGAAGTCAGTGCGGCAGTGTTACGTGAAATCGCAGCTGAAAAAGGCGCATATGGCGATGCAAAAGTGGGGAACGGCCAAAACGTACCGATTGATATGTCCTCACCAAATATTGCAAAACCCATTTCCATGGGGCACTTGCGTTCAACCGTAATCGGGAACGCGCTGGCGAATATTGTTGAAAAGGTTGGTTACAAACCCGTTAAAATCAACCACTTAGGTGACTGGGGAACTCAGTTTGGTAAGTTGATTGTTGCATACAAAAAATGGGGCAGCGAGGAAGAAGTGAAGGCAGAGCCGATTGCGGAACTGTTGAAGCTATATGTACGTTTCCATGAAGTAGCCGAAGAAGATACCGATTTAGAAGACGAAGCACGTGCTTGGTTCAAAAAATTGGAAGACAACGATGAAGAAGCAACGTCCTTGTGGAAATGGTTCCGTAGTGAATCATTGAAAGAGTTCATGAAGATTTACGAAATGCTGGACATTACATTTGATTCCTTCAACGGAGAAGCATTCTACAATGACAAAATGGATGAGGTTGTTGAGCTGTTAGAAGAGAAAAACCTCCTTACAACAGACCGCGGCGCAACCATCGTAAACTTGGATGCCTACAACTTGAATCCGGCCTTGATTAAAAAATCAGATGGGGCAACCTTATACATTACCCGTGACCTAGCAGCGGCTATTTACCGCAAACGCACGTACGACTTTGCACTGTCATTGTATGCAGTAGGAAACGAGCAAAGCAACCACTTCAAACAATTGAAAGCCGTATTGAAGGAAATGGACTTCGACTGGGCGGAAGACATGCACCACATTCCGTTTGGTTTGATTACGCAAGGCGGGAAGAAACTGTCTACCCGTAAAGGGAAAGTAATCTTACTGGAAGAAGTACTAAATGAAGCAACCAGCTTAGCATTGGCGCAAATCAATGAAAAGAACCCAACCCTTGAGGACAAAGAAGAAGTTGCGAAACAAGTTGGGATCGGAGCAGTTATTTTCCATGATTTGAAAAATGACCGCTTAAATAACTTTGACTTTGTTTTAGAAGAAGTAGTTCAATTCGAAGGAGAAACCGGCCCATATGTGCAGTATACCAATGCACGTGCCCTCAGCATTCTGCGTAAAGCGAATGTAGAATTGGATCTAGAAGGCGACTTGAACTTGGACGATGAGTATTCATGGGAAGTAATCAAACTAATCAATAGTTTCCCAGATATCGTTTTAACAGCTTTCGAAAAATTCGAACCATCTGTTATCGCGAAATATTCCTTGCATCTATCCCAAGCTTTCAATAAATACTACGGAAATTCCCGCGTATTGAACGAAGACGAGCAGTTAAATGCACGCTTAGTATTAGTAAAAGCAACCACCTTAATCTTACAAGAAAGCCTACGTCTCCTAGGCGTGAAAGCTCCAAGCCAAATGTAATCAAAAAGAGAAACCGGATGGAAATCCGATTTCTCTTTTTTTTGTAGTTCACTTGTTCGAACGAGCGTTAGTTCGGATAAGTGAGAGAATTTTTATATGAAAACACAAGCTAAAAAAAGCGCAAAAAGTCACTACCCATGGTATCATGTAGGTGTTAAAATTTTAAATTTTTAGAGGGCTCTTGTTCTGTTGCCGCAGACCGAGAGCTTTTTCCT
>NZ_JARBEA010000019.1 GCF_028863945.1 Jeotgalibaca caeni | reverse complement strand
TACTGCTTGATAGATTGTGAAATTTAGCCTGCATGCAACTGGAAAAATACACTATCAACACTTCTTGACAAAGAGCCACAAATACGGCAGGGATCTTTACTTTATTAATATTCACTTGAACGAATACCGAAACGACGATAATCAATACCGCGCATCTCACACCAGTCGATAATATCACGTTGGAAGATGACATCGGTTTGCTTCAACTCAGCAACTGACTTTTTACCAAGTAACGTCATAATGGATGTCATTTTTTCTTTCCAGCTAGCAATGGTTTCGATGGTTTTCTCTGGGCCTTCTTCTAGCACCATATGCAGGAATTGTCCCGAAAGCCCAACCGCTTCAGCACCTAAGGCAAGTGCCTTCACAATATCATAAGGCGACTTCACGCCCCCAGAAGCTAATAAATGCACGCGGTCATTTAGTTCTTCACCTTCTAGCAAGGAAAGAACAGTAGACTGTCCCCAATTTTCTAAATCATCATAAGAAAAAGTGGTACGGCGAGCATTCTCGATTGCGGCAAAGTTTGTCCCGCCACGACCAGAAACGTCAATCCACTGAACGCCAACGCTGATGAGCTGCTCCATGGTTTCTCTACTCATACCAAAGCCAACCTCTTTGACCATAACCGGTACCCCAACTTTAGCTACGATACGCTCAATTTGCTTGAGCCACATAGAAAAATCACGATCACCTTCTGGCATAACAAGTTCTTGAGGAGCATTGATGTGGATCTGCAAACCATTTGCTTCTAAAATATGAACTGCTCGCTTTGCATTTTCTAAAGTGTGATGCGCACCTAGGTTAGCCAAAACAATACCGTTAGGATTCACTTGGCGGATCACCTTGAATGTGTCAGCGAGTTCAGGATGTTTAATCGCTGCGCTTACTGACCCGGATGCCATGATTAAGCCAGTAGCCTTCGCCACTTCGGCCAAATTCGCATTAATTGTTTTTGTTTTTTCGCTGCCACCCGTCATTCCATTGATGTAAAACGGCAACTCCATTGGATAGCCTAATAAATTTGATGCTAATGAGATATCAGCCGTTTTTATTTGGGGAAGGGAGTGGTGAACAAAACGTACTTTTTGAAAGTCAGACTGGCTGGCAGCTTGATATTGCCTTTCTGCCAAGTCTACGTGTTCGTCCTTGCGATTAGAGTCTATATTCATTCTTTTTCCTCCTGATCTTCTTGATACACTTGAAGGTCTAGGTGCTGGATACCAGCTTCTTGCCATTGATGTAGTAAATCTGTAATATTAGCGTCTTGCTCGATTAAGACAATGCCGCAATCACCACCGCCAGCGCCAGAACTTTTAGCAGCTCCACCAAACTGTTCTGCGATTTGAATAAGCTTGGTAAGCAACTTCGTTTCAATCAGGACACCTGTTTGTTCTGCAAGTTCATTCAATAACTGACGATTGGAGCGGATGCCCGTCTTAATAGCGGATAAGTGATCGTGATCAAAGGCATCAATTAATTCATTAACATATCGTTTACTCTGTGTTAAAAACTGTGGGAAAAATTCATTCAAGCCACTGCGCTTGTGATTTACTTTGTCAACTAAGTGGGTAGTGGAAGCAGGAGAACCGGTCCACCCGATTAATAACCGCAATTTTCGTGAAGGGTTTAACCGACGAATCATCAATCCAGGCCATGCAAGATTAACGAGCTGGGAAATGGATTGGGTTTCTTTTTGCGTTAATACCCAGTTGCGGTCAAAGCAAGAATAAGCAATCCATCCCGTATACGAGCTTGCTGCAATGTCACCAAATGAACCATTGCTGTTTACCGATAGGTGAGCGAGTGCTGCTAACTTATAAACTAATTCATTAGAAGACGGCAATGCGTAAAACTGCAATAATGCTTTAATCGTTGCTACGGTAACCGCACCGCTTGAGCCAAGGCCATATTTTTTTCCATGGGAATTATCTAATTTGCTCTCGACGGAGAGGTGGAAATAGACCAATTCTTTTCCTTGTTCTTGAATATATTGCTCTGTTATTTTGACTGCTTGGGTAATATAAATGAACGGATTTTCCCGCTCATCAATGGATAACTTACCTTCTTGTCTGGTCCAAGGAATTGGCAGCCCACCATTCAATGACGAGTGAATCGTCCCTTCATCTTCAGCTTCTTCCAATGTTACCGTGATAAATTGGTTGACAGCAATTAAAATAGCAGGGTGATTATGGGTTACTACGGCATACTCACCTGCAATGAATAATTTTCCTGGCGCGCTTGCTTTTATCAAATTCCTCTTCCTTTCTTCCTGACTACGATCGTTTCCACCCGTATGCAGTGACTTCTTCTTTGGTTAACTCTCGTATTCCTTCTCCTGGTCCAGTGACGAGGAGCTGTTCTTCATTGAAATATTTGGATAGTTCTTCTTTAATTTGTTTTGCCTGAGATAGTCGGCAGAGTACCTTTACATTCGGACCGGCATCCATTGTAACATAACAAAGCACGCCTTGCTCTCTCAAACGATTTACACATTGAATCGCTTGAATACTATTAGGTTCAAAGTACATAATGGGCGGATTAGCCCCCAACATCGAGCCATGCATTTTCATAGCACTGTGCTCTGCAATTTCACCCATTGTCTGAAAATCGCGCTCTTTGATTGCTTCTTTGATTGCTTGTAGATCAGTTTCTGCTGTCTCTACCCAAGAAGGGTAAAAAGGAGAAGTTTCAACAGTTTGCTTCATTCCAACTCGGCTCGAAACTTTCTTCGCTGAACGGTTTACCGCAACAATGACCATACCGATATCCCAATCCGCATCATCAACCGGAATCGCATACGAATCCGTTGGAGAAGTCCCTTTGTTCCATTCAACAAAGCCGCCGTAAATACTACGTGTCGCGCTGCCGCTTCCTTGGCGGGCAAACATGGAGAGGGTTTGATCATCTAACTGCAGTCCTGTTGCAAGGTTTGCCGCGCCTGCTAAGGCAGCAAATGCAGAAGCAGAAGAGGCTAGACCAGCTGCTGTGGGAACATGGTTGATGCTTTCCACGCGAGCTCGCACAGAGAGATTGGCTTCTTTGCGAAATAAATCAAGAAAACGAGAAATTTTTACCGTCTCTTGTTCACTTTGTTGTTTCCCGTTCAGATAAAATAAATCAGCTTCTAATGTTTCATCAAAAGTAACGCATGTATCGGTATATAACTCATTCAAAGTAAGAGAAAGACTACTGTTCATCGGAAGGAAGTATTCTTCATCCCGCTTTCCCCAGTACTTGATCAAAGCGATATTCGTGTGTGCACGAACTGCTGCTTGTCTCATTTTTCTTCCTCCTGTCTTAGGTGGGTAATCCACGTTGCCACTGCACCAGCTTCACGAAGAGCAGCACTCACTTGTTCAGCATCTTCTTTTGTTTCTGCTAGAGCAATCATACAACCACCACGGCCGCCACCGGTCAACTTTGCCCCTAGCGCGCCTGCTGCATTTGCTGCAGAAACAAGTTGGTTTAACTCGGGACTTGAAACGCCTAGATCAGTCAACAGCTCATGTGCTTGATCCATTGCCTGACCTAGTTCAGTTGGACGATTTTGTTCTAAATAATGTCGTGCTTGTTCTGCCAATTCTCCTAGAGACCGAATTTGGTTTAAGGTGCGTTTTTGGTCACCATTTTCAATTCGGCTGGCAATACTGGAAACAGCTTCTTTCGTTTGTCCAGTCACGCCGGTGTCTGCTACGATTAGGTAGGCATCCATATGTAACTGGAAGGGGATGAAGGGATGTCCTTTACGGAAAAAGACCGGCTCGTCACCGCTTGTCGTTACCGCATCTAGTCCGCTTGGATTTCCATGTGCTACTTGTTCTGAAAGGTGAACCAGTTCCAATAAAGCTTCGTTGCTTAACTTCGCACCATAATATTGATAAATCGCTCGAGTTACCGCAACGGCAACCGCAGCACTAGAGCCCATCCCGCGTTCAGGTGGAATGGTGCTTTCGATTGTAACACGAATATTTCTCAGCGGTTTCCCCAATGAAAGTAACGCTGTTTCAATTGCTTTTTTCAAGCTTTGTAGTACTTCCGGCATGTCGTTTGCAATGCCTTGGTAATAGGAACAATCAACCAGTAACGCTCCTGTTGTCGGCTTAACTGTCGCTGTCATAACTGCTGCGGGAAAGGGAAGAGCAATCGAAGGTTCCCCATAAACAACGGCATGCTCGCCCATTAAAATAATCTTCCCATGTGAATGGCCATTTGCCAATTTTTCTTCCATTTTCATCTTCCTTTACGTTCTATCTATTATGCAAACCATGAAATAATAAATGGTGCAGCATACAGGGTCATGAATTGAATCCCGTAGTTCATGCCCAGACGGTTTAGTGAACCTGCGACAAATCCGATTAACATGACTCCAAACACATTCAGAAGTCCGGCATCCATATAGGAAAGGAGGAGGACCAAGGCGATGAATAAGCCTAAAATAGCCTCATGAGGGACTTTCGTCAGTACCAAAGCAGTAATTCTAGTCGCATAGCGAATCGCTAGAAAATAAGCTAGGGAAATCGCAATTAGCGCACCTAAGAAAATAGCTAAGGTGAATTCGCCCATGGAGAGTGCATGGTGGATATTCGCTTCCAGAGTCAATACGGGAGGAGCTGTAAATAAAGCACCTCCGGGACCAATCGCAGCGGGTGATAATGGAATACCTAGTGCCACTACACAAATAATAATGCCCGATAAATACGTAGACTGTGCCAGAGCACTCATCGTAACAATAGAAGTGCTGGCACGTTTGACAGGATCCTTTTCACGTTTACCTACCAGTTCACCAAATAAAATAATAATACCTACTGGACTTAATACAAAAATAAACGTAGAAAAGAACGCCACGATGGCTGCTGGAATGGTTTCTTCTTTAGCTGCAATCTTGAATGGGTTCATCGTTTCTCGTTTCCCATCAATCACTGGAATCCAGGTTTCAGCCATTTCATCTTTTTCAGCCGCTTCTCTCGTTGAACGAATCAAGAACGACAATAGGTTTACCAATAAAGGACCTACCGTGATTCCTAAAAAGAAGGAAGTCGTAATATTCTTATCCGCTGGAACAATATTCAAGTCCCAATACAAAGTGCGTAAACTTTGAAAGAGCAGGGCAAGCGGGAGAATCATGAAGAGGGAAAGTGACTTTGCCTTCGACATCAGCGACAGAAAGATCGCTCCAACAACGAATAACCAACCTGAATAGGACTTGATTACTTCTGCATAAGGAGCGATTAGGTTTGCCACGAGCAGGCTAATCGGAACCGATACAAGAACACCAATTAATGCGCCTACTGCTGACTTTTTAATGTTTTGATGTGTTAAACCTTCTTTTTTGAGGGTCATCGAATGCCCAATCATCGGCGTAGAAAGAACCCCACCTGGCAACCCAACGACTAATGTCGGCATGGCATTCATCAGGTTAAGGGAAACAATAGCTGCAATAAAAAAGGTTAACACAACGATTGGATGCACGCCTGAGAGTACCACTGCCAATGTAATAGGCATTAATACGGCAGTTTCATCCGTTCCCGGGATGAAGCCAATCAAAGTATATAAGAAGGTAGCGCCGAGTGCGACAATGACCATCTGAATGAGTAATTGAAAATCCACAAAAATTCCTCCAATTAACGTTCTTGATTACTTTGCTTAATCAAACGTTTGGGCTTGATAAAAATGGTGTTTACGAGAAGGGCGAGCACAGCTCCTGCTAAACCAAAAAACAATTGTTTGGTTGTATCTCCGGCGGGAGCTAAGAAATAACCAGCCATTGTTAAGACGGCGGAGAGAAGCATTGCTTGCAGTAAATCACGGAGACTAACTAAATCACCCCATAATTCTAAATATTTCTCCTTTTTTTTCATTTTTTCACCACTTTCTCTTCTTTTATGCTTCTTCATTTTAACGAAGCCCCTTCTTAAAGTAAATGAAACACCACCTTTATTTAGGAAAATTTAACTACACTTTCGTACACTGGATTGCTCTTCTACATATTTGCTCTGGTACCCTTCCTAAAAGGTATGTTACAATGTTCGAAAATGTGAAGGATATGAAAGGAATCAAGCATGACTTCTAATAGCAACTACCATCATATTGAACGAGCTGAATGGAGAACATTCCATGAAGAATCGATTCCGATGATTTCGGAAGAAAAATTAATGAGTTTGACTGCCTTAAATGATAAGCTGTCCTTGGCAGACGTGAAAGATATTTATGTACCGCTTGTAGAAATGATTGACCTCGTACAACAAAACTATCGAAACTTAAATCGGGTAAAGAGTAAGTTTTTGCAACACCCATTTGATCCTTCTCCGCTCATTATTGGTGTTTCGGGAAGTGTAGCTGTTGGGAAGAGTACCACGGCTCGTGTGCTGCAGAACTTGCTTCAAAAATTTTACGCGGATAAAAAAATTGAAATGATCACGACAGACGGTTTTCTATATCCGAATGCGGAACTAAAAAAACGAGATATCATGAACCGAAAGGGATTTCCGGAGAGTTATGATATGGAGCGCTTGATTCAATTTTTACTAGACGTGAAAACTGGGAAGGAAAATGTCCAATTTCCCGTGTATTCGCATCGAATTTATGATATTGTACCAGATAGGTTTGAGGAAGTGGATCAGCCTGATATACTCATTGTAGAAGGGATTAATGTGTTACAACTTCCGAGTAATCAAACCATCTATGTCAGTGACTTTTTCGATTTTTCCATTTATGTGGATGCAGAAGTAGAAAATATTGAGAAATGGTATTTGGAACGCTTCGAGATGTTAATGGATTTGGCCAAAGACCAGCCTGATAATTACTACCATAGTTATGCAATCGGTGATCGAGAAGAAGCGATCCAAATGGCAAAGGGTGTTTGGAAGAACGTAAACTTGAAGAATCTGACTGAGTATATCGCGCCAACCATGACGCGCGCTGATTTGATTATCCATAAGGCAGATAATCATTACATTGATTACTTGAGCATCAAGAAGTATTAAACTAAATTACTTATTTTTGGAGGGACCAGATCGATGACGACAGACTTAGCTTCAATGGAAAAAATTATTGTATTAGACTTCGGTAGTCAGTACAACCAACTACTTACCCGCCGTATTCGTGAGTTCGGCGTGTTTTCTGAATTACTTTCTCACCGCACAACAGCGGAAGACATCAAGAAGATGGAAAATGTTAAAGGAATTATTTTTTCCGGTGGACCAAATAGTGTATATGAAGAGGGCGCCTTTACGGTTGACCCAGCTATCTATGAACTCGGCTTACCTATCTTGGGTGTATGCTATGGCATGCAATTAATGACTGTTCAATTCGGCGGTACCGTAAAAAAAGCAAGACATCGTGAATACGGCAGCTCAAATATTGAAATCTTAAATACAGCGAGCCCTTTGTTTAAAGGCTTAGAATCCAGCGAAACAGTATTGATGAGCCATGGGGACTTAATTGTTGATATCCCTGCTGGCTTTGACGTGACAGCAACAAATGCACAATGTCCTGTAGCAGCCTTTGCGAACCAAGCGAAGAACTTCTACGGCGTACAATTCCATCCAGAAGTGCGTCACTCCATTCATGGGAATGAAATGTTACGCAACTTCGCCTTTGATGTATGTGGTTGTACAGGAGACTGGTCTATCGCTGACTTTATCGATATTGAAATCGCAAAAATTCGTGAGACAGTCGGAGATAAGCGAGTCTTGCTTGGATTGTCAGGCGGGGTTGACTCTTCCGTTGTCGGCGTATTGCTTCAAAAAGCAATCGGCGACCAATTGACTTGTATTTTTGTAGACCACGGTTTGTTGCGGAAAAACGAAGCAGAAGCCGTAATGGAAAGCCTGTCTGGGAAGTTTGGCTTGAACATTATCTTGGTGGATGCGAAAGAACGCTTCTTATCTAAGTTAGCCGGCGTGAGCGATCCAGAACAAAAACGAAAGATTATCGGAAATGAGTTCATATACGTGTTCGATGACGAAGCAACCAAATTGGACGGAATTGAATTCTTGGCACAAGGTACGCTATACACAGACGTAATTGAGAGTGGTACGGAAACCGCACAAACTATTAAGTCTCATCATAACGTAGGCGGTTTGCCAGAAGATATGCAGTTCAAACTAATTGAACCATTAAATACATTGTTCAAAGACGAAGTACGCGAACTTGGAACCCAACTTGGTATGCCTGACAGCATTGTTTGGCGCCAACCGTTCCCAGGACCAGGACTCGGTATTCGTGTCTTAGGTGAAATCACGGAAGAAAAACTTGAAATTGTCCGCGAATCCGATGCCATCTTACGCGAAGAAATCGCCAAAGCTGGACTTGATCGTGATGTATGGCAATATTTCACCGTTCTTCCAGGTATCCGCAGCGTAGGAGTGATGGGTGACGGCCGTACCTATGACTACACAGTAGGAATCCGCGCAGTAACGTCTATTGACGGAATGACTTCCGAATGGGCACGCATTCCGTATGAAGTGCTAGATACGATTTCTAGAAGAATTGTAAACGAAGTAGAGCACGTGAACCGGATTGTGTATGATATTACGAGTAAACCACCAGCTACGATTGAGTGGGAATAATTTACTAACTTGATTTGGTAGTAAACGATTGGTTTAACAGGCTTCTTTCGGTTCTTAAAATGGATAAAATGGTTTGAATTGATTACGTTTCCCGCCAAAATCCCGCCAGACGTGTTGAAAGTGGGACTTTATCAATTCATAGTTTAGAGGGTGCATTCTTATGAAATGTACTCTCTTTTTTCTCCGCCAAAGTTTTGACTAACCATACTCTGCATTGAGTATACGATATATAAAAAATGCAATTTCAGTGTAGTGTTTGCTCATATTGAGCGTTGAATTCCTTAATGAAAAATTCTTTAAGTCTAATAATTAAAAGTAAGGCGATCAGAAATGAGCATATTAACTTTTTTACAAAATATATCTCCAATATGATAGAATTAAGAAAATAGTTGGAGGTAAATCATGTCAAGAGCAGAATCATACATCACAAAAGTTCTTTTTCAAAATAGAATATACAAATATGATGGCCAACAGTTTGAAGACTTTTTTGTAGCCATTATGTCTAAGTGCAATAATAAATTCCAAGCTGTTAAGCCTTATGGTAACATTGGAGATCGTAAGAACGATGGATTTGATAAGACTGCTGGAATTTATTTTCAAGTATTCTCACCTGAAGATATAACAAAAACAAAAACAAAAAATGATGCTATAAATAAGCTTGAAAATGATTTTATTAAACTCTATGCTTATTGGAATAAAATTTGTCCAATTAAAGAGTTTTATTTTGTTATAAATGATAAGTACAAAGGAATACCTTCCCCTATCATTGAAAAATGTATAGAAATTGGAAACAGAAAAGAATATAAGCATCTAAGTTTAAACATATTTAGCGCTAAAGATTTAGAAAAGCAATTTGATAGTCTTGATGTTTTGCAAATACAAGATATTATAGGCTACATACCAGACGAGGAGTTAGAAATAATCAAATACGATGCTTTGAACGAAACAGTTCAATTTCTAATCAATATTGAAGTAGATAATGGTGCTATAGATGTATTAAGTGTTCCAAATTTTGATGATAAAATTATGTTTAATGGTCTTAGCGATCAAGTAAAAATTTATCTAACAAACGGTTCTTATCAAGAAGGAACTCTAACTCAATATTTTAATGAAAATCCAGGCTTAGATAAGATACTTCAAGAAAAATTTCATTCTTTATATTTAAATTCAAAGGAAGAGATTTCTGGCGACTTAGAAAACGCAAGTGATGCTAGATTTTTTAGTATTCTTGAAGAGTCATGTTATAAACCTACTGTACCAATTCAGAGTTGTGTTTTCGTACTTATGGCACACTATTTTGCTAGTTGTGATATTTTTGAAGAACCCCTAGAAGAGAGGAGTGATTCCGCATGATATTACCGAAAAAACATCTATCAATTCATGAATCACTAATAGGATTTGGTGGTTTTTTATTAACACAACTACAGCAACCGTTGGATGTTGATTCTTTGTGGGAACGTTATAATAATGCATACTATAATCTTAAATATCCAGTAAAATTTACTTTTGACGAATTTATAATTGCTTTAGATTTCTTATACATGATTGGTGCTATTAAATCCAATAAAGGAGTTTTACATTATGAAATTGATTAGTTTAACTTCAAATATGCCTTCATTTCATAGTGTAATTTTTAAAGAAGGCGTAAATATTATTTTAGGAAAACAGGCCTCTCCCACTAAAGGAAACGACGGGAACACATACAATGGCGTTGGAAAATCTTTTACTATTCACCTGATTCATTTTTGTCTAGGATCAAATAAAATTGGTAGCTTTGAAAGTAGCCTTTCCAACTGGTCATTTACTTTGAAATTTTCGATTGATGGAAAAGTGTACACTTCAACTCGACATGCTGATGAACAAAATAATTTAATTTTTTGTGGTGAAAAAATCCCTCTTAAGACATTTAGGGCAAAACTTTTAAGTTTATGTTTTAATATTGAAGAAACACCTAATTATATGACTTGGAATACATTGTTTTCGCGTTTTGCAAGACGATATAGATCTAGTTATATTAATTTCGACACTTTTGTACCAAAAGAAACAGATTATAGTAAACTATTAAACAATGCATACTTATTAGGTATTGACTATGATCTTATAATTAAAAAAAGGAATCTCAGAGATAAACAAGATTCTGCTAATAAAACAGAAAAAGCAATTAAAAAAGACCCAGTATTCAAACAGTATTATCTTGGAAAACACGACGCAGACATTGATGTTACTGAATTGAACTATAAAATAAATCAACTACAAAGTGAACTTAATAGCTTTAAAGTATCTAGCAATTATCATGAATTAGAAAAAGAAGCAAACGATAAGAGTTTCAGTAAAAAGAAGTTGGAAAACAAACGATCGTTAATCAACTCTAATATTAAAAATATCACTATTTCTTTAAATCAGAGTATTGATGTAAATTCAGATCAATTATTGAATGTTTATAAAACGGCCAACGTTGAAATACCAGACATGATTAAAGAAAGAATTGATAATGTAATGGATTTTCACAACGAATTATTGAAAAGCCGGGAAATCAGGCTAAAGAAAGAACTTCAAAAAAACAACATTCACCTTTCTTCTATTGAAAATCAAATTAAGGAATTAGGAGAAGAAATGGATCGGCTTTTAAGCTATTTAAACTCGCATGGAGCATTGGAAGAATATTTAGCGTTAACTGAACAATTGTCTTCGTTAGAGCATGAAAAAAATAGAATAAATGATTATAAAAAAATTCTTAAGACATATCAAGAAACAAGATTAGATATTAAAGCAGATTTTATTTCTCAAGATAAAGAATCTGATACATATCTTGAAGAACAGAGTGACTATCTTGATCGGTTAAAAGAATCATTTCGTAGTTTATCTAAAAGATTTTATCCTAAAAAAAGTAGTGGCTTGATAATCAAGAATAATCTTGGCGAGAACCTGCTGAGATTTAATATAGATGCTAGAATTGAAGATGATTCTTCTGATGGTGTTAATGAAGTTAAAATATTTTGCTTTGATTTACTCATACTACTAAGTAAAGTAAGCAATATGCGCTTTCTTATTCATGACAGTAGGTTACTTGCGAATATGGATCCTAGGCAAAGAGAAATTTTATTTAGATTGATGAATGAGTATACTGAGACTAAAGAATTTCAGTATATATGTACTGTAAATGAGGATACTTTGCAATCAATAGAGCCGCTTATGAAGAAAAACGATTATGAAGAAATTATTGAAAAGAACATTGTACTTGAACTAAATGATGATTCTCCTGAAAGTAAGTTGCTAGGTGTTCAAGTTGATGTTGATCTAGAAGGAAATAACAAAAAATAATATTATTTATAAGACGTTCAGAAATGAGCGTCTATTTTTTTATTTAAATTTGAAAGGAGTCGATAATTTTAAAAAACAAAAACAAAAAAATAAAGGGACGCTCTCCATCCTGTAAGACCATCAAACTATTTAAAAGAAAGGATAGGTATAAATATGGAACTAAAATTTGTTATCCCAAATATGAAAGAAACATTCGGAAATTTAGAATTCGCTGGAGAGGATAAAATTGAACAGCGAAGAATTAACGGACAACTGACTGTCCTATCTCGTAGCTTCAATCTATACTCTAATGTTCAAAGAGCAGATGACATTGTCGTTGTTCTTCCTGCCGAAGCTGGAGAAAAGAACTTTGAATTTGAAGAAAGTGTAAAACTAATTAATCCACGCGTTACAGCAGAGGGCTATAAAATTGGTAATCGTGGATTCACTAATTATATTTTACATGCAGATGACATGATAAAAGCATAAAGAAAGAGAGGAATTTGATTATGAGATTAGCTAATGGCATTGTATTAGAAAAAGAGGCAACCTTTGGAGAGTTGAAATTTTCCGCACTCCGTCGTGAAGTCCGTATTCAAAATGAAGATGGGACAGTTTCAGAGGAAGTTAAAGAACGTACCTATGATCTAAAATCCAAAGGACAAGGACGTATGATTCAAGTAAGTATTCCTGCCAGCGTTCCTTTAAAGGAATTTGACTATAATGCAAGGGTAGAAATTATCAACCCAATAGCTGATACTGTCGCTACTGCTACCTTTCGAGGGGCAGATATAAACTGGTATATTAAAGCAGATGATATTATTCTGGCGAAAGATTCTAGTACATTTAGGAATCAACCACCTAAAAAAGAACCTGCTAAATAAAAATTGGCACTCTATCTCCCACTAAATAGAAAGGGGAAGATAACGGATGAAACAGATTGCATTTCATAGTAAAAGGATTCGCCCGAATGACAAAGATTTAGTCTTTCATTTTACAATAGCTACTTTGCTACCAATTTTCCTGCTGGTTGTTGGACTGTTTCATATTCAAGCAATCCAGCAGGTCAATTGGCAAGACTTTAATCTATCGCAAGCAAACCAGATTGACATTCCCTATTTAATGATGAGTATAGGTGTCGCAATTCTTGTTTGCTTACTAGTGGTATTTCTATTCAAAAGATATAGATATGATACAGTAAAACAACTCTATCACCGTCAAAAGCTGGCAAAGATGATTTTAGAAAATAAGTGGTATGAATCGGAACAGGTTAAAACAGATGGCTTCTTTAAAGATTCATCCAGTCGTAACAAAGAGAAGATAGCTTACTTCCCCAAAATCTATTATCGTCTTAATAACGGATTGATACAAATTCGGGTAGAAATTACTTTAGGGAAATATCAAGACCAGCTCTTACACCTAGAAAAGAAATTAGAAAGTGGCTTGTACTGTGAGCTGATGGATAAAGAGTTAAAGGATTCTTACGTGGAATATACCTTGCTTTACGATACTATCGCCAGTCGGATTTCTATTGATGAAGTACAAGCTACAGATGGGAAATTACGACTGATGGAAAATGTATGGTGGGAATATGACAAGCTCCCTCACATGTTGATTGCTGGGGGTACAGGTGGCGGTAAGACTTATTTTATTTTAACATTGATTGAAGCCTTGCTTTATACAGATTCAAATATGTATATTCTTGACCCAAAGAATGCTGACCTTGCAGATTTAGGCTCTGTGTTAGAAAATGTTTACTACAAAAAAGAGGATATGCTTTCCTGCATTGATAATTTCTATAAAGAAATGATGAAACGCAGTGAGGATATGAAGCAAATGGAAAATTATAAAACAGGAGAAAATTATGCCTATTTAGGACTTCCAGCCAACTTTCTTATTTTTGATGAATACGTGGCTTTCATGGAAATGCTGGGAACAAAAGAAAATACCGCAGTTTTAAATAAGTTGAAACAAATTGTTATGTTAGGTCGCCAAGCTGGATTCTTTTTAATACTGGCTTGTCAACGTCCAGACGCAAAATATTTAGGCGACGGAATCCGTGACCAATTTAATTTCAGAGTGGCACTTGGAAGAATGTCTGAAATGGGCTATGGCATGATGTTTGGTAGTGATGTACAAAAAGATTTCTTCTTAAAGCAAATCAAAGGACGTGGCTATGTAGATGTGGGAACAAGTGTCATATCAGAATTTTACACGCCCTTAGTACCAAAAGGTCATGACTTTTTAGAGGAAATAAAGAATTTATCTAACAGCAGACAGTCCACGCAGGCGACGTGCGAAGCGTAAGTCGCAGGTGTGGGCTGATCTTGCTGGCTGGTGTGGCGATAGCCGCGCCAGCACTTAACCCCCCGTATCTAACAGGGGGGTACAAAACAACAAGAAACAGACAAAAAATAGTAGAAAACCCTTTGGTTATAAGGGATTTAGAAAATTTGAGCGTATGTCAAATGAGCTTCAACAGTTGACATACGCTTTTTTGATTGGAGAGATTAAGCTGAGTGAAAAAACTTGGGTACAGGAATTAAAAGAAAAACGTCTTGTTTATGGGCTTTCACAAAATCGTATGGCAATTGCAACAGGCATTACAAGACAATATCTTAGCGACATTGAAACAGGCAAAGTAAAGCCATCAGATGAACTACAAGAATCACTTTGGCAAACACTGGAACGATTCAATCCAGAAGCTCCCCTTGAAATGCTCTTTGATTATGTGAGGATTCGATTTCCTACAACAGATGTCAAACACGTGATTGAGGATATTTTGAGATTGAAAATTTCCTATATGCTTCATGAAGAGTATGGTTTCTACTCTTATACAGAACATTATGTTTTAGGTGATATATTTATTCTATGCTCCCATGAGATAGATAAAGGAGTACTGGTTGAATTAAAAGGTCGTGGTTGTCGTCAATTTGAAAGTTATCTTTTGGCACAGCAAAGAAGCTGGTATGAGTTTTTTATGGACGCCTTAGTGGCTGGTGGTGTGATGAAACGCCTTGACCTTGCTATCAATGATAAAACTGGGATTTTAAATATTCCTAACCTCACAGAAAAATGTAGACAGGAAGAATGTATTTCAGTTTTCCGTAGTTTTAAAAGCTATCGTAGTGGTGAGTTGGTACGCAAAGATGAAAAAGAATGTATGGGAAACACACTCTATATCGGTTCGCTCCAAAGCGAAGTCTATTTTTGTATCTATGAAAAAGACTATGAACAGTTCAAGAAAAACGATATTCCCATTGAAGATGCAGACGTAAAAAATCGTTTTGAAATTCGATTAAAAAATGACCGTGCCTATTATGCAGTACGTGATTTATTAGCCTATGACAATCCGGAGCGTACTGCCTTTAAAATTATCAATCGCTATATCCGTTTTGTAGATAAAGACGGTACAAAGCCCCGTTCTGATTGGAAACTCAATGAAGAATGGGCTTGGTTTATTGGAAGCAACCGTGAACAATTAAAATTAACGACAAAACCAGAACCATATTCTTTTCAACGGACGTTGAACTGGCTGTCCCATCAAGTCGCACCTACTTTAAAGGTAGCCATGAAATTAGATGAAATCAATCAAACACAAATTATCAAGGATATTTTGGATAATGCCAAACTAACGGAACGACATGAGGATATTTTAAGACAACAGTCAGTAAACGATAAGGAAGTAATCACTTAGTACGTTCCTGTAAATTAAACAATTGTAAAAAAGAAAGGAGAATTTTTATGAATTTTGGACAAAATCTTTATAACTGGTTTCTATCAAATGCTCAATCGCTGGTACTCTTGGCTATCGTTGTGATTGGCTTGTATCTTGGCTTCAAGCGTGAGTTTAGCAAGTTGATCAGCTTTCTCATCATTGCCATTATTGCAGTAGGCTTGGTTTTTAATGCAGCTGGTGTGAAAGACATTCTATTGGAGTTATTCAATAGAATTATTGGCTCATGATACTTCTATAATAATGATATAATATATCTAATTAAAACATAGGAGGATTGATGAATGACTAAAAACTCAAAAAATTCAAAGTTTTTAAAAATAATTTACTTTGATGAAGTAGCGGCTAATGATTTTGTAACCATTAAAAATGGTGGGAAAATTGATTGGTCAACAAATGAAAATAAAGAAAGGTTAGCTAAGCTTGTGGCGGAAATAGATGCTCAAGCAAAAACTGGATTCAACTTTTTTTCTACTTTTAAGGCAACTATTTCAGGTAGTGTTAATACAGGTTATGATTCTAAAATGGCTAAAATAATGGAATCAACAATATCAAACACTTTATTAACTGATTATCTGTCACTAGCTGTAAAGGATAAAAACATTCATATCTTTAAATCTGAAGATGTATATGCTCCAGAAGAATCCATAACCATTTATAAAATGTATAGTTCATATTTAAATGTGGTACCTAAAGAAGAAATACCCATTGATTTAACTGAACTTAATAAAGCTATACTTGGGGATAGAGGATATTATCAAATGCTTTTAGGAAGCGAACCTGTTCCTAAAACAGTTTTAAGATTTAATATTAACGCTTTTAAAAATAGTTATACGTTAGCAGACTTATCAAAAATGAATCTTACTTACTATGGAATTAAAGTAGGAACTTGCACAATGAATCAACTATCAATGGAAAATGAGTTTAAATTCGAAAAGAAAAAAAGTGAAATTGACGTTACTGAAATAGTTACTGGGGAAAAAAATGAAGATAAAAATGATTTACTAGATGTATACGATGTAGTGTTGGGTGGTGTTATTAGTGAGTGATATAGTGATATTTTATGGTTCAAGAGTAGAATTTAATAAATCAATTCCAACTCAATATAAAACACTAACTGAATTAGTATATGAGAATGACAGAGATTCAAAAAATATGGTTATTCAGATATCTGATCAACCCCAACCAAAGAGTGAACCAGAAAAGATTAGGATAGAAAATATAGTTGTAGGTTCAGATGAATACGCTGGCGTTAGAGAACATGTGATCATTAACTTTAATAATTTTTTAAGTAAATTTGATTATGATAGATTATATCTGCATAATCCTCCATTACAAATTAGTGATCAAATTAAGCGGTTATTTCCAGAAACAGAAGTGTATAATCAAGAATATATTAATTTGGATATAGATGATTTAAAAGAAATCAATTCAAAATACGATGACAGAATTATTGGTCAAAAAAGTGCAAAAGATAAATTACTACAAGCATTGTTTCCTGTTACCTTATCTAATCGTAAAAAACCAATAGTTATACTATTATATGGAATGTCTGGAATCGGTAAGACCGAAACTGCAAAATTCATTTCAGAGATTATTGGTGAACCATTATTTAGAAAACAATTTTCTATGTATCAAAATAGTCAGTTTGCTAATTATCTTTTTGGTGGTGCACATTATGAAAAGAGTTTTGCTAAAGATTTATTAGATAGAGAATCAAATGTATTATTACTAGACGAATTTGATAAAGCCCATCCCTCATTTCATAGTGCTTTTTATCAACTATTTGATGAAGGAATATACGAGGATCAAAACTATTATTTAGAGTTAAAAAAATCAATAATAATCTGTACATCGAATTACCTAAGTCTTGAAGAAATTGAAGAAAACCTAGGAAGTCCTATATTTTATAGATTCGATAAAATTATACATTTTAAAGAGTTAACTAGTGAAGAAAAAAATAAAATCGGTCAAAAAATCCTTGTTGAATCTTCAAAACAATATGAGATGACCCTATCTCCTGATGTTAGAGAAAGACTTTTTGATAGTTTTATATATTGTTCAAATGTTAGACAGATTAGAAATTTAATACAGGATACTTTTGCATTCAATGCAATAGTTAATGAGATTGAAAAAGAATAATAGTAAAAACATTCGTATTGTTAAATAAAAAAGCATTAGATAAATTAATCTAGTGCTTTTTTTATGCAAATTTTAAAGAAAGAATGTGAATTTTATGGATGATATGCAAGTCTACATTGCCAATTTAGGAAAATATAATGAGGGGGAATTAGTAGGGGCATGGTTTAAACTTCCTATTGATTTTGAGGAAGTAAAGGAACGTATTGGGTTAAATGATGAATACGAAGAATATGCTATTCACGATTATGAATTACCCTTTGAAGTTGACGAATATACGTCTATTGGCGAATTAAATCGCCTGTGGACGATCGTTGAGGGATTACCAGATGAAATACGCGCAGAACTATCCAACCTGCAATCTCATTTTGGAAGCATTGAAGAACTCAATGAACATCAAGAAGATATTATTTGTCATTCAGATTGTGATGATATGGCAGATGTTGCACGCTACTATATTGAAGAAACAGGAGATTTAGGAGAAGTTCCTGCTAACCTACAGAACTATATTGATTATGAATCTTATGGTCGTGATTTAGAAATCGAGGGAACATTCATTTCTACTAGTCACGGGATATTTGAAATCTTATATTAAATCTATCAGTAGAGAAATGTCTGATAGATTTTTTATTTTATGGGTAGCTGAAACGAGCTACCCTGTTTTTTGTGAAAGGATTGATTACATGAAGAAAATACGAAGCTATACCAGTATCTGGTCGGTAGAAAAGGTGCTCTATTCTATCAATGATTTTCGTTTACCTTTCCCCATTTCTTTTACACAAATGACTTGGTTTGTAGTATCACTCTTTGCGGTGATGTTACTTGGAAACTTGCCACCACTTTCACTGATAGAGGGAGTATTTCTAAAATATTTTGGTATTCCTGTAGTTCTCACATGGTTTATGAGCCAGAAAACCTTTGATGGGAAAAAACCATATGGATTTTTAAAAGCTGTGATTGCCTATCTGACGCGTCCAAAACTGACCTATGCTGGAAAATCAATTAAGTTGAAAAAATCCCAACCAACAGAAGCCATTACAATCGTTAGGAGTGAAATCTATGACGTATCCGATTAAATACATTGAAAATAATTTAGTCTGGAATAAAGACGGGGAATGTTTTGCTTATTATGAGCTGATTCCCTATAACTATTCTTTTCTAAGTCCAGAACAAAAATATCTAGTTCACGATTCTTTTAGGCAGTTAATTGCACAAAACCGTGACGGAAAAATCCATGCCTTACAAATCAGTACAGAATCGAGTATAAGAGCTACACAAGAACGCTCCAAAGAAGAAATTACAGGAAAACTTAAATCAATGGCTTATGAAAAAATCGACCAGCAAACGGAGGCTCTTGTTTCCATGATTGGTGAACATCAAGTAGACTACCGATTCTTTATTGGTTTTAAGTTACTTTTGAATGATGAAGATTTTTCTATGAAAAATCTAGGTAAAGAAGCAAAAATGGCTTTTGCTGATTTCTTTCATGATGTGAATCATAAACTTATGGGGGATTTTGTCAGTATGAGCAATGATGAAATCTGGCGTTTTCAGAAGATGGAAAAATTACTGGAGAATAAAATCTCTCGTCGCTTCAAAATCCGCAGGCTGGAAAAAGATGATTTTGGTTATCTGATTGAACACCTATACGGACAAACAGGAACAACTTATGAAGATTATGAATACCATCTTTCAAAGAAAAAACGGAATAAGGAAACTCTTGTTAAATATTATGACTTGATTAAACCGACCCGTTGTCTACTGGAAGAAAAACAAAGACATTTAAAGATTGAACAGGAAAATGAGGCCATCTATGTGGCTTACTTTACTATTAACAGTATTGTTGGCGAATTAGACTTCCCATCATCTGAAATTTTTTATTACCAGCAACAACAATTTACATTCCCGATAGATACCTCAATGAATGTAGAAATTATAGCAAATCGTAAAGCTCTAAGTACCGTAAGAAACAAGAAAAAAGAATTAAAAGACTTAGATAATCATGCATGGCAAAGCGATAACGAAACCAGTTCTAATGTGGCAGAAGCCTTGGAAAGTGTAAATGAATTGGAATCTAATTTAGACCAAAGCAAGGAATCCATGTATAAGCTCTCTTATGTAGTACGTGTTTCAGCCAATGACCTTGACGAATTAAAACGCCGTTGTAATGAGGTATGTGATTTTTATGACGATTTAAGTGTAAAACTGGTTCGTCCTTTTGGAGATATGCTCGGTTTACATGAAGAATTTTTACCTGCAAGCAAAAGATATATGAATGACTATATCCAATATGTAACTTCTGATTTTCTCGCTGGTTTAGGTTTTGGAGCTACTCAAATGCTAGGTGAAAATGAGGGAATCTATGTTGGCTATAGTTTAGATACAGGCAGAAATATTTATCTGAAACCTGCTCTTGCCAGTCAAGGAGTGAAAGGTTCTGTAACCAATGCTCTCTCTGCTGCTTTTGTTGGTTCATTAGGTGGCGGAAAATCCTTCTCTAATAATATGATTGTTTATTACTCTGTTCTCTATGGAGCACAGGCAGTCATTGTAGACCCAAAGGCAGAACGTGGCAAATGGAAAGAAACATTGCCAGAAATCGCTCATGAGATCAATATTGTTAATCTAACCTCTGATGAAAAAAATAAAGGCTTGCTCGACCCTTATGTCATTATGAAAAATCCAAAGGATTCCGAATCACTGGCAATTGATATTCTTACATTTCTAACAGGAATTTCTTCCCGTGATGGACAGCGTTTCCCTGTTCTTAGAAAAGCTATTCGTGCAGTAACCAATAGTGAAGAACGTGGTTTAATGAAAGTGATTGAAGAATTACGAGTTGAAAATACAACCATGAGTAATAGCATAGCCGACCATATTGAAAGTTTTACAGACTATGATTTTGCTCATCTGTTATTCAGTTATGGAGAAGTTGAACAATCCATTAGTCTTGAAAAACAGTTAAATATTATACAAGTAGCTGATTTAGTGCTACCAGACAAGGAAACTTCTTTTGAGGAATACACCACAATGGAATTACTTTCCGTAGCCATGCTTATTGTCATTTCTACCTTTGCCCTTGATTTTATTCATACAGACCGTAGTATCTTTAAAATTGTTGACCTTGATGAAGCATGGAGTTTCTTACAAGTAGCACAAGGTAAAACCTTGTCTATGAAATTAGTAAGAGCTGGACGTGCTATGAATGCAGGAGTTTATTTTGTAACTCAAAATACAGATGACTTATTGGATGAAAAACTGAAAAATAATTTAGGACTAAAATTTGCCTTTCGCTCCACTGATCTCAACGAAATTAAAAAGACCCTTGCCTTTTTTGGCGTTGATCCAGAGGACGAAAATAATCAGAAACGACTTCGAGATTTAGAAAATGGTCAATGCTTAATTAGTGATTTATATGGACGTGTCGGTGTGATACAGTTCCATCCTGTTTTTGAGGAACTGCTTCACGCCTTTGACACAAGACCTCCTATTAGAAAAGAGGTGTAAAAATGAAACCATCTATGGGAATAACTAAATTAAAAGAAAAATGGAATCTCAAACAAATTTTAAAAATGACAGGTACAGGTTTTTTAATCCTTGTAACTGTCATTTTGCTTTTAGCAACATTGGGTACAGTAGCCCATGCCACAGGTTTAGTGGATGATACGATAAATACTGCCAATGCGTATAGCAAATATCCACTAGGGAACTATCAATTAGATTTCTATGTAGACAATAGCTGGGGGTGGCTACCTTGGAACTGGTCGGACGGCATTGGAAAACAGGTCATGTATGGTCTATATGCTATTACTAACTTTATCTGGACAATTAGTCTTTACCTTTCCAATGCTACTGGTTATTTAGTACAAGAAGCCTATTCCCTTGATTTTATTTCATCTACTGCCGATTCTGTCGGTAAAAATATGCAGACCTTAGCTGGCGTGACATCCGGAGGTTTATCATCAGAAGGATTTTATATTGGATTTCTCTTAATTTTAATCCTGGTTCTTGGGATTTATGTTGCCTATACAGGATTAATAAAAAGGGAAACTACAAAGGCAATCCATGCCATTGTAAATTTTGTCATGGTCTTTGTACTATCCGCTTCCTTTATTGCCTATGCTCCCGACTACATTAACAAAATTAATGACTTTTCATCCGATATTAGCAATGCCAGTCTTTCTCTTGGTACAAAAATTGTTATGCCCCATTCCGACAGTCAAGGGAAAGATAGTGTGGACTTAATTAGAGATAGTCTGTTTTCTATACAGGTACAACAACCTTGGCTCTTGCTTCAATATGATAATTCTGATATTGAAAGTATTGGTGTAGAACGAGTGGAAAATTTACTCTCGGTTAGCCCCGATACTAATAATGGCGAAGATAGAGAAACAATTGTCAAAGAAGAAATTGAAGATAGAGATAATGCGAATCTTACCATTACAAAGACCATCAACCGACTAGGTACTGTTTTCTTTCTCTTTATCTTCAATATTGGTATTTCCATTTTTGTATTCTTGCTAGCAGGAATCATGATTTTTTCACAAGTGCTTTTTATCATCTATGCCATGTTTTTACCCGTAAGTTTTATTCTAAGTATGATTCCCTCTTTTGATGGAATATCAAAACGAGCTATCACAAAGCTGTTTAATACCATTTTAACGAGAGCGGGAATTACATTGATTATTACCACTGCTTTTAGTATTTCTACCATGCTTTATACCTTATCTGAAGGCTATCCATTTTTCTTGATTGCCTTTCTACAGATTGTGACCTTTGCAGGAATCTACTTTAAGCTGGGCGATTTAATGAGTATGTTCTCTCTACAAAGTAATGATTCTCAAAGTGTTGGTAGTCGTATCATGAGAAAACCTCGTATGCTCATGCACGCGCATATGCACCGATTACAACGAAAGGTTGGTCGTTCTATGACTGCTTTAGGCGCTGGTACTGCCATTGCTAGTGCTACAGGAAAAGGACAGTCGGGTTCGGGAAGTTCTGCGAGAACACAAGCAGATCACTCACGACCAGACAAACAAGAAAAATCGTCCCTTGGAAAACGTGCAGGTCAAAAGATTGGGGCTATAGCGGATACCAAAGACAGAATCAAAGATAGTGCTGGAAACTTAAAAGAACAAGTCAAAGATTTACCAACCAATGCAAAATACACCGTATATCAAGGAAGATCAAAAGTGTCGGATAATGTCCGTGACTTGACAACTAATATCTCTCAAACAAAATCAGAAGAAGCCATGAGGCGGAAGGAACAGCAGGCGCAAAGACGTACAACGATTGCAGAACGTCGAACCAAAATGGAACAAGCTAAACAGAAAAAACAATCTGTTTCTACTAATCATGCAAGACCTACTACCAGACAGGAAATCTATGAGAAACGTAATAGACGACAGGAACAATTCCATGAGCGTCCTACTGCTCGACAAGAAAACTCTTATAAGCAAGCAGCTACTAGAACTACCACTCCACTGATTAACAAAACCAAAACACAAGAGGAGGAGCCAGACCGTCCAACAAGTAAAGTGAATTCTTCGAACCCGAAAACAGAGGGTCAAAATAATATACCAACAAAACGACCTATTCATAGATCTACTGTCTCAAGTCCAACAGTAAAAACGATACGACGTCCAGTCACAAGAAAAAATATGCCAATTATCCAACAAAAACCAGTAAAAAATATAAGAAATAAAACTATTCCAAAAACCACTCCTATTAAAAGGAATGGTGAGAAATCATGAAACCAAAATATTTAATTATTGGCGGTGCTGGGATATTCCTCACGGTTTTCTCTTTACTTCTCTTTGTTGCTATTCTCTTTTCAGATGAACAAGATAGTGGATTTTCAGATATTCAATCTGGCGGTATTAATGTTTCCGACGAAGTGGTGGCTCATAAACCTGTGGTAGAGAAATATGCTAAAGAATATGGAGTTGAAGAATATGTTCATGTGCTACTTGCGATTATACAGGTGGAGTCTGGTGGCACAGATGAGGATGTGATGCAATCTTCTGAATCCCTTGGATTTCCACCCAATACTTTAGGTACAGAAGATTCTATTAAGCAAGGCGTCAAATATTTTGCATCCTTGCTTCAAACGGCAGAGAAAAATGGCAGTGATTTAAACGCCGTCATTCAATCTTATAACTATGGTGGTGGATTTCTTGGTTACGTTGATAATCGTGGCAATAAGTACACTCTTAAACTAGCTGAAAGTTTTGCTAATCAATATTCTAATGGCGAAAAAGTGTCCTACCCAAATCCGATTGCCATTCCAATTAATGGTGGTTGGCGATACAACTATGGGAATATGTTTTATGTTCAATTGGTATCTCAATATCTTGTCACTACTCAATTTGATGATGATTCAGTACAAGCGATTATGGATGAAGCCTTTAAATATGAGGGATGGAAATATGTTTATGGAGGTGCTTCTCCCACGACTTCCTTTGATTGTAGTGGATTAACCCAATGGAGCTATCGTAAGGCTGGAATCAATTTACCACGAACTGCACAAGAGCAATATGATGTGACCCAACATATCCCATTGTCAGAAGCAGAAGCAGGGGATTTAATTTTCTTTCATTCCACTTATAACGCTGGCACCTATATTACTCATATAGGTATTTATTTAGGCAATAATCAAATGTTTCACGCAGGTGATCCTATCGGTTATGCCGACCTAACTAGCTCTTACTGGCAACAGCATTTAGTTGGAGCAGGACGAATCAAGGAATAAGAAAGGATGATTCAATATGATATTTAGAAAAAATAAGAATAAAGAAAAGGTACCAAAGGAAAAGAAACCTCGTGTCCATAAGATCAATCCTCGTAAAAAGACTGTAATTGCCTTATGGATGCTCTTAGGAGTGAGTTTTAGCTTTGCGACATTCAAACACTTTTCGGCTATTGATACCCATACTATTCATGAAACGAAAATCATAGAAAAGGAATATGTCGATACTCACAGTGTAGAGAATTTTGTTGAGGACTTTGCGAAAGTTTATTATTCATGGGAACAATCCGACAAGTCGATTGATAATCGAATGGATAAATTAAAAGATTATCTAACAGATGAACTTCAAGCTCTGAATATTGATACAGTTCGTAAGGATATTCCTGTATCGTCATCTTTAAGAGGGTTGCAGATATGGAGTGTAGAATCAGATGGCAAAAACCAGTTTAATGTGATCTACAGTGTAGACCAGTTAATTACGGAGGGAGAGGATAAAAAGAATGTCCAATCTGCTTATGAGGTAACCGTTTATGTAGAGGATTATGGAAATATGGTTCTTATTAAGAATCCAACCATTACCAGTATACCTGAAAAATCAGACTACACACCCAAAATAAAAGAAAGTAATAGTTCAATTGATTCTATAACAACCAATGAAATCAATGAATTTTTAATAACATTTTTTAAGCTCTATCCTACAGCCACTGCAAAAGAACTTTCTTATTATGTAAGTGATGGGATTTTGAAGCCAATCGGAAAAGAATATGTCTTTCAAAAATTAGTAAATCCTATTTACAATCGAAAGGATAATCAAATAACAGTATCATTGGCTGTAAAATATCTCGACCAGCAGACCAAGGCAACGCAAGTATCACAATTTGATTTAGTGCTAGAAAAGAATGGAGATAACTGGAAAATTATTAAATAACGAGTAGTGCATATCAGTATATTTTTCATATAATTGTATACCTGAATAATTCATAGTTTTTCAAAAACGCTTCAAAAACCTTGTTATAACAGTCTATTTTGTTTCGTTTATTCGCACCCTTTGGGTGTACAAAAAGAACCCCAATCTGCTATGGTTAAAGTGACTGAACCTAACCAAAGAAAGGGGTTCTCTCAATGGCAACTTTACACGAAAATCGTCTACTTTTCAATTCAAATGTTACAGTATCTCACTCTGGTGGAAATTTGTCCTCAGATTCCGGCTTAATATTAGCAAAAGAATTCATGAACAAATTTGAGTTTAGCCAAATCTTATGTAAAAACATCCAGATTCAAGATGACCGACTGTATCATGTTCATGAAAATGAATCTATTCTGGAACAAATCATCTTGCAGTTGATTGCAGGCTACCCTACAGATTCTTCAGCCAATATATTAGCAACGGATCCTATCTTTCAAGCTGTTTTAAGCAAAAAGCGGTTGGCTTCACAGTCATCCATTTCTCGCTTTTGGGATCGGATGTCAACAGAAAATATCGTCCAGCTACAAAAGGTTAACCAGATTTTGATTGATAAAGCACGTACGATTCGAAATACGAACGAAATGATTTTCGATTTAGATTCTACTCACAGTGATACCTTTGGAAACCAAGAAATGACCGATTATAATGCGCATTACCAGACAACCGGTTATCATCCACTCGTTGCCTTTGATGGTCTTACCGGAGACTTTCTTAAAGCAGAACTTCGTTCTGGAAATGTCTACACCTCAAAAGGCGTCGCAGCATTTACTCGTCCATTATTTGAGCATTATCACTCTGTGACACCAGTAAGCACTATTATGGTACGTGCAGATAGTGGATTCGCAATGCCTGATTTGTATGAACTTTGTGAAGAGTACGATAGTTTGTATACTATCCGTTTGAAATCCAATCGTAATCTGTACAGAATCGCTAAGCAATTCGTTACCATTAAGGATCATCACGATTGGAGTAAGAAAGAAGTTCATTACTATAACGCCACTTATCAAGCAAAGTCGTGGGGAAAATCCAGAAGGATCTGCATAAAATCAACCAGAGAAGCTAGTGAATTGCTTTTTAGACATGAATTCATCATTACTAATTTTTCAAAAGACGTCTCTCCAGAACTGGTTTTCCAAACGTATTCAAAAAGAGGAACGATGGAAAATTACATTAAGGAAGCAAAAAACGGCTTTTACTTGGATAAAACAGATAGCCCACGTTTTATAGAAAATCATGCTCGTATGATCGTAAGCCTATTGGCTTACAATATCGTGAACTTCATGCGAACATTGTGTTTTACCAATGAAACGAAAGGGTATCAGGTTTCTACTATTCGCTTATTTCTCTTTAAAATTGCTGGAAAGATAGTTCATTCCGGAAGAAGACAATACTTGAAATTAAGTAGTTACCATGTTTACCAAAAGCTATTTTATCGGATTCTACAAAACATTCAGGTACTGCAGTGTTAGTTGCGTTTATTGCGCCATTCAAAAAAATTCGTTAACCATCCGATAGGATGAGTGCGCCCAAAATGAGGTCTTTCTTGAACTTAATCAGTTAGCAAAAATAAATTAAACCCTTTAGAAAAATATTTTTGAGAAAAAGAGCCATTGAGCATAAAACTAAACAGATAATTATAAAATTTGGTAGTTTATAAAAAGTATGAATTATTCAGGGTATACTCTAAATGATTAAATAAATTTGACTTTATTAAATAAAATAGATAAAATGACTATGTAGTCAAATTTGACTTCGTAGTCAAAAAAAGGGGGGGTTAGTGGTATGTCTAAAGAAAAAAAGTTTAAAACAAGAAATAGAAACATCATTGAAACAGCGGAAAGACTGATAAAACAAAAAGGATATCATCATTTTAAAATGAGCGATATATCCGATGAATTAGAAATTGCAAAAGGTACTCTTTACAATCATTTTTCTTCAAAAGAAGATTTATTATTTATAATTACATTTCCTAAACTTCAAAAACTACGTGATAGTTTAAGTGAAATAGTTACAGAAGATACTGATTTTATTGAAAAATTTAAAAAAGTTATTCAAAAATCAATGGAAAGTGACTATCATCAATTTCTATTGCTAAGTTTTTCTGATGTGGCTGTTTTATTTCAAGAAAAGAATCAAAAAGATATGGAACGTATTCAAAATGATATTATACAAGAATTTAGCAATGTTCTCATTCTAGGAGTAAATGAAGGACTTATCAAAGAAGATTTCTCATTGGACTTTTTAAGTCATCAAATTCTATCTGCTTTGGATCCTTTGCTATATAGTCTTCTTGTTACTGATTCAAAAAAAATGAAGCATGAAGAATTTATAAATCAGACTACTGAACTTTTTTTATATGGTATTAGGAAAGGATACAAATTATGAATAAACAAGAACTCTATCAAGTTGCTAATAATTATATAAGTCACAAGAAACTGAAACAATTTGGAATTGCAGGCCATGTTTCCTGTGCATTAGAAACCATTAATGGTAATGTTTTTACAGGTATATGTATTGATTTACCTTGCTCTATTGGTCTTTGTGCGGAGCAATCAGCTATTGCTGAAATGGTGAAGAATAATGAAACTGTGATTGAAAAAATAGTTGCGGTATATGAAGATGGAAGTATTTTGCCGCCATGTGGAAGATGTAGAGAGTTTATTTCACAAATAGATGATCAAAACATGGAGACTAAAATCATACTACCTGAATTAAGAGAAGTTTTATTACAAGATTTATTACCCGAAGGGTGGGACAACAAATGGAAATAAAAAAGTTGACTAATAGAATATTTTATATACCACATCATCCCGAAACTGACCGTCCGCTCTTGGCATATATAAAAGGAGATAAAATTGCACTTGCTATTGATGCTGGAAATTCAGCTGCACATGTGGATGAATTTTATCAAGCTTTAGAAGTAGAGGGGCTAAAAAAACCAGATGTTACAATTATTACTCATTGGCACTGGGACCATACTTTTGGAATGCACCACATTAATGGTATATCTATTGCACATCATAAAACCAATGAATTTTTAGAAAAAGAGAAAAATAAACTATCAGATAATTCCTATATAAAATCTATGAAAAAGAATAACAAGTATTTAAATAGAGAATATGTAAATGACAGAAAAATCGTTATTACTCAATCTGACGTTCAATTTGAAAAAAAAATTACTCTTAATCTTGGTGGGACGACGGCACAAATTTTTCATGCAGAAGCACCTCATTCAGAAGATACAGTTTTAATATATATTCCAGAAGAAAAAGTACTGTTTTTAGGTGATTCAACTAGCGAGGATTTTTTTAATGATGGTTATATGGATATGGATAAGTTAAGGAAATTAATAAATCTGATTGAAAGCATAGACTGCCAGTACTGCATTTTAGGACATACTGAACCATTGTCCAAGTGTGATTTACTAGTATACTTAAAATCTATTTCAAACTAAAATAAATTTATGGAGGGTATATCTATGAAAGAAGCTCATTGGATTTTCTGCCCTTTATGTGGTGGTAAAACAAGATTGAAAATTCGTGAAGACACGGTACTCAAAAACTTGCCTATTTATTGTCCCAAATGTAAACAAGAAACTTTAGTAAGTGTTAAGTCATTGGACTTATCAATAATCGAAGAGCCAGACGCAAAGACGCAGAGCCGATAATTTGAGAATGATTAATCTCATCTTATCGGCTCTTTTTGTACCTTTAGTCATTCATTTTTTATGGATTTTGATTTTTTGATACCATATGCTAGTGATTCCATAAGTATTAGCTCTTTATCTGCAAAGTCATCCATTAGCTTTTCTACCTGTATACGTCTAGTGCTTTTTACTAGATCGTTAGCAGGTAGGAAAAATTCATCAACAGACACATGAAGCAATGATACAAGGTCATAAAGAACTTGTATGCTCGGGTGTTGCCCTTTGTTTTCGATATTTGTTAGATAGCGTGGGTCAATTTCAATTTTCGCTCCCACTTGCTCGCGGGTTAAACCTTGTTTCATACGAGCTTCTTTTATCTTAAGACCAAAGACTGTGAAATCATATTTGTCTTCTTTTTTACGCATAGTAAACCACCTCTATACATTTTACTGTTCCTATCTAATTAGAAACAGGTATATAAAAACGTATTATATGGTCTATGAGTTCCTGTTAAGAGACTTACCATAAAAATAATACTACCAAAAGGTTATAAAAAAAAACCGTAGTTTGGTAGTATCCTTTCATGCAGTAAATTAACAATTACTTTCAAACGACGGTTCAAGAGCCGTTGTTTTTATGTATTCAAAAACAATAATTAAGTTAGAAATGACGGCTTGTAGGAGGTCAGGTCGTCATGAAATATGCTATCTGTAATCAACTCTCATTATCGAGATTATTATCAAAAAAATCTATACTTCTACAGTAGATAGTTATAGCCATCAATGTGGTTTTATAGATCGTATAGAACGAACAAATAAAGCACGTAAACAGACAAATCAATCTGTTTACGTGCTTTTTTCGTTACTAAATCATTTATTTAAAAAGTTTTTTATCTGTTTATGCAACAAATCCCCCTTTCCTATCGGGACTAAGTGTGAAGGGAAACAGAGATACAATCTCATTTCCCTTTACACCAAGAAAGGGGGTGAGAAATCATGAAACCATCTACTTTTCAAACTACGATAGAAAATCAATTTGATTATATTTGCAAACGTGCCATGGAAGATGAACGAAAGGATTATTACAAATATCTTTCTAGACTTTCCAAAAATGAGGTTTCATTTTCCGATGTAGGTGATTATATCGTTAGCCAATTTTTTATAATGGATAACCATACGACTGACTTTCAAATTTATACCCTCAATGGAGTAACCGTTGGTATAGAACATGATTTGTTGAGTGAAGCATTGCGTGATTTGCCAGACAAGAAACGTGAAATTTTATTGATGTACTACTTCATGAACATGAGCGATTCAGAAATTGCAGAGCGATTAGAATTGAATCGTTCTACCGTTTACAGACACAGAACTAGTGGACTAGTTTTAATTAAAAAAATTATGGAGGGGTTAGAAAAGTGAAAAATACTTATCCAATGGTTTCCTTTCCCTTTATTGTTAAGGCTACAGATGGTGATACAGAAGCAATTAACCATATTCTAAAACATTATAAGGGATATATTGCAAAACGTTCCCTTCGGCTATTGAGAGATGAATACGGCAATCAAAGTATGGTTGTTGATGAAGCTCTGAGAGGAAGAATGGAAACCAGACTGATTACAAAGATTCTGGCCTTTGAAGTTAAGCAATAATATTTTTTCCTTTTTAATAGTTAGATCTATAGTTTGATAATTTAATGTTCTTTGAAAATTGAATAGCATGATTAGATACATTCAACATGTAAGGAGCTGTGTAAACAAATACGCCAGGACTTTTTTAATTGACGAGCGATTCTTATTTGATTTGCAAACTTCAACTTTGGAAAGTGAAGTAGCCTTGATTTACATGTTGCTATAATGATACGCCTACCTTGAACACTTCACGGTATTGGGTAGCTACTCCGAGTATGAGTAGAGGTGAAATTCCTGTGGGTTTTTTCAGACCGTCTAATCTTGCATTAAATTGATAACGAGAAAGAAGGTGAGTAGCATGCAACAGCTAGTTACTAAAGATGACTTAATAAAATTAGGTTTTCCTAAATATACAGCTATTAGAATTATTAGACAATCAAAAGAAATTATGATACAACAAGGGTATCCATTTTATAATAACAAACGTTTAGGACAAGTTCCGAGAGAAACTGTTGAAACAATTCTAGGTTGTGAACTAGAGTTGGAGGCAACAGATTATGACTAAAACGAAATATGCTGGCGTTTATATAGATAGCGCTGGCCAATTTTATTATGAGACAGAGTTGGGTAACGATCGTGTTACTGGAAAACGAATAAGAAAAAAAGCAAGATCGAATCAACAAGGAAAGAAGTTTACTACAGCCACACAAGCTTATAAAGAATTAGTACGCGTGAAAAATGAATACCATCAAGCAAATGGTTATGGAAATTACCATATGACTTATGGTCAGTACATGGATACCGTGTATATTCCCGCATATGAAACAGAAGTAGAAGAAAGTACTTTTTATGTTCGGGAAAGAACGCTAGAAACTATGAGAGACCGCTTTTCAACCATTGAGCTTCGTTCTTTAGCGGTAGAAGATGTCCAACAGTATCGAACCTGGCTCCTTTCCGATAAAGGAGCGGGATATTCCCAAGCATATGCAAGTTTGGTATTTGGTATGTTTCGAAAAAGTCTGGATATGGCAGTTGATATGCAATATTTAGAAGTAAACGTATCTAAAAAGGTGAAAGCTATTCCTAAAGGAAAAGCGGTTGTTCCTTACTGGACAAAAACAGAATTTGAGAAGGTTATTTCTACTATTTGTCTAGATGATTTTTATGAACACTTATGTTTTGTGATGTTGTGGACGTATTTCTTGACAGGCATACGAGTTAGTGAAGGAACGGCTTTGTGGTGGGATGATGTCGATTTTCAAAACAAGCGGCTTCGTGTTCATCATTCCTTGTATTTACGCAATAAAAGCAATTGGACACGAAAAAACTATACAAAAACAGAAGATGGAAAACGAATCATCTCTTTAGATGAGGACACGATACGAGTGTTGCAAACATGGAAACAACGACAATCAAAAATAGGGATTGATGATTTTGTTTTTAGTTATGACGGAGCGCCAATGATTAAATCAACGCTTGCTAGAGTCATTCAACGTTACGCAAAACTTGCAAATGTTCATCGTATTCAAGCTAAAGGGCTTCGACATTCGCATGCATCTTATCTCATTAATGAATTCAACGTATCTGTTTTGATTTTATCAAAGCGTATGGGACATTCTAGCCCGGAAATTACGTTAAAGCATTATTCTCATATGTGGTCTGGAGTGGATGAACTGATTGCGGAAGAGATGACAGGCAACATTAAAATACGAACCGCAGAAAAATCAGGTGTAGAATTTAATGGTAATCAAGCAGTAAAAAAATAAGTTCCGCCAGAATTTCCGCCAAAATAAAATTAAGGCATGACAAACATTGATATAACAATGTTTTGACGTCACCTGCAAACTTGGAGTGGGAATAGAATGTAGATCCAGAAACCTTACGTAACAAGGTTTCTGGGTTTTTTTTATCAAAAATTCAGCTCACTTGTCCAAAACTGCTTCGATTCGGACAAGTGAGTAGTCAAAAACAGATCCACTTGTCCGAAATGAGACAAGTTCGGACAAGTGAAGATAAAAAATCTAGCTCACTTGTCCGATTGTAAAGTTCACTTGACATCTAATTGACCTTCCACTACAATAATGTAAAGCAAACTTTACAAGGAGTGGTCAAAATGACAAAAAGTCACTGGAGAATTTCGTTTTTGGGATTACTATCTTATTTTGTCTCAAGTATCTTAGCAGAATTATTTTTCCCCAACTCTACAGGTCTAGCTACGCTTATTTTTTTATTTGCTTTCCTTATTAGTTTTATCGTAGGTTATCACTTCTATACAGAAAAGGTTCTGACATCTCAAGCGAAGAAGCTTCAGCAAAATGAAGTAGATGAGCGCTTCTACCAAATTCGCAATCTAGCTAGTTGGTATACTCTTCTTGGGTTATTCGTGAGCGGTGGGATTGTAGTAGTAGTTTTCCAGAACGTTTTTTCTGAAGAAGTTTTGCAAGCTTTTCGTATGGTAATCCTATTTGGAATTGGCTTGTACTTTGTAATTTTTTCGGTAGTGAGGAAGAGAATGTAATGAAGAATCGAATCGAAGAGTTGCGTAAGGAAAAGGGAATCACGCAGGATGAATTAGCTCAGATTCTTGAAGTATCAAGGCAGACGATCAGTTCGCTGGAAAATGGTCGTTATAATCCTTCTATTCAACTTGCCTTTAAGATAGGAAAATACTTCGGGTTATATATTGAAGAAATTTTCTTTCCGGAGTAAGGATTTTTAATAATTCTAAAGATAAAAAAAGAGGGCGACTTTATTGAAATACTTCAAAGAAGAAACAACAACGTATCACCAACATTTCGCGGCAGAAGGTTATAAAATCCCACTGGAAGAATTAGTTTTGATTCGTCCAAATCAAGGGTACGCAATCTACTGCGAAGGGGAGAATCTTTTCTTACTAACCCACATGTCTATTGAAGCAGGAATGGCTGTTGGAAGTGGCTATTATGTAAGACCATATGGAAAAGTGAAAGATTTAGAAACACTTCCGGTTACGCAAATAGACCGCGATGCCTATAACTTCTGGATGACGATGGCGCATTAAAGTGAGTCTGTTTTAGCGAAGCTCTTGCAAAAATTCGCAAACTCCTAGACAATAGAAAGAAGGAAAATTGATGAGGAGGATGGAATCGTTGCTTATTAAATTACTTGAACCATTGCGTGTTCCAGAAGAAATGATTGAAGAATTAGCGCAGCCCATTAAAGAAATGGGACATGAATTTGTTTACTATTCAGAAAAAACTACGGATCCAGCTGAATTAAAGGAGCGTAGTCAGGGTGCGGATATCGTGATGATTGCGAATAACCCATATCCAGCAGAAGTTATTGAAGCGCAAGACCAATTAAAATTAATCAATGTGGCTTTCACTGGGGTGGACCATGTGGACGGCGAAGCAGCCAAAAACAAAGGCATCAAGATTGCGAATGCTGCAGGATATTCAAATCAAGCTGTGGCAGAACTGGTCTTAGGCTTAACCCTGGATCTATACCGCGGAATTACACAAGGGGATGAAGATATTCGCCAGGCAGAACAATTCGCTGGACCCTTTCAAGGCAGAGAAATAAAAGGGAAGACGGTCGGCATTATCGGTACCGGGAAAATTGGTACCTTGACTGCAAAACTTTTCAAAGCCTTTGGCGCAAAAATAATCGGATATAATCGTTCAGAACACGAAGAAGCTAAGGAATTAGGCCTAACATATGTGTCGCTCGAACAATTAATGGCAGAAAGTGATATTATTTCGGTTCACTTGCCACTGAATGAATCTACCAAAGGAATTATTTCCCATGACATGTTGGCAAAAATGAAACCTTCTGCCATCCTTATCAATTGCGCACGCGGACCAATTGTTGAGAACGACGCACTAGCAGCACTCTTGAATGAAGACAAAATTGCTGGAGCAGGGATTGATGTATTTGATATGGAACCGCCGATTCCAGCGGACTATCCTTTGCTTCAAGCGAAGAATACGGTGTTGGCTCCACATGTTGGCTTCTTAACAGATGAAGCGATGGTACTGCGAGCGAAAATAGCTTTTGAAAACACCGTTGCTTTTCTTAAAGGGAATCCACAAAATATTATCGGGGAATAGATTGAATCGACACTAAAATAAAGCCACTTATTTTCTACTTTTAGAAAAATAAGTGGCTTTTTCAGGTATACTAGTAGAGGAGATTATGTGGAATCGAGGAATGGCATGAAGAAGATAGATGAAGTACTGAAACAATATTACGGCTATGATTCTTTCCGACCGGGGCAAGAGAGAATCATTGAAGCCATCATGAACGGACAAGATGTGTTAGGAATTATGCCGACTGGCGGCGGGAAATCACTGTGTTATCAAATTCCGGCGATTTGTATGGAAGGGACTAGTTTAGTGATTTCTCCGCTTATTTCCTTGATGAAGGATCAAGTAGATACATTACTAACGATGGGAGTGCGAGCGGGCTATATCAATAGTCAAATGGACATGGCTACGTACCGCGCTACTATGGATAAGGCGATGTTTGGCTATTACGATTTATTGTATATCGCACCGGAGCGTCTGGAGAGCGAATACTTTCTTAATACCATCCAACAAATGAATATTAATTTAGTGGCTGTGGATGAAGCACACTGTATTTCCCAGTGGGGACAAGATTTTCGTCCAAGTTACCAAAATATTCCGCAACTAAAAGACCTGATTCGATTGGATGTGCCATTTGCGGCTTTTACCGCAACGGCTACTACTCGTGTCAAAGAAGATATTATTCGTCAATTGAAGCTTCAACAACCTTATACGTATGTGGCGAGTTTCGACCGGCCGAATTTATATTTCTCCGTTATTGAAACGAAGAAAAAGAGCCAAGAATTATTCCGCTATATTGAAAAAGAAGGGTCAACGATTATCTACTGCAATACGCGGAAAAATGTCGAGGCGGTCTATCACAGCTTGGTTAAAAAAGGGCTGCCGGCTACCTATTATCATGCCGGTATTGCACCAGAAGACCGCAACCAAAATCAGGAAGACTTTATCTATGATCGGAAAACCATTATGGTAGCGACGAATGCGTTTGGGATGGGAATTGACAAATCAAACGTACGTAAGGTAATCCACTATAATATGCCGCTTGATATGGAGAGTTACTACCAAGAGGCGGGGCGTGCTGGAAGAGATGGGGCGCCTTCTCAGGCCGTCCTCTTGTATTCCAGTCAAGATATTATTACGAATACCTTTTTAATCGAACAAGGAAATCAGCCGAATGCGAAAGAAAAACTTACACAAATTACTTCCTACTGTAAGACAGGGAAATGCTTGCGCAGTTATATTCTGAGGTACTTTGATGAAACGCCGACATTCCAAGAATGCGAACACTGTTCGAACTGTGATGGTGAAACAGAGATTATCGACGTAACAGTTGCCAGCCAGAAAATCTTGTCTTGTATTTACCGGATGAACCAACGATTTGGTACAGGAATGGTAACTGATGTATTGCGGGGTAAAAAGAACGAACGGATTCGTCAGTTCCAGTTTGATAAACTCTCGACTTATGGAATCATGGCAGATACGGAAGAATACCTCATTAAGGATATTATTTCCTTTCTGATTAGCGAAGGGCATTTGGCCCTGTCGGGTGATAAGTATCCGATCCTGACGTTTACCACCACTTCTCCGCACGTACTAACCGGCAAGGAAATTTTGTCCATGGTTCGGAAAATTCGTGAGAAACCGCAAAAACTTATCGAAAAACAAACCGTTACGGAAACAGAATATGACGTGAGTCTCTTTGAAAAGTTACGTGAATTGCGGACAAAAAAAGCACAAGAAATAGGCAAGCCTCCTTTTGTCGTCTTTACCGATCGCTCCTTGATCGATATGGCAGTAAGGCTGCCCAAAACAGATGAAGAGTTCCTTGAAGTGCATGGGGTAGGGGAAAGTAAACGAACGACCTATGGCGATGAATTCATGCTTGTGATTCAACAACATGTAAAAGGCAGGAATGAATAAGAATGAAGAAAAAGTCACCGAGAAACAAAACAATCGATATCGATTTGGAAGAAGGGTCGCACTATTTAGAACGTGTGGTTTCTTTGACGAAAGAAGCGAGTATGGAAGAAGTCTGCAATAAAACGTTGGTAGGAGATACTTTTGAAATGTTACCGCTGCTTCCGAAAGAAAGCATGGACTTGATTATCGTTGATCCACCTTATAACTTGACGAAAACCTATCATGGCAAGAAATTTTCCAAAATAAAACAAGAAGATTACTACATTTATACAGTAAAATGGCTCGATTTGGTGCTTCCACTTCTGAAGCCGAATGGTTCTCTCTATGTGTGTTGCGATTGGGAAACGAGCCTGATTATTGGTCAAGTCTTAATGGAAAAAATAAATGTGAGAAATCGGATTACTTGGCAAAGGGAAAAAGGTCGTGGTGCCAAGTCAAACTGGAAAAATGGGATGGAAGACATTTGGTACTGTACGAAGTCGGATCAGTATACTTTCAATGTAGATGCTGTAAAAGTTCGCAAAAAAGTGATTGCTCCATATAAAGAGAACGGCAAGCCAAAGGACTGGCAGGAAACAGAAAAAGGAAATTATCGTAATACACATCCCTCTAATTTCTGGGATGATGTGACCATTCCGTTCTGGTCTATGCCGGAAAATACTGCTCACCCAACTCAAAAATCAGAGAAGTTAATCGCCCGCTTAATTTTAGCGAGTTCGAATCCAGGAGATGTGGTATTCGATCCGTTTTTAGGATCTGGTACGACGAGCGTGGTCGCTAAGAAATTGGACCGAAACTATGTAGGGATTGAACAAAATCCTTTGTATTGTGTCTGGGCAGAGAAACGTTTGGAAATGGCTACTGCCGATAAAGGCATCCAAGGATATACAGATGGGGTCTTTTGGGAACGAAATACCTTGCCTCAACAAAACATCATCAAAAAAGATGGAATTGAATAAAATATAGTAGACTTGGTCGTATAAAAGGAGTGTTTTTCATGAACGTAGTCAAAACAGATGAAGCGGCAATTACTTATTTAAGCGAACGAGATCCCGTTTTGAAAAATATAATGGAACAAATTGGTCCGATTGAACGACCAGGTCGAGGAGAACTGTTTCCAGCATTGTTACGGCAAATTGTTGGACAACAAGTTTCTATGAAAGCTGCCAGAACCGTATGGGGGCGTTTTGAAGAATTAGTTGGTGAAGTTACGCCGGAGCATGTTCTTGCCCATTCTGCTGAAGAAATTCAAAAGTGCGGGCTCTCCTTTCGAAAAGTTGCCTATATCCAATCAACAGCCTCCGATATTGCGGAAGGGCGAGTCGATTTAGACAGGTTAGCTTACAGGGAAGATGAAGATGTAATCATGACGCTCTCTTCTTTGAAGGGAATCGGAAAATGGACGGCAGAAATGCTGCTCCTTTTTTCAATGGAACGTCCAAATGTCTTGTCTTATGATGATTTAGGTATCCAGCGTGGAATGAGAATGGCCTATCAACAGGAGAAAATTACGAAGGCTTTCTTCGAAGCGTGTCGCAAACGATACTCTCCTTATGGAACGACCGCCAGTCTTTATATATGGGAAGTGGCGGCTGGTGCTATCCCAGAAATGAAAGATCCAGCCCTTTTTCAAAATTAGATTGACAAAGATTAGAAATCTCATTATGATAGTACGCATATTCTAATCTTATTTTAATTTTTTGGAGGGGTCATATGTTAAAGGGAAAGATTGGCTTAGTGCCGAAACTTTTAATGGGTATTGCAGTTGGTATTATTTTAGGCACCTTTGTCTCTGAAAGTGTCATTCGAGTGTTCGTGACCTTCAGTTCCTTCCTCTCAGCTTACATTTCATTTATCATTCCTTTAATGATTATTGCATTTGTTACAGCAGGAATTAGTGAATTAAAGACTGGCGCTGGAAAATTGCTCGGTCTAACGATGGCAATTGCGTATGGATTTACGATTATATCAGGTACATTTTCCTACGTTGTTTCCCGTTTGGTATTCCCAACGTTCATTTATGAAGAATCAGCAGCAATGGTGAGTGAAGGCGGGGCAGCAGCCTTGACGCCATACTTTACGATACCACTACTGCCTCTAGCCGATGTAACTTCAGCGTTGGTGTTCGCCTTTATCATGGGACTTGGAATTTCTGCATTACGTGGTGAAGAGAAAACGGTAAAAACGGGGACAATGATGGCGGATTTCTTTGCTGGATTCCAAGAGATTATCCACCTGGTTTTGGCAAAAACAATTATTCCATTATTACCATTTTATATCGCTGCGACTTTCTCAGTCATGAGTTACACAGGTGAAGTGTGGCGCGTGTTAAGTATTTTCTGGCGCGTTTACTTGATTATTTTCGCAATGCATTTCTTAGTCCTTCTATTCCAATACGGAGTTGCCGGAGCGGTTGCGAAAAAGAATCCAATCCAATGGCTGAAGAATCAAATCCCAGCGTGGCTGACAGCAGCAGGAACGCAATCTTCTGCGACTACGATTCCAGTAAACGTAGAGGTTGCGAAAACGAATGGTGTATCGAAAAGTATTCGTGAGTTTGTAGTTCCCTTGTGTGCGACGATTCACCTATCTGGAAGTATGATTTCTTTAACTGCTTTCTCAACTGCCATTCTGATGATGAATAATATCGATTTCGGTTTTGATAAAATCCTTCCATTCCTGTTAATTCTAGGAATCAGTATGGTGGCTGCCCCTGGAGCGCCAGGTGGGGCCGTAATGAGTGCCTTGCCATTCTTGCCAATGATTGGCATTGCGACAGATGGACCTCTAGCAAGTTTAATGATTGCCCTTTACTTGACGCAAGATAGCTTCGGGACCGCCTGCAACGTATCTGGAGACAACGCTGTCGCTGTGATTGTCGATCAATTAAAATCACGTATAGGTATTGTGGAAGAAGAGTCCGTAGAAGTAGCTGAACCAAGTCTTTTATCTTAATGAAATAAATCCTGAGTTTTCATAGGCTCAGGATTTTTTTGTGCAAAATAATGGTATAATAAAGTTAGTAAATGAAGAGGAGATGTATGAATGATTAAAGGATGGAAAAATATTGCCATCTCTTATGGGGTTCCCTTGATTGGATTAATGATTTACTGGTATTTCTCATTAACGCCGTTAAATTTCCAATCACTTGAGTTTTGGATGAATGTATTTGTTTACCTAGGAGTCAGTGCGTTTATATCGTACGCCTTAGCTCCACGAAAAAACTGGAATGTCATTCGAGTGAATGGGCTTGCCGCTGGAATCGGTGTTGTTGCACTTCTTGTAGCGATCGTATTAGGAATGCCAATCTTCCGGTCTGAATCTTATGCGAATTTGATTACCCATGAAGAAGGAAACTTTGTTGAGGATTTAGAAGTAACGAATCCGAGTGAAATTCCAACGATTGACCGTGACATGGCAGAACGTCTTGGTAGCCGTAAAATTGGAGAGGTACTAGACTTAGTATCCCAATTTAATGTGGCGAACGAGTACACGCAGATTGCCTACAATGACCAGTCGTTACGAGTATCGCCGTTAGAGTACGTAAATGTATGGCGTTGGTTTACCAACCGTAAGGAAGGAATCCCACATTATGTTACCGTTGATATGGTGTCAGGAGAAGCAGACTTGGTTGATTTAGAAGAAACCATTCGCTACTCTCATTCTGGATTCTTGAATGATGATATTACACGTCATATTTTCTTGAGTTACCCGACGACCTTGTTTGAAACACCTGCCTTTGAAATTAATGATGCGGGCGTTCCTCACTACGTTGCACCTATTATTAAGAGACGACTCAGCTTCCTAGGACCAAAAGATGTCGTTGGAGCATTCGTAGTTGATGCAACTACAGGTGAAATTACAAAGTATGACCTAGCTGATATTCCTGAATGGGTGGATCGTGTCTTCCCGGCAGAAATGGTGATGGATCAGATCAATTACAATGGGCAATATCAAAATGGATATTGGAATAGCTTAGTAACGAAGCGTGGCGTTGTTCAACATGCGGAAGGCTACAACTATATCGTGATTGATAATGATTTGTATTTGTATACAGGACTTACCTCGGTTGCTTCTGATGAGTCGAACATTGGTTTTGTATTGGTAAACTCTCGTACGAAAGAATCAAAACGCTACAACATTAGTACTGCAACAGAGTGGAGTGCAATGGAAAGTGCAGAAGGTTCCGTACAAGAAAAAGAATATCAAAGTACATTCCCGTTGTTATTCAATATGAATGGAAAACCTGTTTATCAGTTATCCTTGAAAGATTCGGCAGGTTTGATTAAGTTGTATGCCTTTGTGGATGCCATGAATTATCAACGTGTCGGAATCGGTGAGACCCTTTCAATTGCATGGTCCGCTTATAATGGTGGACAAGTAATGGAACCGGAAGAGGAACAGCAAGAGGGTGAATTGGAACAAGTTTCCGGTGAAGTCACATTAATTCAAGATGTAGTAGTTGGAGGAGAAACAACGTACTACTTTACTTTGGATAACAATGAAGAAATGATTTACATTGCCCAAGTAAGCTTGAACAATCAGCTCCCATTCATGGAAGTTGGCGATACGGTGACCATCGAAGTACAAGGTACTATAGTAAGAAGTATTATTTTAGAATAAAATGAGTAAGAGCAGGGAATTTTTCCAGCTCTTTTTATATGAAAACACAAGCTAAAAAAAGCGCAAAAAGTCACTACCCATGGTATCATGTAGGTGTTAAAATTTTAAATTTTTAGAGGGCTCTTGTTCTGTTGCCGCAGACCGAGAGCTTTTTCCT
>NZ_JARBEA010000018.1 GCF_028863945.1 Jeotgalibaca caeni | reverse complement strand
CCTGACTGCGAGCCAATTTGAGCCGAAGGCACTCCATTACAAGGAGGAAAAGCGCCGACAAGAAGAAAAAGAAAAAGCCAAAGCGAGTTAGTCTTCGCTTTGACTTTCATTTGGTCCACCAACACTATTTGACATAGAACCCATTTAAAAAGGTTGAAGCGTATGATGATACGTTTCAACCTTTTTTTGTTGCTTCTATATTTAAATGCGTGCAAGTGAGGCTTAAAATAACCCCTCACTTGCACGCATTTAGCATTTTTGGTATAAGTGAGTCTTTTTTTAGAGCCCACTTGCACGCTTTTTGACATTTTGGTATGAGTGAGGATTTTTTTTAGGCCTCACTTGCACGTTTTGTGCTCGAATGGTAATTTGATGGAGGTTCTTCTTGGATTCCTGTATACTTAGTAAAACAACAATGAGTAGAGGAATGTGAAAGAATGAAAAAGGAAACGGTATTACTTACTGGAGCAAGTTCAGGAATTGGTCGGGAGATGGCGAAGCAATTAAGCAGAAAAGGGCACACAGTCATCCTGGTCGCAAGAAGAAGAGACCGATTAGAGGAACTTGCGGCAGAATTGCCTTCTAATAATCACATCATTACAGCCGACTTAGCAGATTTAGATGCTTGCTATGACTTGTATGAGCAGACAAAAGACATGGATGTGTCGATCCTGATCAACTGTGCCGGCTTTGGATTGTTTGGCGAATTCAGCAAATCTGATTTGGACAAAGAATTAGAAATGGTAGATGTGAACATTAAAGCTCTTCTTGTTTTAACAAAACTATTCATGAAAGATTTTATAGCGAAAGATTACGGCTATATTCTCAACGTTTCTTCTGTAGCGGGGCTGATGCCAGGTGGACCGTACATGGCTGCTTACTACGCTTCTAAGGCATATGTAACCAACTTGACGGTAGCACTCAATGAAGAACTGCAACAGCGTTCTAGTAATGTCTATATCGGCGCACTTTGCCCAGGACCTGTAGATACGGAATTTAACCAAGTTGCAGGTGCTGCTTTTGGACTGAAGAGTATTACTGCCCAAGAGTGCGCGATGTACGGAATTGGCCAGATGTTCCGTGGAAAAACGATTATTGTTCCAGGTATGCTTTTGAAAACGGCAGCTGTGTTAGCAAAAGTAGCGCCGCGTAAATTTGTGGTGAAAATGGCAGGACGTCAGCAGAAGAAAAAGGGGCAGGAATGATGAAAAATCAAAAAGACAGAATGCTTGCTGGAAAGTTGTATAAGGCTGAAGGAGCGGACTTGAAGTTGGATTATGACCGGAATCGCCGGTTAACGTACGAGTTCAACGAATCACGTCATAATGAAATGGAAAGACGGAAGCAGCTCCTCAAGCAGTTGTTAGGAAAAATTGGAGAGAATTACTACATTGAGCCTCCATTTCGATGTGATTATGGCAGCAACATCTATATTGGTGATGATTTCTATGCTAATTATGACTGCATCATCATTGATGTATGTGATGTAACAATTGGAAACAATGTTTACTTGGCGCCGCGCGTTCAGATCTATACGGCCAGCCATCCGATTGATGCGGCGGTTCGAAATATGAATGTGGAGTACGGGAAGCCCGTTACAATCGGAAATAGTGTCTGGGTTGGAGGAAACACGGTCATTAACCCTGGTGTCACGATCGGTGATAATGTGGTGATTGGTTCTGGCTCTGTCGTTACGAAAGATATTCCAAGTAATGTGGTTGTAGCAGGAAATCCTTGCCGGGTCCTGCGGGAAATCACCGATGAAGACAAAATTTATTGGGAAAAAGAAGCTTCTGAATATCATTTAGATATGAATCAATAAAGAATAAAGGTCCTCTTTCATTTGTGCGAATCAGCGCAGATGAAAGAGGAATTTTTTTTATGCACACGGTGTCTTTCTATTGCTGCAGCAATGGAAATAGAGCACGGGAAGTGGTATAATTTAATATATTGTCCAGAAACAATAAGAGTGTAATCACTCGATATAAGAAAGGAGATTACCAATGGTAGAGAATAAAGATCTGCAACAAGAACAAGAGCGGATGGATTATGTCATCTCTGTCATCGAACAGGAAGCAGGACGTCTCCAAGACGAATACGTTGATAAACTGGAGCGTCAGAAAGAATTGCTGAAGCAATCCTCTTCCATTCGGATTAACAATAGTTCCAATGAAGCCATGTGGGAATCCTCCGGTGAACTACGCGAATTTGAGCAAAATCTAACGATAAAAAGTAATGAATTAAATCAAGTCCAAACGCGCCGGAAAGTGCTGGAAAAAATGCAAGAAGACCCTTATTTTGGTCGCATTGATTATCATTCGGTGAAGCAAGAGGATGAAGAATTAGAGCAAATCTATGTAGGAATCGGCTCCTTGTTTGACGAAGGAGAGAATCTGGTAGTTGACTGGCGTGCGCCGATTTCGGCACTGTATTATGAAGCAAACGTGGGAGACAAGATTTCATTGCGTTTTGGTGATGAGCTGCAGAAGTTTGAAGTAGACTTGAAGCGCCAATTCCGTGTGAAAGAGGGAACCATTACCGGCATGATTGATACGGATAACGTCATGGGCGATCCTTATTTATTAGAAGTATTAGAAGGTGGAGCGAGTAATCAGATGGCTCCGGTTATTGCTACTTTACAAAAGGAGCAAAACTATATTGTGCGGGAAACGAAAGCGCGCAATGTATTGATCCAAGGGGTTGCTGGATCTGGAAAAACGGTGGTAGTGATGCAGAAGATTGCGTACATGCTGTATGCTTTTCGCGCACATCTGAAAGCAGAAGAAATTTTACTGTTTTCACCGAACCGCATTTTCCAAGCTTATATTTCTCAAGTATTGCCTTCATTAGGTGAGTGGAACGTAGAGGGAACGACCTTTGCGCAATTTGTTAAGCGCCGCATGCCGACATACGAGCTTATTCCAATGGATATTAGCAAAGTATCTCCTTTTACAGCAGTAAAGGGCAGCCTTGCTTTCTATCATGCTATTGAGCGTTACAGCAAGCTATTGAAGAAAAAATACTTGAAGTTTCGTGATATTGTTCTTCATGGGGAAGTTTTAATTTCTAAAGAAGAGCTAGAGGCTATGCAAGGAACCATCGAAAGCAAAGGTTCTTTATCAGCGCAGTTGGAAATTTTACGGCGGATGATTATTTCGCGTTTACGTGAATTAGAAGTAGATGCTGTGAAGTCGAAATGGGTAGACGAAGCGTTACAAAATATGGATGAAGATGATGTTCATTATTTCGAACGCCAAACGCATGATGTGACCAAACTCGAGAACACGATGCGCCGGGAAATCGTTGCGCAAGCGTTTCGAGGAGTCGAACGAAAAGTGAATAATCAAAGTCATTTGCGTATCCTTGCTCAATACATTCATTTCTTGCGTGTTGTTCCTCAATTGATGGACTTGGACGAGTTTGGTGTCTCGAGCGAAAGCTGGGATGAGCATGCTCTTCTCGTTGCAGAATCTCTGAAAGAGAAAAAATTAGGGCTTGATGATATGACTGCCTTTTATGGGTTAATCCTGCAAATGCGTGGGTTATTGAAGCAAGAAACGTATCAATATATCTGTATTGATGAGGTGCAAGACTTCACACCATTCCAATTGCAACTGTTGAAAGATCTCTATCCGCGTGCTCGTTACGTGATGGCAGGGGACTTGAATCAAAATATTTGGCAAAATAAATTAGCGACCAAAGAACTCGGCACAATTTTTGAAGAGGAAGAAATGGAAGAGCACTTGCTGTTAACCAGCTACCGTTCGACCAAGGAAATCATGGCTTTTGCTGATCAATTTGCAAGTCTTTCAGACCGCACTGCTAAGCCGATTCGTTCTCGTATGAAGCCGACTGTCTGGTTCGAGAAGAGTCCCGAATTCCGCAGCAAGCTTGAAAAAACTGTGCAAGAGCATGTCGCTCGCGGAGAACGGATTGCTATTTTAACGCCAAACTTATCTGGAATCGAAGCTTACTCCGAACAACTGAATGAATGGGGAATCGAGCACCAAGTGATTAACCAGGAAGATGATTTCTTGAGTCATCAAGTGATTATCATGCCAATCGGACTAGCAAAAGGGTTGGAGTTTGATATCGTCATCGCGGTTGGAACAGATGAAGTGTTGGCTTTCGTACAAGAGGAGAGCCGCCAACAAATCTGGTACACCATCTTTAGCCGTGCGATGCATCAACTATATGTAGTCGTTTCGGACAAAGAGTCGAAGTTGTTAGAAGGAATCGATGAAAGTACATATGAAATTGAATAGATAAAGAAAGAGGTGGAAAATAAATTCCGCCTCTTTCTTTATATATTAAATTTACTCTTAAAAATAGGTCCAATAATCCGGAATAAAAGGACAGAAACAATTGAACCAGCCAAACCTTGCAGCAAGTTTAATGGGAAGGCGGCAATCGCAGCGGCCAGTCCATATAGAAACCAATCAGTCAATAAGTAGCCGGTTGCCATCCACACGGCAGCGACGCCAACGGATAGGACCGTCTTTTTCGTCCTCATAAAAAGCCAGCCAGCGAAATATCCTTCTAACCCTTTGATAAAAAAGGTAAAAGGCATATACATGGCATAGCCAGCAATCATGTCGGCTAGGGCACTCCCAATACTGCCTACCCAAAAACCAGCAGCTGGTCCCATCACTAATGCTGCCAACATCACTACTCCATCGCCAATATTTAAGTACCCTTGGGCAAAGGGAATGGGAAAGCGAATTAACAAGGTCATTACGACCGTAAGGGAAGCAAAAAGGGCAAAGAGTACCATTTGATGGGTCTTCGAAACCTTGCCATTTGGTTGATGCATTGCATTGCACATCCTCTCGAATTCATTTTCCTTATTATAGCATGGTTCGAAGGCTGTGATGTTTTTTTTTGAAACGATTCTTCACGCACGGCCGGCATTCTTTTGGTACAATAGGAAAGTAGAGATACAGAATCGACAAGAAGAATAGGCGTGAACGACGAGATGCAACAACCAAGAGTACTTGTGCTTCAAGACATATCAGCTAGCTGCCGAATTTCCATGAATGTAGCAGTGCCCGTATTGAGCTGCTTGAACAATGCAGTGAATGTGCTGCCAACCGCTTTATTAAGCACACATACGGGAGTTAGATTCCCAGATTATACTTTTTTAGACCTTACGAGCGAAATCAAAAAAATTATCCAACATTGGAAAGTTTTATCGATTCAATTTGACGGAATTCTAGTCGGATATTTAGGATCGATTGAACAAATTAATTTGGTTCGCGAATTGAAGCGGGACTTCCTGAAAGAGGACGGAATCCTAGTATTAGACCCTGTAATGGGCGATCATGGCTTTTTGTATCCTGGATTTGATACGATGTATGTGGAAGAAATGCGCAAACTGTGCCAAGAAGTCAGTGTCTTGCTGCCAAATATGACGGAAGCGAGCCTGTTAGTCGGAAGAGACTATCAGCCAGCACCGTATACACCGGAACAGATTGAATCGCTGCTAAAAGAATTGGCAAGCTTAAACCGACAAAAGGTGATGCTTACTGGAGTTTCTTTTGAGGCAGGGAAAGTTGGCGCAGCAAGCTATGACTATGAAAATCAAACGATGACCAATGCGTTTGGGCCTCTTCAACCGGGCCTTTTTGATGGGACAGGTGATTTGTTCAGCAGCGTGATTGGCGGGTTCATGTTCCAACGTAAACCTTTGTCTTATGCAATGGAAACAGCGGTGGAATATGTGCACCGGGTAATTATGCGAACGATTGAAAGTGGAGCAGAGTTGCGTTTCGGCGTCCAGTTTGAGACGGACTTACCGTATTTAATCGAACGCTTGTATCAGAAATAAAGGAGGAGAAATAAATGGATGTAAGTGTTGTTTTCCAACAAATGATTATCTTGATGTTGATGGTGGTGATTGGATATGTTGCCGCCTCAGCACGAATTTTCGAGCAGCATTCTTCCATCAACTTCGCAACGTTGATTAACTATATTACGATCCCCGCGATGGTAATTGGTTCAACAGGAAGTGCAGGAGCTGCCGGCTCAAAAGCGGACAGCTTATTAGTATGATTATTAGCGACCATGGTCTATTTATTCACCTTCCTAATGTCTTTATTAACACCCAAGATCTTTCGGGTTTCCGCTGATGAAGTAGGAATCATGCAGTTCTTGACCGTTTTTTCGAACATTGGATTCATGGGTTTTGCCGTAATTGACTCGATATTTGGTGGCGGCGGATTGTTCTATGCTTCCATTTATAATATCCCAAATGGCTTATTGATTTTCTCGTTAGGAATTTACTTGCTCACGAAAGGGCGGACAGAGAACAAGTTTAACTTCCGCAAACTGCTCTTTATGCCGGCGAATATTGCTGCTATTTTGTCGTTAATCTTTTTTCTTTTCGATATCACCTTGCCTTCCACCATCTTGGCTACGGCTTCCAACATAGGCAATATCACGACACCTTTAGCCATGATTTTGATTGGGATGGCGATGGTGAATATTAATATTAAAAAGGCACTGACCGACGTGCGCATGTACTTATTCGGTTTCTTCCGGTTATTGATTTTCCCCGTACTGGTTTACTTTGTATTGGCAAACATCGTAACCAACGACTTGATGCTTGGCGTATTTGCCCTCATGGCATCCATGCCGGGTCCATCAATGGCCGTTACGTTGTCTACGCAATACGGTGGAAATGTAGAGTTTGCGACGAAGTATGTGTTCCTTTCAACGGTTCTATCGGTTGTGACCATTCCCATTATCAGTTTATTATTGAATTAAAAAAATAGCGTACAAAGAAATTTGTGCGCTATTTTTCTCTTTTGTATGTTAGAATTCTAATTATATTTTAAGTTTCCAGATAGGAGAATGCCTTGATGAAAGTGGAAGAAATGAAACACCGTTCGGAAGTACCGGTAGAGCTAACGTGGGACTTGACTGCTTTGTTTGCAACACGGGAAGATTTTGATAGAGCGGTTGAAGAATTGAAAGAGGCTGTGAGCCGATTTACTCAGAATTATGAAGGAACGTTACGTGATAAAGAAACCATATTGAAAGCCATGGCAGATTACGAAGCAATCTTGATTCAGTTTTCCATGACAAATCACTACTCTTTCTTGCCGCAATCAGCGGACGTAACAGATCCAGAAAATACATCCTTATCCCGGAGGATGAACAATTTGACGGCGAATTTGTCTGCAGCGCTGTCTTCATTTGATTCCGAGCTGTCCAAAGTGCCAGATGAAGTCTTGGATGAAGTTGCGGCTACAGAACCAAAATATCAGTCCTTTATTCGAAAAGTAAAAGCAAATAAGAAAATCCAGCTGGATCCAGCAGTGGAAAAGGCTTTGGCTGAACTTGCTCCGACGTTGCATGCGCCAGAAGATGTATTTGAACAAGCTCGTCTAGCGGATATGGACTTTGGCACCTTTACGGTGGACGGAGTGGAGTATCCACTCAGCTTCGTTTTGTATGAAGATCACTACATGTACCACACTGATGCAGCGATTCGTCGTGCTGCCTTTGATAAATTTTCGAGTGTATTGAAGCAGTACGAAAATGTGGTGGCGCAAGCGTACTATACGCAAGTTCAAAAAGAAAAAACGTTGGCAACCATGCGGGGATTTGATTCTGTTTTTGATTATTTGTTGTATGATCAAGAAGTAGACCGCGATATGTATCACCGTCAAATCGATGTCATTATGACGGAGCTGGCACCGGTCATGCAGAAATACATTACGCACGTCAAAGAAGTGCAAGGTCTTGACAAGATGACGTATGCGGACTTGAAAATTGACTTGGATCCAGAATATTCTCCGCCTGTTACAATCGAAGAGTCGGCGAAAATGGTGAAAGAAGCCATTGGGGTTCTTGGTGAAGAGTATACGGAAATGATTATGAAAGCTTATCCAGAACGTTGGATAGATTTTGCCCAAAACAAAGGGAAATCGACTGGTGGCTTCTGTACCGGAATTGCTGCTAACCAAGCACATCCATACATTTTGATGTCCTGGACCAATCACTTAAGCAATGTTTACACGCTGATTCATGAGCTTGGGCATGCGGGACAAATGATTCTGGCGAACGAAAACAATGCAGTCGTTGGTGCTGATCCATCGCTCTACTTGATTGAGGGACCATCTACCTTTAATGAGTTGCTCTTAACCGATTCACTGACACGCAATACAGATGACCCACGTATGGAACGCTTTGCGTTAACCAAAATGTTGGCGGACACGTATTTCCACAATTTCGTCACTCATTTACTGGAAGCTGCCTACCAACGGGAAGTCTATAAGTTAGTGGATGCAGGACAAAGCTTCGATGCGAACAAGTTGAGTGAAATCAAGCGTTCTGTTTTGGAAGCATTCTGGGGCGATGCAGTTGAAATCAATCCAGGCGCAGAACTGACTTGGATGCGTCAAATCCATTACTACATGGGCTTATATTCTTATACGTATTCTGCAGGATTGACGATTGCGACCCAAGCGTTCTTGAAAGTGAAGGCAGAAGGGCAGCCGGCTGTAGAGCGGTGGTTGGAATTCTTAGGAACAGGTGACCAGTATGTGCCTGCTGAAGCGGCAGCTGTAGCTGGAGTAGATATTACGACTGATCAGCCCCTCAAAGATACGATCCAATACTTGGATGATGCAGTGGAACGAATTTTAGTTTTAACAAAAGAAATAAAAAACGTTTGACAAAGGGAAGAAAATCATCTAGTATCATTAAAAACAAGTCGAACCTTTTTATGAAATGACAATAAGATTAAAAAAGGTGTTGACTTTATGATTGAACTCTCATAGAATACAATCATATCAAAAATTACATACATAAAAAATCAATGATGAAGAGAGTAGATTGGAATCTTTTCCTAAAGCGAGTCAGGGTAGAGTGGAAGCCTGGCAGGAAAACTCTGGTTGAAGCGCACTTCATCGATGAAGCGGTGAACCGAATAGTAGCCCCTTCCGCAGATCATGCGTTATTACAATGAGGTGGATGTGTCTTTGAGCACGTCAACTAGAGTGGTACCGCGGATAAAAATAAACTTTGACCCGTCTCTTGCGTAATAGCAGGAGACGGTTTTTTTATTGCCAAAATTTACTAAAGGGAGATTGAACTACACATGTCGATCGAGTTTTTACAAACCTATTTACCCCTGTACTTTCGTGGGGCAGGCTATACCATTGCTTTATCATTTTTCTCTATCATCTTTGGGGTTCTCTTAGGTTCACTGCTGGCGGTCATGAAAATGTCCAAGAAATCTTGGCTAAGAGGTCCAGCTAAAGCTTATATTCAAGTAGTCCGAGGCACGCCATTATTGGTTCAACTCTTTATTATTTATTACGGACTATACACAATGAACATTGAATTGCCTGACTTCATGTCTGGTGTCATTACCGTATCTTTGAACTCAGCGGCGTATATTGCTGAAATTATCCGGGCCGGAATTCAAGCGGTAGACAAAGGCCAGATGGAAGCAGCACGTTCCATCGGGATGAGCCACAACTTGGCCATGCGCCAAATCATTTATCCGCAAGCTTTGAAAAATATCTTACCTGCGTTAGGAAATGAATTTATTACCTTGATGAAAGAGTCCTCGATCATTTCGGTCGTTGGGATGCGCGATTTGATGTTCAACGCGCAAGTGGTAGCAGGAGCGACTTATCAACCGTTTATGCCGTATATTGTAGCGGCAGTGTTCTACTTCTTCATGACGTCGGTTGCTAGCATGCTGCTCACTATGTTTGAAAGGAGATTGAAGCAAAGTGATTAAGACGAAAGCACTAACCAAATCATTTGGTGAAAAGAAAGTATTAAAGGGAATCGATGAAGAAGTTAAAAATGGTGAAGTAGTTGTGGTAATTGGGCCATCGGGTTCAGGAAAGAGCACATTCTTGCGCTGCTTGAACTTGCTGGAAGAGCCAACCAGTGGCGAAGTCATTTTTAACGATCAAGTGATTAATCAAAAAGGAATCAACATTGACGGGGTTCGTACCAAAATGGGAATGGTGTTCCAGAGCTTTAACTTGTTCCCACATCTAACGGTGCTGGAAAATATCACCATCGGACCTTTGCAAATTAAGAAAATGAAACCCGATGAGGCGAAGAAAATTGCGATGGATTTACTGACCAGCATGGGATTGGTAGATAAAGCCGAGGTATATCCAAAGTCCTTGTCAGGCGGGCAACAACAACGGATTGCAATCGCCAGATCATTGGCTATGCAGCCAGAAATGATGTTGTTCGACGAACCAACTTCAGCGCTTGATCCAGAGATGGTAGGCGAAGTTTTACAAGTTATGAAAAATTTGGCCATGGATGGAATGACCATGGTTGTGGTAACGCACGAAATGGGCTTTGCCCGTGAAGTAGGGGACCGCGTTATTTTTATGGATGACGGTCAAGTGGTAGAGCAAGGTACACCAGCCCAGATATTCGACCACCCATCACATCCGCGGACACAAGATTTTCTATCAAAAGTTTTATAATAAGAGGAGGAAATAAGATGAAAAAGCAATGGATTAAAGGAATCGTAGGATTAATGAGCATGTTCACTCTAGCAGCATGTGGAGTAGAAGCAACGACAGATGAGGCAGCTGCTGGAAACAAACTGGAAGAAATTAAAGAAAAAGGCGTATTGACGATTGCCACTACCGCAGACTACCCGCCATATGAATGGCATTTAGTAAAAGAGGGCGAAGACAAAATCGTTGGTTTTGACATCGATATCGCGCAAGCAATCGCAGATGAGTGGGGCGTAGATTTAGAAGTCAAAGATATGGACTTTGATGGCTTGATTCCAGCTCTTTCAACTGGAAAAGTGGACTTGGTGCTCGCTGGAATGAACCCAACGCCTGAAAGAGCGGAGAGTGTGGATTTCACTGATATTTATGTAACGACGCTTGACACGGTCTTGATTAGAAAAGAAGATGCAGACAAATACAATTCGAAAGAGTCCTTGAAAGACGCTAACTGGGCAACACAAAAAGCGACGATTCAAGAAGAATTCCTGCAAGAAGAATTCGCTGATTCCGAACTGCAATCCGTTGGGAAATGGGGAACGGCTATTTTATCTTTGAAAACGGGTAAAGTGGATGCTATTTTGATGGTAGAAACAGTTGCAAACCAATACGCTGTTGAAAACGATGATTTGATGATTGCAAACGTAGATGACTTGGGCAGCACGCCAAACGAAGCAGCAATAGCTGTCCAAAAAGGCAATGAAGAATTCTTGGAAGAAGTAAACGGCATCTTGAATAACTTGCAAGAAGCAGGAACAGTTGACGAATTGATTTTGAAAAACGTTGAATTGATGGAAGAAAATACAATCGAGTAAGCTAAAAAGGTTCTCAGCGGATGCTGGGAACCTTTTTTTTGACCTTGCGTTGCGATAGAGCGTGGAAATGTTTGACTATCGCAACGATAAAGCTAGTATCGTTGTGATAGAGCGCGAATAAACTTCACTATCACAACGCAACGAAGTCTTGCGTTGCGATAGAAGAGCAACTAGCTTCGCTATCGCTACGATAACTGTATCTTATTTCAAACGGTCGTCATATTGTGCGCGCTCGCCGCCGATGGAGCGGGGACGAGTACGAGCTGCTGACAAAATGGCGCCGCCAATTTTTTTAACGGCTAGACGAACGGGAACTACAACCGGAACCATATGCATTCCGATAAAGGTTTGCCCGATATCGATGCCTGCTTTAGCACCCACAGATTCAACGAGCACAGGCTGTTTCATGCCTGCGTAAGCGGCTGTAGCGAAACTTCCGCCTGCTTTCACATGAGGAACGGCATTGACGATTGGATAGCGTTCTACTTTGGCGACACTTTTTTCAATCACTAAGGAACGGTTCAAATGTTCGCAACATTGAGCTGCCATATTCAAGTTGTGTTCAGCTAAAATAGCTTGTGCGGTTTCAAAAATGGCTTGTCCGATTTCTTGACTAGAGCCTGTGCCAATTTTCTCGCTCATCACTTCGCTGGAGGAACAGCCGACAACAACGATATCGCCTTCATCCAAATTGGACACTTCAATCAGCTCGCGAAGTGCACGCTCCGTTTGCTCTTTAACTTCATTTAACATGGATCACGCCTCTTTCTCCTTCATTCTTCGCTTCTATTATCATACAAAATGATGAAAAATACCACCCATTCGCAAATGAGTGGTAGACATCTTTACTTTTTAGATTGAATATTCATGATCCCTTCTGCGATCGCTGCGAAGATTCCAAACCCAATTCCGACAATCGGGAAGACAACCCAAGCTGTATCCCATGCTCCGTTGAAGAAGCCTTGGTATAAATAATAGAGCGTGGCCACAGGGAAAACAATGGATGCCACGGTTTCGGTCAGATTGTTGGTTTTCACTTTCACTCTCGTATGCGAGCCAACGGTCAGCAATTTTTCATAGGTATCATTTTGAATTCCATAATAAACGAACATGAAAACGCCGGTAGCAATGAAGCTCATCAAGAAGACGACGCTTATGATATGATCTTCTCCCAAAAACATAAACGAGAGCATCAGTACAACAACCCCTAAAATACAGAGAACAACTCCAGAAGCGATGGCATAACTGAAACGTTGTTTGAAAGAATCAAATTCGCGCTTCAAACGTGCATACGTGACTTTATCAATCTGTAAAATCTTTTTGTCAAAAGGATAGGCCGACTCGCGCATCCCGAAAATGATAAAAATACCGACTGCCACTGCAATGGTTAGAAGCATAAGGGCAATGGAAAGGAAATCTGCTGCATTGGAAGCAGAGAATACACGTTGGAAGACGCTATCTGTTAGTAAATAAATCGGCACAGCCAGAATACTCAAGAACACGCCAATCGCCATGGCAAAGGAATACTTCTGACGATGCATGATATAAGCTTCCACATCTTCATCATTCATAACAACGACATCTGAATCAACTGTTTCTTCTTCCAGCTGAATTTCGTATTCTTCTAAAATTTCATCTATATTCCCAAAGTCGGAGAGTACAGTCCCAATTGCCTCATTCTCGCTGACCCCACTTTCCTTCAGGTCATGGTACTTGTCCTCCATATTGCGCAACATCTCTTCCTTTAGTTCCTCCATTTGCGGCGTGCGCGGCAGGTTGACAAAAACAGATTCGACATAATTATAAATGGTATTCATGCAGATTCCCTCCTATGAATTTTTTCATTAAGCTTTCAATTTCTTGCCATTCTTCTACCTTTTCGGCATAAATGGTTTTCCCTAAAGGTGTAATGCTGTAATACGTTCGTGGCTTCCCAAATGTTTTTTCCGAAGGGTAGGAGCGAATGAGTTCCTTCTTTTCCAATCGGGCAAACGCAGAGTAGAGCGTTGTTTCTTTCATGACATAAGTGCCGTTCGAGATGTCTTTGATCGTGCTGGAAATTTCATAGCCGTAGGAATCTTCCTTCATCAAGAGCGAGAGGATCAGCAAATCGTTAAACCCCCGCATGACATCACTGGAAATCATCTACTCACCTCACTTTACTTCATCTGTCGTAGTAACCATAGAATACCACGATTACTACGATAGGTAAAGTAATTTGATAAATAAAAAACGTTCGTGTTTGTGAGCTTTACATTTTTATGTAAGCTGATATAATGAAGTCATCATTTACAAAAACGAAATAAAAACCGAATGTTTTAATTAATGTTCGGAAATAGGAGGAAAAGATGGAAGCCAATATGGAAAAGCCAATTGAATTGGCAAAAAAGAATGTCGCAACAGAGGGTCAAACGGACGAGACGGAATTGTATTATGGGATTGATGATACTCCGGATTTGATGACTACAACCGTGTTAGGGTTTCAAAATGTGATCACTGCTTTTGGTGGACTTGTGGCAGTTCCTTTAGTATTGGCAGGAATAGCAGGTTTTGGTGTAGCAGATACCGCTTATCTAGTAAGTGCGGCTTTATTGGTTTCCGGAATTGTTTCGATTATTCAATCAAAAGGGATTGGTCCAAAGGCGTTTCGTGTAGGAGCAGGCGTTCCAACCATTATGGGAACGGACTTTGCTTTCGTAGGGCCTGCAGCAGCAGTTATTGGCCAAGGAGGCATTGCCGCTTACTTTGGCGGAACGATGTTGGCTTCGTTGTTAGAATTTGGAATGAGTTATTTTATTAAACCATTGATGAAATTCTTCCCGCCAGTTGTAACAGGTTCGGTTATTTCTTTGATGGGGATGACGTTAATGTCTGTGGCAATGGATTGGGCTGCAGGAGGAGTAGGGGCGGCAGGATATGGCGCGCCGATTAATATCGGAATTGCGGTCGTTGTCTTTTTAATCATTGCCTTAATCAATCACTATGCCGGCAAACGTTTCGCACCACTCGCCGTCTTAATGGGAGCAGTTATTGGTTACTTGATTTGTATTCCGATGGGGATGGTCGATTTCCAACAAGTACGTGATGCTGCCTGGTTTGCATGGCCACAAGTATTCAAATACGGCATTACGTTCCGCTTGGAATATGCGATTCCGTTCTTGACCGGCTACTTGGTTACCATTATTGAAACAGTCGGGGTAATGCAGACACTTGGTCAAGTTACCAAAACAGAAATGACGGATGAAGCCATCGCAGCTGGGGTTCGTGCGGATGCAGTCGGCTCATGGATCGGACCGGTCTTAGGTTCCGGACCAGCCGCAACGTTCAGCCAAAATGCTGGGTTAATACCTTTGACGAAAAACGCTTCTCGTAAAGTAGCCATCGCAGCTGGTGTGATTATGATTTTAATGAGCTTATTTCCGAAGTTCGCAACGTTAGTATCTATCATGCCGATGCCGGTTCTAGGTGGTGCTGGAATCTTGATGTTCGGTACGGTTGCTGCTTCTGGAATTCAATCCTTATCGCGTGTGAAATTCAATAACCGCAACATGATTATCGTTGCTGCCTCGATCGGGATCGGTCTTGGTGTGGCGTTCCGTCCAGAAGTCACCGCCGCTTTACCAGGTTTCTTGAGCGGCTTGTTCTCTTCAGGAATTTCGGCTGGAACCATCGTAGCACTTGTACTCAACCTTATCTTAAAAGAAAAACCAGAAGAAGCTGCTGTACCAGAAGCAGCGTAAGTCATTAAAAAACCCTCTCATCCACGTTACTGTGGCTGGGAGGGATTTTTTGTGGCTAAGTCCAAGACTTCAATCAATAAGGTTTGAAAAGTTTGAGCATCAGCTTGCGTAAAGGGTTTTGGACCTTTTGTGCGCTTGCCGCTCTTTCTCATCTGCGCACTGAGGTAGCGGGATTCAAGCAAACGTTCAATGTTATACTGGTCGTACTGAAATCCTTTGTGATGAAGGACCGTCACACCTTTCAACAAAGCCATGGATGCAAGGCCGTAGTCCTGAGTAATCAACACATCAGAGCGTTGTGCCAACTGCATGATTTTGTAATCCGCCGCTTCCTTTTCAGAATCAACATAAACGGTTTCCACATGAGAAGGGTGAACTTTGTTGGAAAAATGGGCGAAGCTAGCGACCAAAATAACGTCCAATCCACGTTTTTTCGCTTCTTGAATGACGATTCCCTTGACTGGGCTGGCGTCACTATCAATAATAATCTTCATTTTTATCCTCCTCCTTGTTCTATTCTAACAAAAGTCATAAAGATTCGTTAATTTTTACCCTGTTTCTTGAATTAATTCCTCGAACCACTTAAGATAACTATGTACGAGATGGATCTAAGAAAGAAAAGAGGTCGAACATGAAAATCGGGATTGATAAGATAGGTTTTTATACACCACCCCTATATGTAGATATGAATGAATTAGCTGAGGTGCGCGGTGACGACCCAGCAAAATATACGGTCGGAATTGGCCAATCTCAAATGGCGGTACCACCGTTAAGTCAGGATATTGTCTCCATGGCGGCAAATGCTGCTCTCCAAATTCTGGAGGAAGAAGACAAACAAAAGATTGACCTCGTTATTGTAGGTACAGAAAGTGGCTTTGATGCTTCTAAATCAGCCGCTACGTATGTCCATCAATTACTAGGAATTCAACCAGGTGCTCGCTCCATGGAAATCAAGCATGCCTGTTACGGGGCAACTGCAGGTATCCAAATGGCGAAAGGGCACATTGCTCTTCATCCAGACCGTAAAGCGTTGGTAATTGGTACGGATATTGCTCGTTATGGGTTGGCTACGGGCGGGGAAGTTACACAAGGTGCGGGTGCTGTAGCGATGCTGATCAGCGCAGATCCACGCATTTTAGCTTTCGAAGACGAACCAGCTTATGTAACGCATGACATCATGGATTTCTGGCGTCCTGTTTATTCACCGTATGCGATGGTGGACGGGAAATATTCAAATGAGCAGTATATCGCCTTTTTCCAAGAAGTGTGGAATTTATATAAGGGAAAAAATCAACGTACGTTAGCGGATATGGATGCTATGTGTTTCCACTTGCCTTACACCAAAATGGGTAAAAAGGCATTGAGCCAAGTCTTGGCGGAAGCGGACGAAGAGAAACAAGCAGAGTTGCTTGCGGCATACGAAGCGAGTATCCTCTATAACCGAAACGTAGGAAATATTTACACGGGATCCTTGTATCTCAGCTTCTTGTCGCTGTTGGAAAATAGTACGGAGCTGGCTGAAGGCGACCGCATTGGACTCTTCAGTTATGGTTCAGGTGCAGTAGGAGAATTCTTCGCTGGAACACTTGTAGCTGGATACCGTGAGCAATTAGCGTCTGCTGATTATGCAGATATGTTTGAAAATCGCCGTAAAATCAGTGTAGCGGAGTATGAAGCAATCTTCTCCCACTCACTACCAGAAGATGGTTCAGAGCTGGCAATCGATGGGAGCGAGGATTCCTCCGCAGTTTGTTTGTCGGGAATCAACACACATAAACGGCATTACTTTGTAAAATAAGAAGAAGACAAAACGCAAATTTATGCGTTTTATCTTCTTCTTTTATTTTTTCCCGCGCAATGCAGCTAAAATTTCTTCAGCAGTAGCTAGGTTCATATTTTTTTGTTGCTTCAATTCTTGGGTGACGGCTTCGATTTCTTCGCCGGTAGCGCCAGCACTGATGGCAAGAGAACGCGCATGAAGTCCCATGTGCCCCTTTTGAATGCCTTCCGTGACTAGAGCCCGAATCGCGGAAAAGTTTTGTGCCAAGCCGACCGATGCGATAATGGACTCTAAGGTTTCTGCATCTGGGTGATCCAATAAATGATGGGTCAACTGAGCCCCAGGATGAAAGGAAATCGATCCGCCGACTGCACCTACTGGGAGTGGCAAGGTGAGGGAGCCGACTAGGTCGCCGTTTTCTGCTTTCGCCCACATAGAAAGACTGCGGTATTGACCACTGCGAGCGGCATAAGCATGAGCGCCCGCTTCGATGGCCCGCCAGTCATTTCCACTAGCCAGTACAACCGCGTCAATGCCATTCATGATTCCTTTGTTGTGCGTTACGGCCCGGTACGGATCAACCGTTGCAACCTGTGCCGCCAAAACAATGCGGTCCCGTACTTCCTCGCCGCTCAAGGTTCCTTTGGCAAGAGCTGCCGCTGGAATCCGGCAAGTCGAAGTTACCAAGCATTCGGTCGCATAGTTTGAAAGAATCCCCATCAAAGCCGTGCCTTTTGAATATTCTTCAAGTAAGGGGAGGACCGCTTCCATCATCGTATTGACGATGTTCGCGCCCATCGCCTCCATCGTCTCCACATGGACATGCACAATCAGGAAGTAGGGTGAGCCGATGGATTCATCCGCTGCAATTTCCCAAATGCGAATCGAATCAGCGCCGCCACCTCGTCGAACAATAGAAGGGTGAGCGGCATTTGCTGCCTGCAAAATCTTGGTTTCTTGTTCCTCGATGGTTGCAATAGCAGCTGCTGGATCCGGCACATTCGTAAGGATTGCTTGCCCAATCATCATCCGCTCGGTCACAGCCGTTTCGAACCCGCCATATTGCCCAAACAGTTTAGCAGCCGCACTGGCGGCAGCAATCACAGACGGTTCCTCCACTGCCATCGGAACGGCATATTCCTTCCCGTCAATCAAAAAGTTCAATGCCACGCCATACGGCAGCTGATAAGTCGCAATTTGATTCTCAATCATGCTGTTGGCCATTTCATCTGGCAATACTGCATTTTCTTCTACCGCTTTGCGAAAGGTGGCATCCAACATGCCCACCTGTTCCAAAGCGTCAATCCGTTCGGCGCGGCTTTTTTTATAAAACCCGCTCAACGGATTTCGTTCATATTCATTCATGATTCTCCTCCAAGAGTTTTTCTTCATCTTCGCATCATTATCTTAGCACAATTATGCGAGGAAAGAAGTATTTTTAGAAAGTGGACAAGTGGGGTGTGGTTTCAGCGCTCACTTGTCTGTTTTTGGTAGATTTGGACAAGTGAGCAATCTAGGAAACCCTCACTTGTCCAAAATGAAGAAAAGTGGACAAGTGGGACTAAAAAGAAGCCCCGACTTGTCCAAAACCAATGGAACAACAAAAAAAAGCTGAGCAAATGCCCAGCCTTTTTGGAACATTAAAATCCTTCGCTCTCCACAACTGCCTGTTCGTTGTTGATGACCTTGTCATCAAATTGTCCGATGACCCTGGATGAGACGACGCCAGCAAGAATGGAGTCGTTGACGTTCACCATCGTCCGCATCATGTCAATAACCGGTTCAACCGAGATAACAAGTCCAACAATAGCAATTGGTAAGTTCAGAGCACTTAACACGATCAAAGCAGCAAAGGTAGCACCGCCGCCGACACCAGCAACCCCAAAGGAGCCGATTGTTACGATGGCAATGAGTGATAGCACGAAGCCGATGCTCGTTACATCAATCCCAACCGTTGGCGCAATAATGGTTGCCAACATGGCTGGATAGACGCCCGCACAACCGTTTTGACCAATGGAAACCCCAAAACTTGCAGAGAAGTTGGCTGAAGCTTGGTCTACTCCTAACGCGTCCGTTTGCGTTTTGATATTCAATGGCATCGCACCTGCACTGGAGCGTGCGGTAAAGGCGAAGCTCAAGACAGGGAATGCTTTTTTGAAATACTGCAGCGGGTTCACTTTTTGCGTTACCAAAATGATACTGTGGAACAACAATACAACCAACAATGCAGCGTAAGATGCAACGACGAACAGTCCAAGATTCAAGATTGCTTCGAAGCTGGAAGTTGCCATCATCCGAGTAGTCAAAGCTAGAATTCCAAACGGCGTCAAGCGCAGAACCAAGGTAACGATTCGCATGACCACTGCATGGAGCATATCCATCGCGCGTTTGAACAAGGCCGCGTGATCCGGTTCCTTGCGTCTGATTCCCATGTAGGCAATTCCTACGAAGGAGGAGAAAATAACGATCGCAATCGTTGAAGTGCTCCGCATACCAGCTAGATCCTCAAAAATATTGCTTGGGATAAAGGAAAGGATTTGACCGGGAATCGTTAAGTTGGCGACTTCTTCTTGACGTTCAGCCAAGGAGGCAATTCGGGCTGTTTCAGCAGCACCTTCTGTAAATTGTGCACCATCTAAGTTAAACACCATTACCGCAGCCCAGCCAATAAGAGCAGCAACTGCTGTCGTTCCAAGCAAAGTGATCAGCACCGAAGCACTGATTTTACCTAAATCTTTCGTTTGTTCAATCTTAGTAAACGCACCTACAATCGAAACGAAAATCAGCGGCATAATCAGCATTTGCAAGAAACGTACATAACCTGTACCAACAATATTAATCCAGTCGATAAAAACGGTTGTCGTTTCGCTGTCTGCTCCAAAAATCAATTGAATAACTGCTCCGAAAATCAATCCAATAATCAGTGCTGTGAAAACACGTGTCGAAAACTTTTTATGCTGTTTACCCATCCGGTACAGGAAATAAAGAAACACAAAAAAGACGACTAATAATCCAATAATGACAAGTGTATCCATCATGAAACCTCCTTCTATTAAACATTACTTTTATTATAAAGGATGATGGGCTTGCTAGCTAATATTCAGCTTTTGCCGGACGATTTGTTTCATTGCAGCAACTGGAACGACTGTCTCATGAAGAATAGGATCATCCAGAGCCTCTTTTATTGCAGGCGGGAAGGGGATGTGACTCCACTTTTTCACCGCATGAAGAGAAGAGAGCAGGGACTCGGGTGTGTGGGTTGGATCAATCGCGGCAACTACAGCCTCAGGGAACTTGTAGGGACTTGCGGTTGAAACAACTACCATCTCACTTTGGTCTCTGGTTTCCTGTTGATACTTGTCAGCGACAACCGCTGCAACAGCCGTATGAGGGTCGATGACGTAGCCGGTTTCTTCTTTTACGCTGCGAATCTGTGCTGCAACTTCTTCCTCAGTGGCGAAGTCAGCGTGGAATGTTTGCGCCTCTTCCAACATCGTAGCGGCGACTTCATACATCCCTTCCTTCGACAAAGATTGCATATGAGAACGAACGACTTCAGGACGATTGCCGGAAAGGTGATACAGCAGGCGCTCCAAATTGCTGGAAACTAAAATATCCATGGAAGGGGAGGTGGTTAACAAGAAATCGCGGTTACGGTTGTAGGTTCCGGTTTTGAAAAAGTCGGAGAGCACATTATTCTCATTGGACGCTACAACGAGTTTCCCAACAGGCAAGCCCATTTCTTTCGCGTAATAAGCCGCTAAGATATTGCCAAAATTCCCTGTTGGAACCGTAACATTCATCGGTTCGCCCAGCTGCAACTTTCCGTCTTTCACGAGTTGTCCATATGCATAAAAGTAATACACAATTTGAGGGAGGAGACGGCCGATATTAATAGAATTAGCGGAAGAAAACTGCAAGCCATGTGCGGCCAGTTCTTGCCGCAACTCCTGATCTGCAAACAACTCTTTCACCTTCGTCTGAGCGTCATCAAAATTCCCTTCAATTGCAATAACGTGAACATTATTACCTTTCTGCGTCACCATTTGTCGTTCCTGAATCTCACTGACTCCATTTTTCGGATAAAAAACAATGATTTTTGTATGCGGAACATCGGCGAAGCCAACCAAAGCTGCCTTACCTGTATCGCCGCTTGTTGCAGTCAGAATGATAATGTCGTTTTCCAATTTATTTTTTTGGGCAGCAACGGTCATGAATTTTGGCAGAATAGAGAGTGCCATGTCCTTGAAGGCAATCGTTGGGCCATGGAACAACTCCAAATAATGCACATTGCCAGCAGTGACAACCGGCGCAATCACCGGTGTATCAAATCGGTCATCATATACGCGGATGCAATCCCTTAGTTCCTGCTCCGTAAAGTCCGTTAGAAATTCTTTGAAAATTACGTGGGCTAAGTCTTGGTACGAAAGGCTAGTCAACTCGGCCAAAGGAAGCGGGAAAACCGGCATAAAAGAAGGAACGAAGAGCCCTCCATCGGGTGCGATCCCGCTAAGGATTGCTTGGGAAGGTGAATAGCGCAAGGAAGTATCCCGTGTGCTGTGATAAACTAAATCCATTGAAATCGCTCCTTTTAACAGTTTGTTAATGGAAGTATGGCATAGAAGAAAAGAATATTCAATTGCAAAAAAGGGACGCATTCCTCCCGGTTCCTAGAGCAAATAAAAAAGACTGGAGAAAAATCTCCAGTCTTGTGTGCTCTTATTCGTTTTCTTCGCCGATTACTTCTGGCTCAGCAGCTTCATCTGTCGTTTCTTCCTCAACAGATGGAGCAGATACAACTGCAACCGTTGTTTCGGCATCGGTTAGGACGGTAACACCTGCTGGCACTTTTAATTCGCCAACCGTTAATGTGTCACCAATTGCCATTTCGCCTAATTCCACTGTGATTTCTTGTGGAATGTCGGTAGCAACTGTTTCAATCTCCAACTCGTTCAATGTTTGAGTGAAGACACCTTCTTTAATGTTCTCTGCACCAACAAGGTTAATGGTTACTTCAACCGTAACCGTTTGACCTTCTTTCAGAGCTTGAAGTTCAACGTTGTAAAGTTCAGGTTTAATGTGTGAATGATCGATGTTTTTGATCATTACTTGGGTTTCTTTCCCGTCTACGTCTACGTTAAATACCGCGTTACGGCCTAACTCACGTAGTAATTCCTCGAATTGTTTGCGATCAACCAATACGGATGTTGCATCGAATTCTTTTCCGTAAATGACTGCTGGTACTTTGTTCTCCACTCGAGCTTTTTTTGAGGCAGAAGAACCGACTCTTTCTCTCTTTTGTGCTGTTAATTTCATGAACGTTCCCTCCAGTAGACATTTCTGATGTTCAAAAAACGAACTATCAGATTCATGCACGTAATATAAAGATACTATACCATTAACGCACCAGAATAGCTAATAAGAGCACTTTTACATGGACAAAAATGAAAGGAAAGTGAAAAAACAGTTGTCCCCACGCCTGTCTTTTTGTATACTCACTAAGTATGTTAAAAAACAGAAGGAGTTGATAGAGGATGTGGTGGTTCATACCCGCTCTAGTAGCAACTGTAGCTTGGGGAACAGCTGATTTATTTTATAAGAAAGGTGCCGATCCAGCTGACAAGTACAGCTATATGAAGACCGTTATCATGGTCGGGCTCGTCATGGGACTGCATGCTCTCTATGTCATCGTAATCGAAGGAATTCAATATGATCCGAGTTACTTAATCAAGTATTTGCCGGTATCATTCTTTTATATTGTATCGATGGCCGTTGGGTACGCTGGTTTACGATTCTTGGAATTATCCGTATCTTCACCGGTACAAAATTCATCAGGAGCGATTGCTGGCTTGTTGACCTTTTTATTCCTTGGTCAAACAATGACTGGTATTCAGTTAGCAGCTATTATTTTTATTACAACTGGAGTTATTTTATTAGGCGTATTTGAACAGCGTCTTGCTGAACAAGAACGTCTGGAAAACAAAGAAGAAGTGGACCGGAAATACAAGTACGGCGCCTTGGCTTTGCTTTTCCCATTGATGTACGCACTTTTAGATTCGCTGGGTACATTCGCAGATGCCTGGTTCTTCGATTACTATGCCCCGGTTGATGACGGAACACTTGAAATGCAAGCAAACTTGTCCTATGAATTCACGTGGCTGATCGTAGCAGCACTTGTATTTGTATATGTTGTTGTAATCAAGAAGCAATCATTCAAGCCAAAGGATCAAGTGAACCGCGGCTTAGCTGCTATTTTTGAGACATTGGGTCAGTTCTTCTACGTGTACGCAATCAGCTCAAACGCAGTCGTAGTAGCGCCGATGATTTCTGCTTATTCCGTTGTTTCCGTTATCCTTTCGCGCATTTTCTTGAAAGAAAAACTAACACGCAATCAATACCTTGCCATTGCCGCAATTATTGTGGGTGTTGTTATTTTAAGTATCGAATAGGTGAAAAAATCTCTCGCTATCCTAATGGGATGACGAGAGATTTTTTGTTTTTTCTTTTATCGTTGCGATGTCACAGCGTTTCGTCCGCCTATCGCAACGGAACCCATCCAAAAGTAGATAAAATAAAAAATCCCACCCCATCTAGAACAGACGGAGCAGGAATCATTCTAAAGTTTATAAATATCTAAGATAGTACCTGTATACGCATCGGCAATAAATTCATATTGCACGAGGTCTTCTTCTTCCTTGCGTGAAATTCCCCCGTAGTAGACGTCGGTTTCTGAGGAAAAGCGGGTAAGTGGTACAGGATGCAGTTCAATCCAAGACCCTTCGATTGGGCCGTCTGCTAGAAACATTTTTTTCACATTTTCTAAGATTTGATCACCGTTGACTGCTTTCTTTCTGGTTAAATAGAGAGCGGTAAGCGCAGAGCCGATAACGATACCGGAACCTACCAAAATACCTGCCAGAACTCCTTCTCTATTTCGGTCGTAAAAAGATTCTTCATTAAACATCATTGAGATCCCTCCTAAACATCCAGTTTGCTTCTAGAGCCAGTATAGCATAAAAGCCAAATAACAAGCTATTCAAAGCCGTAGAATTTAAGCCCGTAACATTGCCCGTTTTTGTTGCTTTCGGTATAATGAAAAGAGATACTCGATTTACAAGAGAGAAAAAAGGGGGAAGAAAAGGGGCGAGTCGCTGCCGAGACCTTTTCAAATACAACTACTATGGAAGAAAAAACATTTCAACTCATTAAGGAGCTAACTGAATTACAGGGAACGAGTGGGAACGAATACCGTGTGCGCGAATACATGCGTGAGAAAATGACACCCTTCGTCGATTATGTGGAGACAGATGGCTTGGGCGGTATTTTCGGAGTTCGAGAGAGCAGTGTAGCCGACGCACCAAGAATTATGGTTGCGGCTCATATGGATGAAGTGGGATTCATCGTTACTCAAATTACGAATAATGGAATGCTGAAAGTTACCCCATTAGGCGGCTGGAATCCATATGTTGTTTCTGCCCAACGCTTCACGTTGCAAACACGCGAACAAGATATTCCGGTTATCTCTTCTTCGATTCCGCCACATTTGTTGCGCGGTACCGCAGGAGCGGGTGACGTTAAAGTAGATGAAATTCTTTTCGATGCTGGATTTGATTCGAAGGAAGAAGCGATGGAATTCGGCGTTCGTCCGGGAGATCCAATTGTGCCGCAAGTGGAAACCATCTGGACCGCGAATAAAAAGAAAATCATCGGAAAAGCGTGGGACAACCGCTACGGAAATGTAGTCGTACTAGAAGCGCTGGAAGCCTTGAAGAATGAAACGTTGCCAAACACTCTCATTGCTGGCGCAAACGTTCAAGAAGAAGTCGGCTTGCGTGGGACAAAAGGAGCCGTTCACCAGTTCCAACCGGATCTGTTCTTCGCGGTAGACTGTTCACCTGCCAATGACATTCAGACCAAAACCGGCACATTCGGCCATTTAGGCGAAGGATTCTTATTACGAATCCAAGATCCCGGCATGATCACTCTACGTGGAATGCGTGAATTCTTGTTGGATACCGCTGAAACGCACAACATTCCGTACCAATACTTTGTCTCAAAAGGCGGTACAGATGCAGGTGCGGCACATACGATGAACAACGGTGTTCCAAGTGCGGTAATCGGCGTGAGTGCGCGTTACATCCACACACACCAAACCATGTTCCATATTGACGACTATGCTGCAGCCAAGGAAATGGTGATTCAAGTAGCGAAGTCACTTGATAAGAGTACATACGAAACCATTATGAAACGAAACTAATTCTAGGAGGAATCAATCATGAAAAAATTAACCGATGCGAATGAAATTCCAACATTAATGAGCCACAAAAAAGTTGTCTTTCTCTTCACTGCAACGTGGTGCGGCGACTGTACCTTCATCAAACCGTTCATGCCGGCAGTAGAAGAAACGTTCAACGACTTTACCTTTGTTGAAGTAGACCGTGATGAGCATCTCGGCTTCGCACAAGAACTAGGAATTATGGGAATTCCAAGTTTTGTCGTATACAACGAAAATGAAGTGGTCGGCCGTTTCGTTTCCAAAGACCGCAAGACACAAGAAGAGATTGAAGATTTCCTTACACAAGTAAAACAAAACATCCAAAATTAATGAATCATTCTGAAGGAGTAAGCATATGTGGCTAAGTTTTTATAATCAACACGCAGTAGGGGATACCCTTTTATTAACGAGTGGCGAACTTTCGCGTGACTTAATAGCAAGTGAGTCAAAAGGGAATGTAACGCGTATTTTCAACAAAGAAACCAATGAAACGGTCAGCTATAACGTGTTTGAAATCTCAAGCACCTTTACCCCAAATGGGACCGGACCGGTACAGTTAACCGATGAGGAAGTCGAGCAACTGAATCAACTGATCAAAGATGCAGGGTTCGAAGATACGTTGACGTTTGACTACTCACCGAAATTCGTAGTGGGACACGTGAAAGAATGTGTGCCGCATGAAGATTCTGATCACTTAAATGTGACGCAAACAGAAGTGGACAATGGGGAAGTATTGCAGATTGTCTGCGGTGCCAGCAACATCAAAGCAGGTCAAAAAGTAGTCGTTGCGAAACCAGGTGCAGTGATGCCAGACGGAATGATTATTTGGCCAGGCGAATTGCGCGGGGTAGCGAGCAATGGAATGATCTGCTCTGCAAAAGAACTGCAAGTGGAAAATCCAACCGGCAAGAAAGGCATCCTTGTTTTGGATGCAACAACCGAGACAGGGAAACCATTTTTCCAGCATGGATAAACGAAAAATGGGAAGGAAGGAGTGAACGCTTTGGATCAGACAAAAGGAAAAAAGCCTGAGAAACCAAAAACTTTTCCCAATTACTTGTTGACTAAGAGCGATGAAACAACGGAGAATCGTGCGCCCAAGAGCTCTTCTTTTGTAGCGGATGAGATACTGGATACGACTCCTTCTGTTCCATTTTTGCGCCAAAACAAGGCTGGATTACGTCAACCTGTAGCAAAGGAAACGGGATCAGGCGTTGAGAAAAGTTACTTCATTAAAGAACAAAAACGGTTCAATAAAGAAAAGCAAGCGTATCAAGAACAGCAAAATTGGAAGTTGAACGGAACGTTTTACCAAAGCCGTCGTCCATTTAAGCAAACGGAGTTTCCATCTTTATGGAGTACATACGAAGCGAAGAAAAAAGATCAACCGATTGATTATCAAACGCTAAAATCGGAGTTGTATGTCCCTACCGAAGATTTGATTTTGATTGACTTGAATCCTCCATCAGAAGAACCGGCCGCTCTGGTGACCGAATCGGTAAAACGACCCGCTCCAAAGAAAGCCTTACATCGTTCGCTATTGGGGATTATGGAACAAGAACAGTTGCAAAATAATTGGGAAAACAGGAGTAAACGCCCTGAGAAACCGGATTCTAACGGGTATCGATCCTATTTTGACTGAGAGTTGTTTGTTTTTTTTGCGGAACATGATATACTTTCGTGGTGGAATTTTCTCTTGACGTATCATCGATACGCAGAAAAGAAACGATAACAAATAAACCAATGAACCATACCTGACATTACTAGCAGCTGTTTTTGAAGTAGGTGGAGGAAGATAATGAATAACGAAAAAATCTATCATTTTGTCGGCATTAAAGGCTCAGGAATGAGCGCTTTGGCACTTATCTTGAATGGAAAAGGGTACAACGTGCAGGGATCTGACGTGGATACGTACTTTTTCACACAACAAGGGTTAGACGATGCCAATATTTCAATTTATACATTCGATGAAGCAAACATTAAAGACGGCATGGTCATCATTGCCGGAAATGCATTCCCAGATAGTCATGAAGAAATCGTTCGTGCGAAGGAATTAGGACTAGAAGTCATTCGCTATCATGAATTTATTGGCCAGTTTATCAAAAACTATACGAGTATTGCGATTACCGGTTCGCATGGGAAGACCAGTACGACAGGGCTTCTTTCGCATGTACTGGGCGGCATTGAGCCAACGAGTTACTTGATTGGGGACGGAACGGGCTTTGGCCGCGAAGACGCTGACTTCTTTGTTCTTGAAGCGTGTGAATACCGCCGTCATTTCTTGGCGTATGCACCGGATTATGCGATCATCACGAACATTGACTTCGACCATCCTGATTACTATAAAGATATCAACGATGTCTTCCAAGCATTCGAACAGTTTTCACAGCAAGTTGGGAAAGCGATCATTGCATGTGGAGACGATCCATACATGGGACGCCTGAAAGCTGAACAACCAATTTACCGCTATGGATTTGACGCTGAGAACGATGTAGTGGTTCATGATGTAGAGAAAACAACAGCTGGCAGCACCTTTACCGTTACGATTAAAGGGGAAGCGTTCGGTACGTTCAGTATTCCATTTTACGGTACGCACAATATCTTGAACTCCTTGGCAGTCATTACGTTCTGTTACTTAGAAGGGCTAGATGTAGCTGCCGTTCAAGCGCAACTATTGACGTTCCGTGGTGTGAAACGCCGCTTCACAGAAAAAACGGTAGAAGACATGATTGTGATTGATGACTACGCGCATCATCCACAAGAAATCAAAGCAACCTTGGATGCCGCAAAGCAAAAGTATCCAGACAAAGAAATTATTGCTATCTTCCAACCACACACCTTTACGAGAACGATCGCGTTAATGAGTGAGTTCGCGGAGTCGTTGAGTCAAGCAGATGCTGTTTATCTATGTGATATTTTCACTTCTGCTCGTGAGCAGAGTGGGAATGTATCTATTGAAGACTTGGCCGCTAAAGTAGAAAAAGGGGCAGAAATCTTGTCCTTGAACAATGTTTCTCCTTTATTGCAGTATCATGATGCCGTGGCAATTTTCATGGGCGCAGGCGATATCCAAAAATTCGCTCAAGCATATGAAGAACTGTTGAGCCACAGTGTAAAAAGAGTAAACTAGTAGAACCAGTAGAACCCGAATTTTCCATCCTGTGGAAAGTCCGGGTTTTCCTTTTTTATCAGGGTTGAAACGGGTACGCCTTTAATTCCCGCTTGGGTTTTGCTAAAATGAAACTAAACATGTGTACGGATTTATGTACAAAGAAGGGAAGGGTCTCATGGCACTAAAAGATATCAAAATTGGGAAAACCATTGATGAAATAAAAGAAGGAGATTCTCTTACCGTTACCGAAATTTTTGAATTACGAGATATTTTACTTTATTTAGGTTTAACAAATGATGACAACCCGCTCTACTTGCAATACGATTATTCACAACTTACGAAGTATAAACAACCTGTCGTGCCACCGGTATTGGTCATGGGAATTTTAACGAGCAATGTCTCGAAGTATTTGCCGGGTCCGGGGTCTAACGTGGTCGATCTATCGGTGAATATCGTTGAACCGATTTATCATCATATGACGGTGACGTTTGATTTTGTTGTGAAGCGAATCGATGAACGCCGCGGATTGGTGACGATTTATGTAGAAGGAATGATCTTGTCGGGCGAACGGTTAGTGGAAGCAGAGTTAATTGTGGAAGCACCGGAGAAGATGGAATTACCTCAGACAGAAGCGTTGGTCATTCCCCAAGAAATAGGAGAGTAGGTTAGATCAAATGGCAGAGAAAAAGAAATTATTATTACTAGATGGCAGCAGTTTGGCGTTCCGCTCCTTTTATGGCTTGTTGGACTTGAGCCGTTTCCAAAATCAGAACGGCCTTCATACGAATGCTCTCTATGCATTCCACCGAATCATTCATACATTATTTGAAACTGAAAATCCAACACACATGTTGGTCGCCTTCGATGCTGGAAAAACAACGTTCCGTACTGAATTTTACGATGACTATAAGGGCGGGCGTCAGTCTATGCCGGCTGAGCTAGCAGAACAATGGCCGTATTTCAAAGTCCTCTTATCGGCAATGGGCGTGAAGAGTTATGAACTGGCGAATTATGAAGCAGATGATATTATTGGAACCTTGAGCCGCCAAGGAGAAGCAGCTGGTTTTGATGTGGTCATTATTTCAGGAGACAAGGACTTAACCCAGCTAGCAACTGATCAAACACGTGTTGATATTACCGTCAAAGGTGTCTCAGAATTGAAGTCGTATACGCCGGAATCGATTCGGGAGGAAATGGGAATTGATCCGCTCCAAATCATTGATTTAAAAGGATTAATGGGAGATTCTTCCGACAACTATCCAGGTGTCCGGAAGGTTGGCGAGAAGACAGCCTTGAAGTTACTCAAGGAATACGGTTCGATTGAGCAATTGTATGAGCAAATTGATGCGATGAAAGAAAGCAAGATGAAAGAAAACTTGGTGACAGACAAAGAGAATGCCTTCTTAAGTAAAAGATTGGCGACTATCGATGTGGAAACACCAATTGAATTGACGTTGGAGGAGCTAGCGATAGCGGAGAAAAAGGAAGAAGAGTTAATCGCCTTTTACCGCGAGATGAATTTCAACAGCTTCTTGCGCGACCTGAATTATGAAGAAGAAGACCGATCGGAATCATTTGCTGACATCACGTTTACCGCTCTTGATGAGATCAAAGCCGAGCACTTCAGCGATGAGATGGCTTTGTATGTGGAGATGCTCGAAAATAACTATCACTTTGGTAAGATTGTAGCGCTCAGCTGGGGCAACGGCACACACATTTATACCGCTAAACCAGAAGTTGCCTTGCAGAGTGAAGCGTTCAAAAAATGGGCAGAAGACGCTTCAATGAAAAAACAGGTCTATGACGCGAAGCGAACGAAGGTTATGTTGCATTACGCAGGAGTCGAGTTAGCTGGAATTGACTTTGATATGCTGTTGGCGTCCTATATCATTAATACCAAAGACAGCGGTCGAGATGTAGCAGCCGTGGCACAAGAGTACGGCCATCAGGAAGTTTCCTTTGATGAGACGATTTATGGCAAAGGGGCGAAAACCGCCGTGCCGGCAGATTGGAATGTGGTCTATGAGCATCTTGCTCGCAAAGTAGCAGCCATTCATCAACTCATGCCAACTCTGAATGAAGAATTAGAAAAAAACAACCAACATGAGTTGTACTATGACATGGAACTTCCACTTGCCATCATTTTGGCAGACATGGAAATCGCCGGTATCCGAGTAGAACCAGAACGATTGGAAAAAATGAAGATTGAATTCTCGCAACGATTAGAAGAAATTGAAAAACAAATCCACGCTGAAGCAGGCGAAGCGTTCAACATTAACTCACCCAAACAACTAAGCGTAATCTTGTTTGAGAAGATGGGACTTCCGCCAATTAAGAAAACAAAGACTGGCTATTCGACTGCGGTAGATGTGCTGGAGAAGTTAAGCGAGACAGCACCGATTGCCCAGATGATTCTGGATTACCGTCAGTTGGCCAAGCTTCAGTCCACCTACGTGGAAGGGCTGCTCAAGTTCATTAAGCCAGAAACCGGAAAAGTGCACACCATCTATACGCAAACACTTACGCAAACGGGACGCTTAAGTTCAAATGACCCGAATCTGCAAAACATTCCGATTCGTATGGAAGAAGGACGGAAAATCCGTCAAGCCTTTGTACCGTCCCAACCAAGCTGGAAGATTTTTGCTTCCGACTATTCGCAGATTGAACTGCGCGTGTTGGCTCACATTTCGAAAGACGAGCACATGCAAGCAGCGTTTATCGAAGGCCAAGACATCCATACTTCAACGGCCATGCGGGTATTTGGTATTGCGGATGAAGCTTCGGTAACGTCAAACGTCAGACGTCAGGCGAAGGCAGTAAACTTTGGAATTGTTTATGGAATTAGTGATTATGGTCTGTCCCAGAACTTAGGAATTACCCGTAATAAAGCCAAAGACTTTATTGACCGCTACTTTGAAAAATATCCAGGAATTAAGCAATTCATGGAAGACATTGTGGTAGAAGCACGTGAAAAAGGGTTTGTAGAAACCTTGTACCATCGTCGTCGTTATTTGCCTGATATTAATAGTCGCAACTTTAACTTGCGCTCTTTTGCGGAACGGACTGCGATCAACTCGCCTATCCAAGGTACCGCGGCAGATATTTTGAAAGTAGCGATGATTCGGATGCAGAAAGCCTTGAAAGAACAAAACCTAAAAGCGAAAATGCTGCTCCAAGTACATGACGAATTAATTTTCGAGTGTCCTGCTGAGGAAGTGCCTCTATTAGAAAAATTAGTGCCGGAAATGATGGAAAATGCGGTAGAACTATCCGTTCCATTAGAAGTCGACAGCAATTTTGGAGACAACTGGTACGAAGCAAAATAATACAGGGTCACTCAAACGTTGAAAGAGAGCGTTTGAGTGATCTTTGCGCCTATTTAGTAGAAAAGGAGGATTTATCTATGCCAGAATTGCCCGAAGTGGAAACCGTTCGCCGCGGCCTAAACCAGCTTGTTAGTGGAGCGGTCATTACGAGTGTGGATGTTTTTTGGAATAAGATGATTACACCGCCTTTTTCCTCCGAGAAGTTTAAGGAAGTACTGGTGGGAGAACAAATTCACACCATCGAACGAAGAGGGAAATACTTAATCTTCTTGATGGATCATTGGGCGATGGTCTCGCATTTAAGGATGGAAGGAAAGTATGAAGTTGTTTCCCAAGAAGAACCATACAAGAAACATACACATGTGGTCTTTCATCTGAGTGACCGAAGAGATTTACGCTATCTGGATGTCCGCAAGTTTGGCCGTTTTACCTTGCTGCCAATCGACAAACGAATGGATTACGAACCGATCCGGAAACTTGGTCCAGAACCGATTGCCAAACAGTTCCAAGTAAACAACTTTCATCAGAAGCTAGCTAAAACAAGCCGTGCCATCAAACCGGTTATCTTAGATCAAACCATCGTGGCGGGTGTGGGGAATATTTATGCCGATGAATCACTTTTCCTGGCAAAGGTAAATCCCTTGAAACCAGCCAATCAATTGAATGAAAAAGAAACCGGCGAGCTTCATGCGGCCATTATTGAAGTGATTCAGAAGGCGGTAGAGTTAGGCGGCACCACGGTTCGGAGTTATGTGAATAGTACCGGCGAGAAGGGAAGCTTCCAAGTAAAGTTAAACGTATACGGTAAAAAGAACGAACCGTGTCCTCGTTGCGGAACGCCGATTGAGAAAATAAAAGTTGCCCAACGTGGCACGCACTTTTGCCCCAATTGCCAACGCTATTCGGGTGAGATAATAAAAGTGGGGCCAAAGAAATGAGTATTCTCGTAGGGTTAACCGGCGGCATTGCCACGGGAAAGTCGACTGTTTCGAAATACCTGGCTGCCAAGGGGATTCCCATTATCGATGGGGACAAGGCTGCTCGGTACGTGGTAGAAGTAGGGACGCCGGGGCTGCAGAAGTTGGTGAAACATTTCGGTACATCTATTTTACTGCCAGATGGTTCCCTAGACCGGAAGAAGTTAGGCGCTATTGTTTTTTCTGACAAAGAAAAGCAGCAGCTCCTAAATGAATTGCTCCATCCTGCTATTTATCAGTGGATGGACGAGGAGCGGGAACGCTTGGAGAAGGAGCAGGTCCCTTTGATTGTTTTCGATGTTCCGCTTCTTTTTGAAACGAAAGTAAAACGGCAGTATGATCATATCTTGGTTGTCGCTGCGGATGAAAAGATTCAGTTGGAGCGGTTGATGAGACGAAACCAACTCAGCGAAGAAGAAGCGAAGCAACGAATGGACAGTCAAATGCCCCTCGCAGAAAAAATACGACAAGCAGACGATGTCATTGATAACAGTTTTGACTTGGAGACAACCTACCGTCAAGTGGATAAATGGTTAGAAAAAGTTAAAAAAAGCCAATGACCCTCTTGAAACTGGGTAAATTCACCCTCTAGATATGGTATACTTACAGAAGAAAATAAGAAGAAAGGGGTAGAATACATGCAATGTCCCAAGTGTCATCACCATGGAACAAAGGTAGTGGACAGCCGCCCCGTAGAAGCAAATCAATCCATTCGGCGCCGCAGAGAATGTGAAGAGTGCCATTATCGCTTCACGACTTTTGAGCGCATCGAACAATCACCGCTATTAGTGATCAAGAAAAATGGAACGCGTGAAGAATTCAGCCGTGAGAAATTGTTGCGCGGGTTGATCCGCTCTTGTGAGAAACGGCCGATCGCCCTGGAACAATTAGAAGAAATGGTCACAGAAGTAGAACGTGAAGTACGTGCACTCGGAGAGAATGAAATCTCCAGCATGGTCATAGGTGAATATGTTATGGACAAATTAGCCGATTTGGATGATGTCGCATATATTCGGTTCGCTAGTGTGTACCGCCAGTTTTCCGACCGAAAAACGTTCCTGGATGAACTGAGAAAATTAGAAAATAAAATACCAATCGAACAACCGATACCGTCGGAAGAAGAAGGTCATGAAGAATGAATTATCCTTGGAAAGAATTAAGCCCTAAGGACTCCTTTCTCATTCAAAAAACACAATTTATTACCGACATCGACAAAAATGTAGTGACTTTGCTGTACCAACCGATCATTGGTCCCCAAGCTTATAGTTTGTATATGACGCTTCTTGCAGAAGTAGAAAACGGATCGTATCAGAGCCCAGAGCTTTTGCATGCCGAACTCCTTACCTTGTTAGGGATGGGGATTCCTGAATTTTATCAGGCACGGATTCGCTTGGAAGGGATCGGTTTGCTGCATACGTACTTGAAGCAAGAACCGGAAAAGTCATACGTGTATCAACCGGCACCGCCGCTTAGTAGCGAAGCGTTTTTCAAAGAAGACTTGTTGCGATTGTTGTTATTGGAGCATGTAGGGGAGAAGCAGTATACAACCTTGCAGAACCGCTTCAGCATCAAAAAGTTGGATCAAACGAATGTGGAAGAAATTACGAAGTCCTTTTTGGATGTGTATCATTTCGCACCTTCCGCACATCAGCCGAATGAAGCGCAACTGGATGGAAACCGTACCTATGTGAAGACAGGAGAAGGTACCGTACCGAACATTCAGGCAGATGGATTCAATTTTTCTTACTTGAAGGACTTGATGCAGCGTGAATTTTTCAGTCCGGAAGCCTTAACCAAAGAATTGAAGCATAGCGTCCAAGTGCTCCATAAGCTCTACGGCATTGATGAAGTAGAGATGTCGCAGTATTTGCTTCGGGCAACCAATCTGGAAACGGGGAAGGTCGACGCAGACGAACTGACGAAGACGGTTGCGGAGTCTTACGGCAATACGGGTCGCCCCGGCAGAAGGTTAACCGATAAGGTAGAAGTACAACAGCAACGTACCGAAGAGGAAAAGGAACAACGGAAGAAACAGCTGGAACAAGCTGGCTACTCAGCTAGTGAAGTGAAACTGATTTTGTTGAGTGAAAAACGCACCCCGTATGCCTTTATTACCAATATTAAGAAACAGAAAAAGGGAAAGGTCACCGAAAGTGAACGCCTGCTTCTGAACCGATTGATGGAGCAGTATAACTTGACTCCTGCTATTTTAAATATTTTGATTTATTATGCTTTGGTTATTCAAGACCACTCCAAGCTTGGGAAGGATTTCGCGGAAACATTGGCCGATAACTGGATGCAAGCAGAAGTGGTAACGCCAGAACAAGCGATTGAACAAACCAAGATGTTTGTCGGAAAAGTCAAAGCCGCAACCGAAAAGCGCAAGGAAAACCGTGCGAACCGCTACTATGGGAAGAATGTCGTTCGCAAGGTAGAGAAGTTGCCGGAATGGGCAAAGGATGAACAGCAACCGGTTGAAGAAGAGATGATGTCAGAAGATATGCAAAAAGAATTTATGGAACGATTGAAACGATTCCGCGAAAAGGGAAAGGCAGGGGATGAATAATGGATCACATCAGCAGAGGGTTTAATCGCTATATGAAACAACCCGATATTCGTAAACAATATGAAGAAATGGTCCAATCTGTTCTAAACGATCCAGACGTCCAGCTTTTCCTAAAAAAAGAGGAAGACCAAATCTCTCAAGAGATGATTCAAAATAGCTATTCGAAGCTCTATGAATTTGTACAAGAGAAGAACAAGTTGGCACGGGGAGAACAAGGGCAGAACCCGGGATACGAACCGAAACTTGCGCTGAACTCTGGGTACATTGATGTTGTTTACTTGCCGACACCGGAAACGGTGCAACGCGAAAAAGAGCGGGAACTAAGAAGTCGGATCAATGCCATGAACATTTCAAAGGATGCCCGAACCGCTACGATGGACAAAATCATCATGACGCAGGACCGCAACAACGTATTGATGATGGCGTACGCATTTATGGATGAATACACAGAGTCACCGAAGGATTATCATCAAGGGTTTTATCTCTATGGTCCCTTTGGCACAGGGAAAACGTATTTACTAGGTGCGATGGCTCACGAGTTATCGAAACGCGGACATGTCATCACGATGATGCACTATCCAACTTTCACTCAGGAAATGAAGGCCGCCATTGCAGACGGTTCCGTTTCAGACAAGCTGAATGCGGTGAAAAATAGTGAAATTTTGATGCTGGATGATATTGGTGCAGAAGTAAACTCCACGTGGATTCGAGACGAAGTATTGGGTGTTATCCTGCAGCACCGGATGCAAGAGAAGTTGCCGACGTTCTTCTCCTCCAACTTTAACTTCAGTGAGTTAGAGGAGCATTTGCGGATGGGAAACCGCGGCGATGATGAACCGATTAAAGCGAAGCGTTTGATGGAACGAATCAAGTACTTGGCGAAAGAAGTTGCCTTAACTGGGAAAAACCGCCGCTTCGATTGATAAGTTCTTGCCTTTTGGCGAGGTTAGTGGTTTAATAAGCATATTCATAAGAGAAAACAATGAGAAAGACATACAGAAGAAGCGAGCATTCCAAGCGAGAGATGGGTGGTGTGACATCTCAATGCCCTTTTGGCTGGACCACTTTCGAGTGACATTGGTGAACAGTGTCCGGGTACGCCCGTTAACGCGTCTGAAGGACTACTTGTTTCAAGTAGTTGAAGTAGGGTGGAACCACGTAATGATTGAACGTCCCTTCTTAAGTGCAGTTGCATTTAAGGAGGGACGTTTTTGCGTTCTGATTTACTTTTCCTTTGTTCTCAAAAATAAAATTGGAGGTAAAAAACATGGCAGAAATTCAAATCACGTTTCCAGATGGAGCGATCAAAAATTTTGAACAAGGCATTACTGTTGAAGAAGTTGCGAAAAGCATCAGCAATAGTTTAGCCAAAAAAGCTCTAGCAGGTAAATTTAATGGGGAGCTGGTTGATTTCACACGGCCGCTTGAAGAAGATGGAAGTTTAGAAATCGTAACAGCTGATCACGAAGATGCATTAGGCATTTTACGCCACTCATCGGCGCATTTATTGGCCCATGCATTAACACGTCTATTCCCTGGTATTCATTTCGGAGTGGGCCCAGCAATTGAAACAGGATTCTACTATGACACGGACATGGCACAACAATTGACGGAAGAGCAATTACCGCTTGTAGAAGCAGAAATGCAAAACATCATCCGTGCCAACTATCCAATTGTCCGTGATGAAGTAACACGTGCAGAAGCGCTGGAAATTTTCAAGAATGACCCGTACAAAACAGAACTGATCAACGAACTTCCTGAAGATGAAGTCATCACGGTTTACACACAAGAAGATTTCACAGACTTGTGCCGTGGCATTCACGTTCCTTCTACTGGGAAAATTCAGGTTGTAAAACTATTATCCCTGGCAGGTGCTTATTGGAGAGGAAATTCTGACAATAAAATGATGCAACGGGTATACGGGACAGCTTTCTTCAACAAGAAAGACTTGAGCGAATTCCTAAAAATGCGTGAAGAAGCGAAGCAACGCGATCACCGCAAACTTGGAAAAGAACTAGACTTGTTCATGGTTTCTCCAGAAGTTGGTTCCGGCTTGCCATTCTGGTTGCCAAAAGGCGCAACCATTCGCCGTACAATCGAGCGTTATATCGTAGATAAAGAAACAAGCCTTGGCTATCAACACGTTTATACGCCAATCATGGCAAACGTAGACTTCTACAAAACATCTGGTCACTGGGATCACTATCATGAAGATATGTATCCACCAATGGACTTGGGCGATGGAGAAATGCTGGTACTTCGTCCAATGAACTGTCCACACCACATGATGATTTACAAAAACGATCTGCATAGCTACCGTGAATTGCCAATCCGGATTGCGGAACTTGGAATGATGCACCGTTATGAAAAGAGTGGAGCACTATCCGGTTTGCAACGAGTACGTGAGATGACGTTGAATGACGCACACGTATTTGTTCGCCCAGACCAAATCAAGGACGAATTCAAACGTACGTTGGAGTTGGTGTTGGCTGTTTACAAAGACTTCCACATTACCGACTACCGTTTCCGTTTGAGCTACCGTGATCCAGCAGACAAAGAGAAGTACTTTGATGACGATGAGATGTGGGAAAAAGCAGAATCCATGTTGAAAGAAGCGATGGATGACATGGGATTTGACTACTACGAAGCAACAGGCGAAGCAGCTTTCTACGGTCCAAAATTGGATATCCAATTCAAGACAGCGATTGGAATCGAAGAAACAATGTCTACCATTCAGTTAGACTTCCTATTGCCAGAACGCTTTGACTTAACGTATGTAGGGGAAGACGGCGAAAATACACATCGTCCAGTCGTTATCCACCGAGGCGTTCTTTCAACAATGGAACGTTTTGTGGCATACTTAATTGAAGAGTATAAAGGAGCATTCCCAACTTGGTTGGCTCCTGTACAAGCGACAATTATTCCAGTCCGCCTTGATTTACATGCTGACCGTGCGTATGAATTGAAAGCACAAATGGAACGCTTGGGCATGCGCGTAGAGGTAGACGACCGCAATGAGAAAATGGGTTACAAGATTCGTGCTTCTCAAACTCAAAAAATTCCCTATCAAATCGTAATTGGTGACAAAGAGGTCGAAGAAGGAACTGTAACGGTTCGCCGCTACGGCTCAAAAGAAATGGAATCGATGTCCGTTGAAGCATACTTGAATGCAGTAGAAGACGAAATTAAAAACTTTAAGTAAAAGGTGGGAAATTATGGTGCGTGAGCAATTAATGCAGCTACTGAGTGAACGGGAAGAGGAAATGATTGCACTGCGCCGTCATTTCCATGAGAATCCTGAAATTTCATTTGAAGAAAAACAAACAGCAGATACGATTGCTGAATTCTACGCTGGAAAAGACGTTGAAGTAAAGCGCAACGTCGGAAATGGGTACGGAATAATCGTAACCATCAAAGGAAGTAAACCAGGTCGTACGGTCGCCTTGCGGGCTGACTTTGATGCCCTGCCAATCGAAGAAGCGACCGGCTTGCCGTTTGCTTCCAAGAATCCGGGCGTGATGCATGCGTGCGGACATGATGGGCACACAGCCTATTTAATGATTCTAGCGGACTGCTTGATTCAGTTAAAAGACGAATGGGCAGGGACAGTCAAGATTGTCCATCAAAACGCAGAAGAATTAGGACCTGGCGGCGCGAAAAGTATGGTTGACTCCGGTGAGTTGGATGATGTGGATGAAATTTATGGAATCCATTTTTATCCAAGCTTCGAAGTAGGCGAGATTCAATATGCGAATGGTTGGGCGTATGCTGGATGCAGTGAATTCAAATTAAAAATTCAAGGCAACGGCGGGCATGGTTCTATGCCGCATTTGAGTAACGATGCAATCGTAGCAGCTGCTTCTTATGTGATGAACTTGCAAACCATCGTGTCACGCCGGATCGATCCTTTCGATATGGCTGTTGTGACGGTTGGTTCTTTTGAAGGCATGGGTGCAACGAATGTAATCAAGGATAATTTGATTATCCAAGGAGACGCTCGTTACATGGACATTGAAGTCGGCAAGAAGATTGAAGAAGAGATGCGCAAGTTGGCACGCGGCTTGGAAGAGTCCTTTGGCGTTACAACAGAATTCGAATACCACTGGGACTATCCGCCGGTTTACAATCACCCGGAACAAACAGAGAAAGCAGCCAAAGCTTTGCAAGAAAAAGGAGTTGGCAACTATCTAACGAATGTTGTGTCGGCGCCGCCAAATAATGGGGCAGAAGACTTCGGCCAATACTTGCTCAAAATTCCTGGTTCATTCATGAATGTCGGAGCGAAGCCAGATGCAGACGAGTATTTCATGAATCACAATCCGAAATTTGATATCAATGAAAAAGCCTTGCTCGTAGCTGCAAAAGCTGTGGCAGACATTACCTTGACTGCACTGGAAAGATAATGACAAATAGAAGACAGGGAAAATGGGAGTGTACTCTTTCATTTTTCCTGTTTTTTTCAAATAGCAGTTCGACCAAGTGAAGCACCTTTTCCAGTCTCACTTGGCCGAACAAGAATAAGTTCGGACAAGTAGGATGTGTTCAGTAGTCTCACTTAGCCGAACTGTGGGGGCATTCTTTTGCCGCACATAAAAAAGGGTTGCTATTTTTGAACAAGCAACGTATAATTCTTGATTGTGGAAGTCATACGAAAGTATTTGACATTGAAGGAAATACGTAGTACAATATGATAGTTGAGAAATTCAAAGCAGAAGCACCCGCTTCTCGCCTAAGTTGACCTATATGTCCTTGGGCTAGATATGTACACATTCGTTGCAGTAGGAATTACTGTGATTATTGTAGGCGGGTACTTAGGTATCCGCCTATTTTTCTGCGCTTTTCTCGCAAAAATCATGGAGGTGAATGACCATAGCTAAAGATATGATGGTAAACGACGGAATCCGAGCACGCGAAATTCGAGTAATCGGGAGCAATGGTGAACAAATCGGAGTTAAAACGAAAGTAGATGCTATACGCTTAGCTGAAGCAGAAAACTTGGATCTCGTGTTAGTATCGCCAAATGCTAATCCGCCAGTAGCCCGTATTATGGACTACGGAAAGTACCGTTTCGAGCAACAAAAACGTGAGCGGGAAGTCCGTAAGAACCAAAAAGTGGTCAACATCAAAGAAGTGCGCTTAAGTCCTTCCATCGATGAGAATGATTTCCAAACAAAATTACGTAGTGCACGTAAGTTTTTGGAAAACGGCGATAAATTGAAAGCTTCGATCCGCTTCCGTGGTCGTGCAATCACCCATAAAGAAATTGGACAGAAAGTCCTGGATCGCCTTGCATCTGAACTTTCAGATATTTCTTCGATTGAGACCCATCCACGTATGGACGGCAGAAGCATGTTCTTGATGCTGGCTCCAAAAACTGACAAGTAACGATTTATTTAGGAGGAAAGACTAATGCCAAAACAAAAAACACACCGCGGCTCTGCGAAACGCTTCAAGAGAACTGGTAATGGCGGATTGAAACGTTTCCGTGCGTTTACTAGCCACAGATTCCATGGAAAAACAAAGAAACAAAGACGTCAACTGCGTCATGGCTCAATGGTTCATGTTTCTGACATGAAACGTATCAGCCAACAACTTTCACAAATGAAATAATCGATTTACAATGAAATTAGAAGAGAACAGAGTGTTCTCATAAGGAGGAATTACCATGCCACGTGTTAAAGGTGGAACAGTAACGCGCCGTCGCCGTAAAAAAGTCTTAAAATTGGCGAAAGGCTATTATGGAGCAAAACATAAATTATTCAAAGTAGCAAAACAACAAGTGATGAAATCTAATATGTACGCATACAGAGACCGTCGTCAAAAGAAACGTAACTTCCGTAAATTGTGGATTGCACGTATCAACGCTGCAGCACGCATGAACGGTTTGAGCTACAGCAAATTGATCCACGGTATGAAAGTTTCTGGAAATGAAATGAACCGTAAGATGCTTGCTGACCTAGCTGTTACAGATCCAGCAGCTTTCACTGCAATCGCAGAACAAGCTAAAGCAGCTTTGAACCAATAATTGTTTGATAGAGGAAGACTGTGACTCGTGTCATGGTCTTTTTTTTGTCATCTAATTTGACTTGTTTTGTAAACGTTTTGTCAATATTTGTCATAAACTGTTCACAGTTTTATTGGTAGGACTAGTATATGATTAGGTAAAGAAGCTATCTGTCGAACGGATAGATGAAGAAGGTGTAAAAATGGAACGTGCAAAGAAGAGGATTGCGATTGTCGGCGGTGGCTTGAGTGGTCTTGTTGCTGCTTATGAGATAAAAAAAGCAATTATGAAAGAAAACTTACCATTCGACTTTGTCGTTCTAGAGCGAATGAGTTTTTCTGGCGGAATGATTCGAACGTTTCAGACAGAAGACGGTCCAGTTGATGTGGGTGCGAGTAGTTTCGACCTGCGTAGAGGTGACGAGCGTTCTTTCCTGGCGGAGCTGGGGTTAGAAGATCAGATTCAGTACAGCCAAGGCGGGAAGTTGGACCGCTACAGCAATCATGAATTTGTTTCTTCAGATAAACCGACCTATCACGGAATTCCTCTGCGGATTGTCGATCTTTTTTACGACAAAGAGTTATCTACCGGGGACAAGTTAAGAGCCTTGTTTAATTACTCATCCAATCAAGCTCGTTCTTGTGAGAAGAAACAATTAACTACAAAAGAATTCTTAGATTTACGTTTTTGTTCCGAAATAAGCAATCTCATCGCTCTCCCACATTATCCAGAAAACATTTATGGTTCTATGGAATTATGTGCGCCACCTTTTTTTGATCCAAACCTTTTGTCTTTATTTGAAAAGGGGACAGCTAGGAAAGTGGACGTTGCCGAACGAGAAAGATTGATGGATCGATCGGGGCAGGAATATACACTGGTCGGAGGTATGGCAACTCTGGTTCATCGTTTGCTGGAGTTTGTTGGCGATCATGTGGAAACAAATCGGCAGTTAACGGATGTTTCGCGTTTAGAACAGGGCGTATTATCGCTGGAATTGAACAAAGAAGATGAGATTCGAGTCGGTAGCATCATTTCTACGGTGTCGATATCAGAACTTACCCATATTATGAAGGAAGGGAAACGAGGGTCTGGGCTGTTGCCCGTGACTTCTAATTCTGATATGGGAACAATCCTATTCCAATTTCCGAAAGGTGCAATTACCCGCTATCCGTCTGGCTTTGGGTTTGTGATTCCTAAACGTAGTGTGTTCCATATTAGTAAAGCTACCTTTTTGAACCGCAAATGGGAATCGCTAGCCGATGCGAAATATGATTACTTGTTAGTAGAAGTTGGAAGAAGACAAGAAGATATGCTCATCCAATTGCCGGATGAGGCCATTTTACCAATCATTGAACAAGAGCTGGAAGAAATTCTGGGACTAAGAGAATCGTACCATTCTGCTTCTGTATTCCGTTGGCAACAAGCGACTCCGCATGTAACAAAAGAAGCAAGAGAAGCGATGGTCCAAAACGAAGAACGCTTTAAGAATAGCTTCAGCAAACGAGGCATTTTTATCGGTGGGAATGGATATCATGGTTACGGGATGCATAATGCCATCAAGGAAGGAAGAACCTTGGCAGCAAACGCTCTTGCTTATATGAAGACTATTACACCTGTTAAATAAAAACTTTTTGAACTGTTTTGTTTTAGCAAAACAATCAAAAAGTTTTTTTGTTTTTTGATTTGTCAATTTAAGCTAGACAAAGTAGATTCGTCTAGGTAACTCAAAAACACTTCTAGTGGCGTCTGGTAAT